>NZ_JBHVRK010000001.1:114289-601934 GCF_042885845.1 Kitasatospora sp. NPDC058032 | reverse complement strand
GCTTTGTGGGGTCAGGTCGCGGGGGCGGTACCGTCGGCCGCCCGCCCCCCCCCGGCCCCGCGGGCCCCCTTACCCTGGGGGGGGGGCGCGGGGGCGCGCCACCCGCCCGCCCCCCCGCGCTTCGACGTGCCGTCCGGTGGCGGCTGCCCTAGCGTCACGGGAAAGGCGGCCGCCTGCCGGTCCGCCCGCCCGCCCGCCGGACCGTACGTCGAGGAGTCGCGCCATGACCAGTCCGACCGAACGCCGGCGGCGCGGCCGGGCCGCCCGCGAGCTCATCCCGCGTTCCGCCCACGGCCGCTGGATCCCCGCCGCCGACCGCCCCGACCCGCTGGCCGTCCTGGCCCGGCAGGCCGAGGACCGGCTCCCCGACCTCGGTCCGATCCGCTACGGCCGGATGGCCGACTCGCCGTTCGCCTACCTGCGCGGCTCCGCCGCCGTCATGGCCGCCGACCTCGCGGCCGTCCCCGAGACCGGCCTCACCGTCCAACTCTGCGGCGACGCCCACCTGTTGAACTTCGGCGTGTACGCCTCCCCGGAGCGGACGCTGCTCTTCGACGTCAACGACTTCGACGAGACCTACCCCGGCCCCTTCGAGTGGGACGTCAAACGGCTCGCCGCCAGCGTCGCCGTCGCCGCCCGCGACAACGGCCAGGGCGACGACAACGCCCGCCGGGCCGCCCTCACCGCCGTGCGTGGCTACGCCCTCGCCGTGCGCGGCCTCGCCGGGCTGGGCGAACTCGACGTCTGGTACACCCGGATCTCCGCCGCCGAAGTCTTCCCGCTGGTCCGCAAGCCCGGCCGCCGCAAGCGCGTCGAGGCCACCCTCGACAAGGCCCGCCGGCGGACCAGCCTGCAGGCCTTCGGCAAGCTCACCGGGACGGACGAGGAGGGCCGGCGCCGGATCGTCAGCGATCCGCCGCTGCTCGAACCCCTCCCGCGCGACGAACTGCGCCGGGTCGGCAAGATCTTCGGCGACTACCGGGCCACCCTCCCCGAGGACCGCCGCGTGCTGCTCGACCGCTTCCAACTGGTCGACGTCGCCCGCAAGGTGGTCGGCGTCGGCAGCGTCGGCACCCGCTGCTTCATCCTGCTGCTGGAGGGCCGCGATCCGCGCGACCCGCTGTTCCTGCAGATCAAGGAGGCCGGGCGCTCCGTCCTGGAGCAGCACCTGCCGCCCGCCCGCCCGGCCGCCGAGGCCCCGGTGGTGCACGGCGGGCAGCGCGTCGTCACCGGCCAGCGCCTGCTGCAGGCCGCCAGCGACATCTTCCTCGGCTGGACCACCGGCCCGGCCGGCCGGCACTTCTACGGCCGTCAGCTGCGCGACATGAAGGGCTCCGCCGACGTCGCCCGGATGACCCCCGGCGACCTGCGCGTCTACGCCGACCTCTGCGGGCGCGCCCTGGCCCGCGCACACGCCCGCTCCGGCGACCGGATCGCCATCGCCGGCTACCTCGGCGGCTCGGACGCCTTCGCCGAGGCCGTCGCCGACTTCGCCCTCCAGTACGCCGACCGGACCGCCGCCGACCACACCGCGCTCCTCGCGGCGATCGACGCCGGCGACCTGACGGCACGGCGAGGTGTCTGACCGGCCGCAAGGGATCCGGGGACGGACAGGCCCTGCCCGCCACCTGGACGGGCTGTTCCCGACGCCGTGACGGCCCAGCCGCGATGGCCCGGCCGTGACGGACCCAGGGACCGCTGCTACCGCAGCAGCCAGTCCCGGGTGCGCGCCATCACCTCGGCCCGGGTGCGTCCGCCGTGGTCGACGTCGATGAGGTGGTAGCCGATCCGCAGCGTGAACGACACGAAGCTGCGCACCTCCACCTCCTCCGGGTCCGGGCAGAACGCCCCGTAGAGCGACCGCAGGTACGCCATCCGCCGGTCGTCGACCCGCCGCAGCCGCTCGGCCACCGCCTCGTCGCGGCGCGCCCACTCGCGGATCACCAGATCGAGCGCCACCCCGGTGGCGGGCCCGTCCCCGGGCGTCGCGGCGATGACGAACAGGTGGTCCAGCCGCGTCCGCGCGTCCCCGCCCTCGCCCTCGACGCGCTCGATGACGTCGTCGGTGACCGTCCGCTCCCAGGTGTCGAGCATCTCGGCGAGCAGTGCCTCGCGGTTGCGGAAGTGCCCGTAGAAGCCGCCCTTGGTCACCCCGAGCGCCTGTGCCAGCACCTCGACCCGCACCGCCTCGGGACCGCCCCCCGCGAGCGCCCGCAACCCCTCCTCCACCCACCGCCCCCGCGGCGTCCGCGTCACACCCATGCGCCCCACCGTACCGAAGCGGCCGCTCAGGGGCGGATGCGGCCGAGGAGGCGGGTCCGGCTCTGCGCCCTGGCCGCCCTGCTCGGCACGGCCGCCGCCCTGTACCGGCTGCGCGCGCGACCGGTCGACGGCCGGCCGTCCGCGCGGGCGGGCGCACCGGAGAAGGACAAGGTGCCTGCCCGGACGTGAGGGCCCGGCCGGGTGTCAGTGCTCTGTGCCAGGATCTGCGGTCATGCTGGAGATCACGGTGCGGACGGAAGACGACGAGGCCCACCCGCGGGTGAGCGCCGAGGAGCTGGCGGGGCTGGTGCGGCGGATCGGGGGGCGCAAGGACCGCTTCCTGGTGGTCGAGCGGATACCCGACGAGCCGGACGTCTACGTCCAGGTGTGGCACGAGGGCGACGGGGAGTACACCCTGGAGCACCGCGACGGCGGGCCCGACCGGCACTTCCAGGTGCTGCTCGACGCCCCCGAGCCGGTGATCACCGCCATGACCGCCTGGGCCCGCCGCGCGCCCGGGTGGGGCGAGGCGTTCGACTGGGAGGCACTGGAGCTGGGGTAGCACGGCCGCCGAGCCGTCGGCGCCGCACCGGAAGTCGGACCGGCCGACTTCCGGTGCGACGTCAGCTCATCGACCAGACGGACGGGTCGTGCGGGACCGGCGGGGAGACAGCCGACAGGTGCAGCGAGGCGTACGCCCCGGCCGCCGTTTCCTCCACCACGGCCCCGGTGACCGTCGGCGCTGTCCCGGCCGCCATCGATTCGGACCGGACGCGCACGCACGCCTCGTCGAGCAGGTCGACGGCGGCCCCCGGGAGGACCTGGCCGGGCTGATGGCCGCGGGCGAGCCGGACGGCGGCCTCCAGCGCCTCGCCGGTGATCCCCACGCCGTGGTGCTCGGTCAGCCGGCGCCCGGCGTCACGCAGGATCGCCAGCACCTCGGCGGGGAGCGGTTCCGTCACCGGAAGCAGCTGGATCAGCCGGTCGAGCCCGGAGTCGCGTTCCCAGTGCTGGTACTCGGCGGTGGTGGCGGCCGCGACCACGGAGACGCCCGGCCTGCCGAACACCGGTCGGAAGAACGCCAGTGCCGTCGTCCGGCCCTCGCGGGTGTGCACGGTGGCGAGGGCGTTGTCGAGGAACAGGACGAGACCCGTGGTCCGCTGGACCTCGCCGACCAGCTCCGCCATCAGCTCGGTGAACCGCCCGTGGTGCTGCGGGTCGGCGAAGAGCGCGCCGACGTCGAGCAGGCGGACGGTCCGGTCGCGGAACGGCCGGGGGACGTTCCCGGTCACCACGGCCCGGGCGAGCCCGAGGACCGTACTCGTCTTGCCGACCCCCGGTTCCCCGACCAGCAGCGGGACGTTGCGGCTCTGCCGGGCGACGGTCTGCAGGATCCGTTCGATCTCCGGACGCCGTCCGAGGACGGTGGTGGCCGACCGCTCGGCCATCTCGCGAGTGAGGTTGCGGGTGGCCCACTCCAGGGCGGCCGGCGCCGTCGTGGTGACCCGGTCCTCCAGACGGAGCATGACTTCCTGGAACACCCTGGCCCCGTCCAGACCGAGCGCCGCCCGTGTCCGTGCCGCACCCCCTTCCGCTTCGTCGAGGAGGGCGAGGAGGAGGTGCTCGGTCCCGATCTCGTAGTGCCGGCGGCCGGTGGCCACCTCGGCCGAGCGATGGAGGACGGCCGCGGCCCTCCGGGTGTACGGCATGTGCCCGAGCGCGGGAACAAGGGCGGGCTTGGAGACGGTCAGCACCTGTTTCCTGGCGTTCTCCAGCGACACGCCCAGTGCTCTGAGGGCCTGGCCGGCCACACCCTGCTGCTCGTGCAGGAGGCCCAGGAGGAGGTGCTCGGTGCCGACGCGGAGGTAGTTCAGGTGCCTGGCTTCCTGCTGCGCCAGGACGAGGGCCTGGTGCGCACGGTCGGTGAACCGCTCAGACACCTCGCGCACCTCCCTCCAGTGCCGCCAGGTCCTTCCGGGCCCGGACCGTGTGCACGTGGTTCGAGCCCAGGGTGCGGTCCCGCTCCGCGATCAACTGCCGCAGCAGGGCCGCCGCCTCCTCCCGGGCGCCCGACAGCGCCAGATTGCGGGCGAGCATGTGCCGCGTCCGCAGGGTGTCGACGTGCTCGCCGCCCAGGACGCGGCTGCGGTCGGCGAGCAGGATCCGCAGCATGGCGACCGCCTCCATCCGGTGGCCGGACTCGCCGAGGTTGACGGCGAGGAACTGCCGGGTGTGCAGGGTCTGCGGATGGTCCTTGCCGTGCAGATGGGCGTAGACCTCGGGCAGGGGGCGCAGCAGGCGGGCGGCCTCCGCCGGGTCGCCCGCCCCGCCGAGGCAGTGGGCGAGCGCGCGCCGGGAGATCAGGGTGTCCTCGTGCTCGGCGCCGAGGATGCGGGTCTGCTCGTCGACCACGGCGCGCAGGGCCTCGGCCGCGCCGGCCCAGTCGCCCCCCAGGGCCTGCTGGTCGGCTTCCTCCTGCCGCTCGCGCAGGGCCGCGGCGGCGGTGGCGGCGAACGCCCGGTTGAGGCCGAGGGCGGTCTGGTCGGCGTTCTCGGTGCCCCGGTTGCGCGGGACCGGCAGGTTCTCGGCCCGCATGGTGGTGGCGAGCCGCTTGTAGAGCTCCAGAACGGTGAGCTCCTCCGGGCCGCCGACGATGCCTTCGCGCAGCAGCCGCAGGAGCCGCCCGGAGAACGCGGTGTGGTCCTCGCCGGGTGGGGAGAGGGAGACCTGGTCGCGCGGGGAGGAGGCGAGCACGTACGTGCCGGTGACCTCCAGCTGCGCGATGGGGGTGCCGCTGCCGGCCATGGTGCCGGTGACGGCGCGGCCGGAGAAGCAGCAGTCCAGCACGATGATCTTGGTGGCGGCGCGGCTGTTGAGCACGGTGGCGCGCAGCTTGTCGTACTCGAGGGAGTTGAACTCCGGTGACTCGTACTCGCTGTGGGACAGCGCCAGGTAGAGGTCGTGGCGGCCGCCGCCGATCAGCCCGTGTCCGGTGAAGTACACCAGCAGCAGGTCCTCGGCCGCCCTCGCGACGTCCCGCAGCGTCTGGCCGATCCGGGGCAGGCTGCCCTCGTTCAGCAGGACGGTGCAGTGCTTCTCGGGGACGATGCCGTGGTCCGGGTCGGTGAAGTGGGCGGCGAGGTCGGTGACGGTGCGCCGGACCGCCGGGAGGCCCGGCAGGTCCGGGTCCGTGTAGTCGCTCGCGCCGACGAGCACGATCCGGGACCGTTGTGGATCCGGAAGCGGCACGTCAGGCCTGCTCGGCGTCGGTGCCGTCCAGAGCGGTGCGCAGGATCGCCTCCAGTTCCCCGGCGCGCACCCGCTTGGCGTCGATCTCGACGACCGTGCCGTCCTGGCGGCGGATCTTCAGCCGGACGTCGCTGCGCCGCGGCTGCGCGAACCACGCGCGCAGCGAGGAGGCGAGCACCGACAGGCCCCCGCCGGTGCCGAGGGCCACGGAGACGGTGTCCAGCACCGACCCCATCTCCCCGGGCCCGGGCGGACGGCCGGTCAGGGTCACGCCCCGGAGCTCGGGTTCCCCCCGGAGCCAGTCGGTCAGCGACTCGGCCTCCGCGACGGTCTCCCCACCGGTCACGGAAATGTGCACGTCCACGAGCGCCCCCCATAAGGCCTGGTGACGGACGGAGTTGAGGGCGGCCAGTCTACTGATCCCGGCCCCTGCCCGCCCCCACCCCCCGGGGGTACGGTGGACCGGTTCCGTGATCCCATGACGCCCCGGAGGCGGTCGTGCCGTACTACCCCGACGGTTCGCCCTACGTGTACGACGACCTGTGGCCCGAGCTGGTGAACGTCGGCTGGCTGGACGACTCCCACCCGTACCGGCGCGGCGACGTCCCCGTCGAGCTGGTGGACGGTCTGCTGCGGCTGGCGGCCGACCCGGTGAACGTCACGCGCGGCGTGCACACGTGCCCGTTCTGCGGCGGGTCCTACCTGACGGTGGAGAACCCGCACGCCGCCTCCGGTTCGACGCTGCTGGGCAGCGCCGAGATCCACGTCCGAGGGGCCGGCGGCGGCGGTTTCGCGGCGCCGACCCTGATGATCCACTACGTCCTCGACCACGGCTACGCCCCGCCGCCCCCGTTCCAGCGGGCCGTGCTCAGGGGATCGGGCCGAGGAGGTGGAGCGCCGCCGGGACGGCGGTGACCTCGATCGGCAGGTGGGCCATGAACTCGCCGTCGGCGTAGGAGGTGATGCCCGGGGAGCTGAGGCGCAGCGACGGGGTGCGGTAGGTCGTCACCTCCGGGTGGTGGATGTGGGTGCCCTTCAGCAGGGTCGGGAAGAAGCGGGCGATGCGGCGGCGCGGCATGGCGTCGACGAGGGTGACGTCGAGCAGGCCGTCGGCGGGGTCGGCGCCGGGGCAGACGAGCATGCCGCCGCCGTAGCTGCTGGTATTGCCGACGGCGGCGAGGGTCAGGTCGCGGCGGATCTCGGTGCCGTCGGCGAGGGTGATCCGGAACGGCAGGGGGCGCAGGTTGGCGAACTCGACGGCGATGGCGAGGTGGTAGCGCATCCGGTCGCGCGGCCAGCGCAGCCGGTTGGTGCGGTCGCTGACCAGGGAGTCGAAGCCGCTCGCGAGCACGGAGCCGAACCAGCGGGTGGTGCCGTCGGCGGCGGTGATCCGGCCGAGGTCGACGGTGCGGGTGCGGCCGGCGGCGATGACGTCGGCGGCGGCCTCGGGGGCGTTGCGGGGCAGGCCGTGGGCGCGGGCGTGGTCGTTGCCGGTGCCGGCCGGTACGACGCCGAGGGGGGTGGTGGTGCCGGCGACGGCCTGGAGGCCGAGGTTGATCATGCCGTCGCCGCCGACCACGACCAGGGCGTCGCAGTCCTTTGAGGCGGCGGCGGCCCGGGCGAGGGCCAGGGAGTCGGCGGCGGAGGCGCCCGCCCGGGCGTCCACGGTGATGCCGTGGGCGCGCAGGCGGGCGGTGGCGCGGCGGGCCGCCGGTTCGGCGTGGCCGGCGGCCGCTGCGGGGTTGGTGAGGAGAACGACGCGGGCGATGGTTCTCCGGTCGGTCATGGGATCAGCTTGCCCGGGTTGAGGATGCCGGCCGGGTCGAGCTCGGCCTTGACGGCGCGCAGGATGCGCACGCCCAGCTCGCCGACCTCGGCCGCCATCCAGGGGCGGTGGTCGGTGCCGACGGCGTGGTGGTGGGTGATGGTGCCGCCGGAGCGGACGATCGCGTCGCCGGCGGCCTGCTTGGCGGCGGCCCAGCGCTCCAGCGGCTGCTCGCCGAGCGCGGCGACCACGGTGAAGTAGAGGGAGGCGCCGGTCGGGTAGACGTGCGAGATGTGGCACAGCACCAGCGAACCGGGCAGGGCCTCGGTCAGCGCGGCGGTGACGGCGAACCGCAGCGCCGGCAACTGCTGCCAGCTGGTGGCGGTCTCCAGCGTCTCGCACAGCGCGCCCGCGTCGAGCAGCGCGTCGCGCAGGTACGGGGCGTTGAACCGGCCGTGCTCCCAGGCCCGGCCGGGCGCCTCGCCCAGCGAGCTGCCGCCGGCGGCGAGCAGGGCGGCGCGGGTGAGCTGGTGGCGGGCGGCGACCTGCTCGGCGGTGCCCTCGAAGACGGTGACGGCCAGGCAGCCGCTCACCGCGGGCTCGCCGCCGATCTTCTCGGTCATGGCGAGGTTGACCATGGTCTCGGCCTCGTCGGAGAGCCGGATCACGGTCGGTCCGGTGTCCTGCTGCTCGACGGCGCGCAGCGCGGCGGTGCCGGTGGTGAAGTCGGGGAACGACCAGGCCTCGTACGCCTTGACGGCGGGCAGGGCGTGCACCCGCACCCGCACGGCGGTGATCACGCCGAGGGTGCCCTCCGAGCCGAGGAAGAGCTCGCGCAGGTCGGGGCCGGCGGCGGAGGCCGGGGCGCGGCCGAGGTCCAGCACGCCCGCGGGGGTGACGACGCGCAGCCCGCGCACCATCTCGTCGAACCGTCCGTGGCCGGCCGAGTTCTGCCCGGAGGAGCGGGTGGCCGCGAAGCCGCCGATGGTGGCGAAGCGGAAGCTCTGCGGGTAGTGGCCGAGCTCGAAGCCGCGCTCGGCGAGCAGGGCCTCGGCGGCCGGGCCGGTGAGGCCGGCGCCCAGCAGCGCCTCGCCGGAGGTCTCGTCGAGGTCGAGCAGCTGGTCGAGGCGGCGCAGGTCGAGCGAGACGACGG
Source organism: Kitasatospora sp. NPDC058032 (assembly GCF_042885845.1). NCBI lineage: Bacteria > Bacillati > Actinomycetota > Actinomycetes > Kitasatosporales > Streptomycetaceae > Kitasatospora > Kitasatospora sp. NPDC058032. The sequence continues at coordinate 593,505 of NZ_JBHVRK010000001.1, read as the reverse complement.
CGGCGAAGGCGCCGCGCTCCGGGGCGAGCCCGCCGACGACGCTCGTCCCGCCGCCGAACGGCACGACGGCGATGCGGCGTTCGGCGCAGACGGCGAGCAGCGCGGCGATCTCGTCCTCGTCGCCGGGCAGCACGACGGCGTCGGGCGCGTCCTGCGGCTCGCGGGAGCGGCGGCGCAGCAGGTCGGGGGTGGACTTGCCGCCGGCCCGGGGGAGGCGGTCGGCGTCGGCGGTGCTGAGGTGGGCCTCGCCGACGGCGGCGGCGAGCGCCGCGAGGTCGTCGGGGGTGAGGGCGGAGGGCCGCAGCACGACCTCCGAGGCGTCGGGCCCGGGGGCGGCGTCGCCGGTCACGCTGAGGGCGGCCGCGAGCAGGCCCTTGACGTCGGCGGACAGCTCCTTGGCGAGGGCAGGGTCGCCCCAGGCGTCCCACTTCATCGGGGGGAGCGGCAGGGCGGCCGCACCGGCCGGCGCCGCTTGCTTCTCGGGGGTCATGCGTTACAGTTTTACACATCATGTCAAGTAGTAACGAGCACTATCGCGAGCGCGGCACCGATGACGCGATCCTCGACGCCGCCGCCGACCTGATCGTCCAATTCGGCGTGGGCCGCACCCAGTTGGCCGAGATCGCGCGCCGCGCCGGGGTGAGCCGGCCGACCGTCTACCGGCGCTGGCCGGACGTACGGGCGGTGATCGGCGCGCTGCTCACCCGCGAGATCGCGGCCACCCGGGACGCCGTCCGGCTCACCGGCACCGACCGGGCCGCGTTTGTCGACGGGGTCGTCGAGGTGGCCGTCCGGCTGCGCGACCACCCGGTGCTCGGCGCGCTGCTGCGCTCCGCCGACTCCGACACGCTCTTCGAGTACGTGGTCGACCGCCTGGGCGCCAGCCAGCGCGGGCTGCTGGAGGCGCTGCGGGCCGGCATCGCCCAGGGCCAGCGGCACGGCTCGATCCGGGCCGGCGAGCCGGTCGAACTCGCCGCGATGGTGCTGCTGATCGCCCAGTCCACCGTCCAGTCGCACCGGATGGTGGCCCCGCTGCTGTCGGAGGCGGCCTGGCGGCGCGAACTCGCCCGCGCCCTCGACGGCTACCTCGCGCCGTAACCTCGCGACCGCCGACGGATTGACCCCCGGCAGACCGACCGTCAGCAGACCGACCATCAGCAGACCGACCGCCAGCAGACCGACCGCCACGGAGGCCGCAGATGACCACCACCGCCGGGCCCTTCGCCGGGACCACCCGACTCACCGCCCGCCGCCGGGAGCTGGACCTCGACGCGCTCGCCGCCGGGCCGGCGATCGACCTGCTGGTGATCGGCGGCGGCGTGACCGGCGCGGGCGTCGCCCTGGACGCGGCCGCGCGCGGGCTCTGCGTGGCCCTGGTCGAGGCGCGCGACCTCGCGTTCGGCACCAGCCGGTGGAGCTCCAAGCTCGTCCACGGCGGTCTGCGCTACCTCGCCTCCGGCCGGATCGGCGTGGCCCGGGAGAGCGCCGTCGAGCGCGGCGTGCTGATGACCCGCACCGCCCCGCACCTGATCCGGCCGCTGCCCCAACTCGTCCCGCTGCTCGACGGGTTGATGAAGCCGGGGCAGGCCGCCCTGGTCCGCGCGGGCTTCCACGCGGGCGACGCGCTGCGGCTGAGCGCCGGCACCCCGGGCCGGTTGCTGCCGCGGGTGCGCAAGGTGGACGCCGGACGGGCCCGCGCCCTGGTGCCGGGCCTGCGCGGTGCCGGGCTGTCCGGCGCGCTGGTCGCGCACGACGGCCAACTCGTCGACGACGCACGGCTGGTGGTGGCGCTGGCCCGAACGGCGGCGCAGTACGGGGTGTCCGTGCTGACCCGGGTGCGCGCCGAGCAGGTGACCGGCACCGGCGCCCGGCTCACCGACACCCTGACCGGCGAATCGTTCCGCCTCGACGCCCACGCCGTCGTCAACGCGACCGGTGTGTGGGCGGGCGAGGTGGACCCGTCCATCCGGCTGCGCCCCAGCCGGGGCACCCACCTGCTGGTCGACGCGGCCGCGCTCGGCCGGCCCACCGCCGCGCTCACCGTGCCCGTCCCCGGCTCCACCAGCCGTTTCGTCTTCGCCCTGCCGCAGCAGCTCGGCCGGGTGGCGATCGGCCTCACCGACGAGGACGCGCCCGGCCCGATCCCCGACGAGCCGCAGCCCACCGCAGCCGAGCTGGACTTCCTGCTCGACACCGTCAACGCCGCCCTGGAGACCGCCCTGACCGGGGACGACGTGCTCGGAGCCTACGCCGGACTGCGGCCGCTGATCGACACCGGCGACGGCGCCACCGCCGACCTCTCCCGCCGGCACGCCGTGCTGGAGTCCCCCGACGGGGTGATCACCGTGGTCGGCGGCAAGCTCACCACCTACCGCCGGATGGCCGAGGACGCCGTGGACACCGCCGTCCGGCTGCGCGGCCTGCCCGCCCGCGCCTGCTGGACGGCCCGCCTGCCGCTGGTCGGCGCGCCGGACCACCGCGACAGCCGCCCGCTGCCGGAGGGGGGCGAGGCCGCGGCCTCGCTGCTCGCCCGGCACGGCGGCGCGGCGCGCGAGGTGCTGGCGGCGGGGGAGGAGTCGCTGGGCGCGGGCCACGGCGCGCCGGTCGCCGAGGGGATCGACGTCAGCCGCGCCGAGATCGCCTACGCGCTCACCCACGAGGGCGCGCTGGACGCCGAGGACGTCCTGCACCGGCGCACCCGGATCGGCCTCGTCCCGGCGGACGCCGAGCGGGCGCGCGCGGCCGTCGAGGAGATCGTGGCGCAGGCGGGCTGAGCCCTCAGCGTTCGGTCCGCTCCGCCATCGGGTGCACGGCCCCGCTCAGCTCCAGCGAACAGCGCAGCGGCCGCTCGGCCACGCCGGTCCGCTCCAGCCGCACGGCCAGCGGCTGCGCCGGCTCCTCGGGCAGCCCGGGCAGCTGGGCGGCGAGCGTGAGCGGATACACCCCGTGACCGTGCACCCGGTGGAAGGCCACTTCCTTGCCGTCCACCAGCACCTCGGTCTCGGTGATCCAGCCGGACCGGACGTTGACCGTGACGGAGTGGCCGCTGCGGTCGAGGTGAAAGCTGTGCCGCTGACGCATGGGGGACCTCCCGGCGGATCCGGCGGAAACGCAACCAGTCTACGGCCAGGCAATCGGTGTATCTGGAAGCACATGAATAGGTAATAGGTTAGTCAAACTCTTCCATTTATGTGCAAAGTAATACAGGGCCGCAAAGCGCATTCAATGTGTTTTCTGATCGTCACCTGAACGGATCCTGAGAGGTTGCTGGTGGTGAGAGGTTGTGGCTCGACTCCGAATAAGCTGCTCAAGCTCTTTGGCGACAGTTCGGGAGGGTCGATGCCACCCACACTCCCGAGCCTCGTCCGCGTCCGCGGGCGCGGCGCATTTTCATCGCGCTGGATGTGCCGGATGCCCGGCGTCCTGACACTCGGTCTGCTGGTGCAGGCCGGCGACGCGAGCGCGTTGGCGACGATTCCGCAGGTTCCTGGTTGTACCGCAGTCGCGTGTATGCGTACGGCGGGAATCGCGAGGACTTGATCGGCTTCTGGCGGGGAGAGCTCTCCGAACTGGGCTGCAGAAACTGACGATCACGTTCAGGCGGGGAGCGGAGGTCGACGGAACCTTCCGGACCTCTGCCGGGGCCGCCGTGGACGGTTCGAAGATCGGATGCCGACCCGCCCCGAACCCGGAGCATTCTGGATCCCGACCGGGAAGGCCGCCCGGGACGCATGAAGACCTCGGCCGCGGAGAGCGCGCTCTCCGCGGCCGAGGTGTGTCCGGGGCAGGGGGGCGGTCGATAGAGTGGCGGGTTTTCTGAGGAATGGGAGAGGGCGGATGTTCCAGTTCAGAGTGGTGAAGTATTCGGCGGAGGAGCGGGAGGGGTCGGCGCCGGCGTGGACGGCGATTTCCGACATCGGGCTGAGCTTCGGCGGGGAGGTGCTCACGGAGGTGGAGTACCTGGCGACGGAGGAGCGGTATCTCGCGGCCGTTCGGCGGTTCGCGGAGGTGCAGGGGGTGGCCGGGCTGCGGGTCGACGGGCTGGAGGTCCATCCCGGGAGTCCATGGTGGCAGCGTGTCGCGGATGGGGAATGGCTGGCGCTCGACGAGGCGATCGAGCTCATCAGGTCGGTGCTCCGGGAGGAGTTCGTCTGGTGCAGATTCCTCGGTGACGGTGATTTCTTCGTGCACATCGGCTACGACTTCTACATGTACATCGGCCTCGCGGCCGAGCCGGAGCAGGCCGTCCGGGATGTCCGGGCGTCCGGCTTGAACGTCGACGAGTTCGAGTCGCCGTACCTGACGTAGTCGGCCGGCCCGTCCGAATCGGGATGATGCGCATGAAGAGCGCAGTCGGCTCAATTGCTGCGAAAGCGGCACGTAATAACGCTGCGTCGACGATCCGTTACTTGATTGTCATCCTGGGAGGTTCCTGGATGTCCGCTGAAGATGAGAGGTTCCTTAAGGTTCTGAACGAACTGAACAGGTGTCACCTATGAGAGAGTCTTGATGAAACGACGGTCCTTGGCCTCGTCCGGTTCCACCGGCGGGGCCTTTTCCATGCGCTGGATACGCCGAATATCAACGGTTCTGACGCTCGGTCTGCTCGTGCAGACCGGTGTCGTCGCCGACGCCCTGGCGTCGACCCGGTCCGGCGGGGTCGCGCCGCAGACGCCGCCGGTCGCGCCGGCGGCCCCCGCCACCGAGGCGCCCGACGAGGCGTCGGCGCTGCTGTCGGCCCGTCTCCAGGGGCGCCGGATCGAGGTCACGAAGGCCCGGACGGAGTTCGTCACCCTGTGGGCGAACCCGGACGGGACGCTGACCTCGGAGCGGGCCACCGGTCCGCTGCGGATGAAGGTCGGCGACGCGTGGGTGCCGGTCGACACGACGCTGGTGCAGACGGCGGACGGCAAGGTGGCGCCGAAGGCGCACCCCGAGGGCCTGGTGTTCGAGGGCGGCGACGCCGGGGTGACGGTGGGCGACAGCCTGCCGGGCGCCACGACGCCCGCCACGACGCCCGCCACGACCCCGGCTCCGGCGCCCACCGAGCACGCCTCGCGCAGCGCCGCCCGCGCCGCCGACCAGCCCGCCGCTCCGGCCGCTCCCGAGACCAAGCCGGCCGAGCGCCCGCTGGTCACGATCGGCTCCGGTGACCAGCAGATCTCCTTCGGCTGGCTGGGCAAGCTGCCCAAGCCCAAGTTGGAGGGCAAGAAGGCGACTTACGTCGACGCCCGCCCCGGCGTCGACCTCGTCCTTCAGGCGACCCGGACCGGCTTCGAGCAGTTCCTGATCGTGAAGAATCGTTCCGCCGTCTCCCAGACCGGCACGATCACGATCCCGCTCGACACCACCGGCCTGACCGTCGCCCCGCAGCCGGACGGTTCGATCCAACTGCTGGACAAGGCCACGGGCCAGCAGACCGTCAGGATCCCCGCCCCCGTGATGTGGGACGCCGCGCTCGACGAGGCCTCGCAGGAGCACCTCAACCGGGCGCCGGTGACCATGGAGGTGCGCGGTCAGGGCGCGGACACCGAACTGGTGTTCACCCCGGACGCGGCCTTCCTGACCGACACGAAGACCCAGTACCCGGTCACCATCGACCCGGTCGTCGACGTCGTCACCACCTTCGACACCTACATCCAGAACAACGAGAACAGCGACAACTCGTCGGCCGATCTCCTCAAGCTGGGCAGCTACGACGGGTCGACCAAGGCCCGTTCGTTCCTGACGATCCCGGGTGCCGACTTCAACGGCAAGCAGATCATCGACGCCAAGCTCAACCTGTACAACTTCCACTCCTCCTCCTGCGTCGCCAAGCAGTGGGAGGTCTGGAACGCGCCGGGCGCGGCCGGGTGGATGCGGTGGAACACCATGCCGCAGGGCGAGACCCTCTGGGCGACGTCCAACGACACCTACGACAACGACGGCGGCGACAGCCACACCTGCACGGCCGGTGACGGCTCGGTGTGGGCGAAGGCCGACGTCACCGGGATGATCCGGCACTTCGCCCAGTTCGGCTACCGCGACTACGGCTTCCTGCTGAAGGCGGCGGACGAGAACAGCAGCCTCTCCTGGAAGAAGTTCGACTCCGCGGAGGGCGACTACCCGCCGTACATCTCGGTCACCTACAACACGGTGCCGACGACCCCGGCCGCCGTTCAGGTGCAGCCCTCGCAGCCGGGCAACCCGGCGTACACCTCGGACGCCAACCCGCGTTTCCAGGTGCAGGCGGCCGATGTCGACGGTGACCAGGTCACGGTCTACTTCGACCTGTGGCGCGGCGGCACCTTCATCGGCAGCATCCCGAAGGTCACCCCGAACGGCGCCATCGCCACCGTCCGCCCGTCCGACTACGGCCTCGCCCGGCTCGACGAGGGCGTGCAGTACTCGATCTGGGCGATGCTCGACGACGGCAAGGCACGCTCCGGCTGGACCGGCACGACGCTGATCGCCGACACCGTCAAGCCGGGCGCACCGTTCGTCACTTCCGCCGACTACCCGTCGGACGCGCTGTGGCACGGCGCGGCGAACCAGGCCGGTTCGTTCACCTTCACCCCGGCCGCCGGCACCGACGACCTGACCGCCTACGTCTACACGCTGGACGGCGGCACCCCGGTCACCGTCAACGCCACGGCGGCGCTGACCACGTCGATCACCCCGACCACCGAGGGCCGGCGCGTGCTCAGCGTGCAGGCCAAGGACCGCGCGGGCAACCTCTCCCCGCCCACGGTCTACACCTTCCAGGTCGGCAAGGCGGGCATCAGCTCGCCGGTGAACGGCACCCAGGCGGCCAAGCGCGTCAAGCTGGCCGTGGACGCCCAGGCGCAGTTCAAGCGGGTCGTCTACGAGTACCGCCGCGGCCCCGGCACCACCGAGTACACGGTGCCCCGGACCAACCTGACCAAGGCCGACAACACGGCCGTGACCGAGGACAAGCCGCGCCTCGCGGACCTCGGCCCGCACGCCAACTGGAACGTCCTGGACACCCTGGGCAACGTCGGCGGCGTCGTCCAGGTCCGCGCCAAGCTGTTCCCCGAGGACGGCTCGGGCGAGGGCTACGCCACCGTCTGGAACACCCTCACGGTGGACCGCAACGCCGACGGCGCGGCCGCCACCTCGGTCGGCCCGGGTTCGGTCAACCTGCTGACCGGTGACCTCTCGACCGATGCCACCGACGCCAATGAGTTCGGCATGTCGGTGAGCCGCACCGCCTCCTCGCGCGACCTCGGGCGGGGCTGGCAGCCGCAGGGCGAGCGCCTGACCGCCAACCAGCGTCAGGTGAGCACCGACACGGCCGGCTTCACGGCCGGTCCGGCGGACATCAGCCGCTCCACCGTGCGCGGTCACGACAGTTCGACCGACTCGCTGCTGGTCAAGCCCAACGGCAATGTGAACTCCTACCTGGAGATCGGCCCGGGGTACAGCCTCGGGCAGAACATGCAGCCGGGGAAGACGTACCGGCTGACCGGCTGGATCTACGTGCCGGGCACCACCGGTCTGAACCCGGACCGCGCCGACATCGGCCTGCGCATCCTCGGCGTCCACCGCACGCCCACCGGCTACACGGACGTGCTGTCGCCGAAGGCGTCGTTCACCGACGGCTGGCAGCAGCTGACCGTCGACATGGTGGTCCCCAAGGACGCCACCGAGGCCTGGTTCCGGCTGATCAACGGCTTCGCCGCACCGGACAAGGAGGTCTTCTTCGACGACCTGTCGCTGAAGGAGATCGTCGCTCCGTTCGGTCCGCAGTGGGCCGGCGGCTCCGACGCGGGCGCGGGTTCCGACTACCGTTCGCTGTCGTTCCCGCAGTCCGACCTGGTCGAGATCAAGAGCAACGACGACACCTCCATCACCTTCGCCAAGGGCAACGACGGCACCTTCTTCCCGGAGCCGGGCGCCGAGTCGCTGACCCTGAAGGCCGTGCCGGCCACCAGCGGTGCGCTCGTGCTGTCCGCGACCGGCCAGTGCCTGGAGGTCCCGGGCGGTGCCGCGGGCAACGGAGCCGTGCTGCAGAGCGCGCCGTGCACCGGTGGCGCCAACCAGCAGTGGACCCGTGACGACCAGCAGCGGTTCCAGATCCTCGGCAAGTGCCTGGACAACCCCTGGGGCGTGACCGCCGACAACAGCCGGGTCGTGCTCTGGGACTGCAACGGCGGGACCAACCAGAAGTGGGAGGTCCTGGCCGACGGCCAGGTCGTCAACCAGCAGTCGTCCAAGTGCCTGGACGCCTACCAGGGCGGCACCATCTGGTCCTGCTGGCGCGGTCCGAACCAGATCTGGGACGTGCAGACCGCCGGCACCACCTACGAGCTGAGCGAGCTCGACGGTTCGAGGACCGTCTTCGCCCGCCAGGCCGGCTCCAGCATCTACCAGGTGATCAGCGACACCGGTCCCGAGGCGTCCTCGACCACCCGGTACCAGTACGACACCGCCGACGGCCGTTCGCTCGTCAAGCGCGTCATCCCGTCGGTCGAGCCGGGCGTGGACGACGCCAACCACTGCTCCGTCGACCCGCTGCCGCGCGGCTGCGAGGTCATGGAGTACGAGTACGCCAAGGTCACCACGGCGACCGCGACGACGCCGGGCGACTACCTGGACCGCGTCAAGGCCGTCAAGGTCTGGTCGTGGAACCCGGTCACGTCCAAGCAGGAGGCCGTCGAGGTCGCGCACTACGCGTACGACGAGCGCGGCCGGCTGGTGCAGGTCTGGGACCCGCGTCTGGCCCAGCCGCTGAAGACCACGTACAGCTACGACGCGGACGGCCGGGTCACCAAGATCGGTGCCGCGGGCGAACTGCCGTGGAACTTCGACTACGGCAAGGCCGCGGCCGACCAGGACCCGGGGCGCCTGCTGAAGGTCCGCCGCGCGGCCCTGGCGCAGGGCAGCAAGGACCAGCTCAACGGCGAGGTCGCGACCAACGTCGTCTACGACGTGCCGCTCACCCGCGGCGCGGGCGGTCCGTACGACCTGTCCGGCGCGGAGGCGCTCACCTGGGCGCAGCTGGACGCTCCCACCGACGCCACCGCCGTCTTCGGGCCGGAGGACGACCCGGGCACCAACACCGCCACGGCGGCGAAGCCCGGCAAGGACGGCTACAAGCAGGCCGCCGTCCACTACCTCAACGCCAACGGCAACGAGGTCAACACGGCGAGCCCGTCCATCACCCCCGGCGGTGACATCGACACCAAGGAGTACGACCGCTACGGCCACGTCGTCCGCTCCCTGGAGGCCACCAACCGCGCGATCGCGCTCGGCACCCACCCGGACGCCGACCGCTTCACCGCCGAACTCGGCCTGCCCCAGATCCCGGCCGACCTGCTCGCCGCGAACCTGACCGACGAGCAGAAGGCGCGCAAGGCCGAGATCACCAAGTCCCGGGCCCGGCTCCTGGACTCGCGCACCACCTACAGCGCGGACGGCATCGACGTCGTCGAGACGCTCGGCCCGGTCTACCGTGCCTCGCTCGCCGAGCAGGTCAACGGCCAGACCGCGCCGGTCGCCGTCACCTCGGAGGCCGAGAAGCTGCCGCAGCTCGGTGCCTCGGTGCCGGTCCAGGTCGACAACAACTGCTGTGGCCTGCTCTGGTCCGGTGGCGCTCAGCTGAGCGTGCGCGGGACCGCCGCGGGCGGCTTCGTCGCGCTGCGCGTCAGCGTGCCGGAGGAGGGCGACTACCTGCTCTCCGGCCAGCAGACCAGGTACAACGACCACGGCATCGTGCAGTTCGCGATCGACGGCCAGAACCTGGGCCAGCCGATCGACCAGTACTCCGCCGACCCTGCGGTGACCCCGTACGCGGTCGGGACGCCGATCCACCTGGCGCGCGGTGACCACGAGCTGAAGCTCACCGTCACCGGCACCAACACGGCCAGCACCGGCGAGCGTTTCCACGCAGGTCTGGACACGGTGACGCTGACCAAGACCACCGTCAACCCGACCCTCCTGGCCGGGACCTCGGTGGTGGCGCGGGACCACAACACCAACACCTACGACGAGAACAAGCCCGACGGCCAGGCGTACCACCTGGTCACCACCGCCACCGACGGTGCCCGGATCGAGGGTTACGCCGACGACGTCGAGCTGCGGGTCACCAGGACCGGCTTCGACGCGCCGATCGGCGGGGCCTCCGGGTGGGCGTTGAAGGTGGCGACCTCGGTCACCACGGACGCCCTCGGCGCCAAGCTGACGGCCACGGTCAAGTACGACGCCCACGCCCGTGCGGTGGAGTCCCGCAAGCCGGGCTCCAACGGCGCGGACGCCGGCACGGTCAAGGCGGTGTTCTACACCGCCGGCGTCAACCCGGACGACGCCCTGTGCGGCAACCGTCCCGAGTGGGCGGGCCTGGCCTGTGTCACGATGCCCGGTGGTGCGATCACCGGTGCGGACGCGACCCGGATGCCGACCACGCTGCCGGTGAAGCGGGTCACCCGCTACTCGCCGTTCAACGAGCCGGAGGAGACGACCGAGACCAACGCGGGCAAGTCCCGCAAGACGGTCACCACCTACGACGGCGCGGACCGCATCACCTCCACCGAGATCACCTCGGACGAGGGCAAGGCGCTGCCGAAGGTCACCACCGAGTACGACCCGGCGACCGGCGACATCGTGAAGACGACCGCCGGCGGCAAGTCGCTGACCCGGGTGCTGGACCAGCTCGGCCGGCTGATCTCCTACACGGACGCCGACGGCGGCACCACCACCAGCGAGTTCGACAAGTTCGGCAAGCCGGTGAAGGTCACCGACCCGACCGGGTTCAGCACCTACACCTACGACCGCGCGAAGGAGCCGCGCGGGCTGGTCACCTCGGTCAACGACAGCGTCGCGGGTGAGTTCACCGCCAAGTACGGTCCGGACGGCCAGCTGGTCGAGCAGACCTACCCCGGTGGCATCGTCCGCAAGGACACCACCAACGCCGTCGGCGAGGCCACCGGCCGCACCTACACCCGCACCTCCGACAACAAGGTCATCTGGGCGCAGAGCGCCGACATCTCCACCCAGGACCAGGTGGCCAAGGACACCAGTTCCACCGCCACCCGTTCCTACCAGTACGACCGGCTCGGCCGGCTGGTGAAGGCCGAGCAGTCCACGGTCGCCACCGGTTGCGTCACCCGGCAGTACGCCTTCGACGCCCACTCCAACCGCTTGTCGAAGTCGACGTCCCCGAAGGGGGCGTCCGGCCAGTGCAGTGCGGACGGTGCCACGGCGGAGAACCACACGTACGACAGTGCCGACCGTCTCACGGACGCGGGTTTCGTCTACGACGCCTTCGGGCGCACGGTGAAGACCGCGACCGGCGCGACCAACACCTACTGGGCCAACGACCGCGTGGCCGCCCAGGAGAAGGGGGACACCAAGCAGGAGTGGGCCGTCGACGCCGCCCACCGCCTGACCGCGTTCACCACCAGCAAGAAGCAGGCCGACGGTACCTGGGCGAACGCCACGTCGAAGCTGAACCACTACGGTGACGACGGCGACGAGGTCCGCTGGACGATCGAGGACACCACCCAGGGCACCCTGACCCGCAACGTCTCGGGCCCGGACGGCGACCTGGTCGCCACGACCGGCAGGACCGGTGACGTCCAGCTCCAGCTGACCAACCTGTTCGGCTCGGTCGTCATCACCACCGACACCGCGCTGACCAAGCCGGTCGTGCTGGACTTCGACGAGTTCGGCATCCCGCAGGACGGCCAGGAAGCGGTTCGCTACGGCTGGCTGGGCGGCAAGCAGCGCTCGGCCGAGGCCCAGGACGGCGACATCCTCATGGGTGCCCGCCTCTACAGCCCGGCCCTGGGCCGCTTCCTGCAGATCGACCCGATGCCCGGCGGCAACGCCAGTGCCTACGACTACTGCACCGGCGACCCGGTCAACTGCACCGACCTCGACGGCAACTGGGGCATGCCCAAGTGGCTGAAGAAGACGGTCGAGGTGGTCGCCAAGGTCGCCGAGGTCGTGGCCACGGTGGTCCCCGGTCCGATCGGCGCGGTCGCAGCCGTGGTCTCCTCGGTGTCCTACGCGGCCACCGGCAACTGGGAGAAGGCCGCCGAGATGGCCGTGACGGCGGTCGCCGCCACGGTCGGCGCCGGCCCCGTGGTCAAGGCCGCGGTCACCGCGGTCAAGACCACACGAGCCGCCACCCGGGTGCAGCGTGCGGCATCGGCGGCGAAGAACGTGTTCCGGCGGCCGGAAGCCACCTCGTGCACCATCGGAAACTCGTTCGCGCCCGGGACACGCGTGGTGCTGGCGGACGGCAGCTCGGTCCCGATCGAGGAGATCGAGCCCGACGACTACGTCCTCGCCACCGACCCGGAGACGGGCGAGACGACGGCTCAACCCGTGCTGGAGACGATGGTCGGTTACGGGACCAGGCACCTGGTGCGGATCGAGACCGACGACAACGCGGTGACGCCGGCGCTGCTGGCCACGGCGAACCACCCGATCCGGGTCGACGGCAAGGGCTGGGTCGACGCCGTGGCCGTCGAGGCCGGCGACGAGCTGGTCTCGCCGGACGGCACGCTGACGGCGGTCGAGTCCGTGACGGACCTGGGCGACGTCGCCGGGCAGCTGGTCTACAACCTCAACGTCGCGAACATCCACACCTTCCTGGTCGAGGCCGACGGCGCGGTCGTGCTGGTCCACAACTGCCCGAGGGCCGTGCCGCGTGCCGCGTACAAGCGGGACAAGGACTTCGACCACCCGAAGAAGTTCAAGAGCAAGGGCGAGGCGGTGAACGCGGCCCTGGCGACCGCCATGCGCGGCGGGCGGTGCAGGTTCCGTGGCCCGTGCAACTCCGATGCGCACGTGCACGTCGACTACTTCAACTCCAACGGGCAGCTGGCGCGGACCGAGCACTTCAGGTGGGAGACTCCGAAGCCCCGCAAGACGCCGAAGCCCACGAAGCGGCACAACAGGAAGAGGTGATCATGTCCGCTGTCCAGCACTCGGTGGGGCTGTTGAGCGAGGCCTTGGAACGCCACGCGTCCGTCATGGCCGGAACCGATCCGGATCCGGTGGACGCGGTGGCCGCCGGGGAGGCGGTGCGCGCGGCCGCCCGGGCCTATGCCATGGCGGTGATGGAGCACAACGGGTGGGGACACCCGTTCAACGACCTCTTCGCCACGGACGAGGACGGCGAACCGGACGAGGACGGCGAACCGGAGGAGGCGGAACCGGTCGACCCCGACACGGTTCGGCTGAGCGTCGAAGGGCGCTGGGACTTCTACGTCGAGGACCCGGCCGCCTGGTCGGCCTTCGTCGAGGCCAGGATGGCAGAACTGGGCCTGGCCGACTGCGCCCCCGACCTCGGGGATCCCGCGTACGCCTTCGGCCAGGTCGTCGCCCACGACGACTTCACCCGACGGTTCACCGCACACGGGCTCCGCGACGCCGGCAGCGACGTCTTCTCCGGAAGGATCGAACGGACCCTCGTGGAGGAGGACCGGGACTAGGAAGGATCCGTAGCAGTACGGAGCAGTGACAGCAGGGCCCGCCGATCCGGCGGGCCCTGCCTGTCTTCCGGCGGCGTGTCCCGGCGGTTGTCGGGTGACGGATGCTCGTGATCTCTACAGTGCTGTAGATTCGTTGGCAGGGAGAGCGACCGAGGAGGGCAATCGTGGGAGTTTCGCTGGCCAAGGGCGGCAACGTCTCGCTGACCAAGGAGGCGCCGGGGCTGACGGCGGTCATCGTCGGGCTCGGATGGGACGTGCGCACCACCACCGGCGCCGACTACGACCTGGACGCCAGCGCGCTGCTCTGCAACGCGCACGGCAAGGTGGTCTCGGACCAGCACTTCGTCTTCTTCAACAACCTGCGCAGCCCCGAGGGTTCGGTCGAGCACAGCGGCGACAACCTGACCGGTGGCGGGGACGGCGACGACGAGCAGATCAAGGTCGACCTGGACGCCGTCCCGGCGCAGGTGGCCAAGGTGGTCTTCCCGGTGTCGATCTACGACGCGGACGCCCGGTTCCAGAACTTCGGCCAGGTGCGCAACGCGTTCATCCGGATCGTCAACCAGGCCAACGGGCAGGAGATCGCCCGCTACGACCTCACCGAGGACGCCTCCACCGAGACCGCGATGGTCTTCGGCGAGCTCTACCGCAACGGCGCCGAGTGGAAGTTCCGCGCGATCGGCCAGGGTTACGCCTCCGGCCTGCGCGGCATCGCCACCGACTACGGCGTGAACGTCTGACCCGACGGGGGAACGACGGGCCACCGGGCGGTCGACCGAGCGGGTCCACGCCCGGTGGCCGACCGGTGGTTCGCGGCGTTGCGGCCTACCGTCCCAGCGCCAGGCCGCCGAACCCGCCCGTGGCGCCCAGCTGTCGGCTCCACCAGGCGACCATGCCCGGCTCGTCGATCGCCGACCAGTCCGGCGCCTCGCTGACCTGCGCCCGCCCGAGCCGGCGGCTGAGGTCCACCAGCGCCCGCCCGGCCGCGCCGCGTTCGCGGTCGTAACCGGGCAGCAGCTCGGCCCAGTCGTCGGCCGCCCGCCAGGCGTCCTCGAAGGCGCAGGCGTCCTGGAGCGCCTTGGCCGCGCCGCTGGTGGTGTGCGGGCGCACGAGCGTCGCGGCGTCGCCGGCGAGCAGCAGCCGGCCGGCGGTGCGCCGCGGGGTCTCCAGGTCGTGGATCGGCTGGAGCAGGATCCGCGCGACCGGGGTCAGGTTGACGACGCCCGCCCAGTACGGCGGAAGGACGCGCTCGGCGAGTTCGGCCAGTTCGTCGTGGCGGGCGGTGTCGAGCGTGCCGACCGGGAAGCCGAGCGGGTCGGAGTCCTCGTCGGCGCGCCGCAGCCAGGCGGGCGCGGGGGCGTAGAAGACCCAGTTCACCAGGGTGGAGCCGGGGTCCAGTCCAGGGATGCGGTAGAGGACGACCTGGCCGCCGGGGTAGCAGGCGGTGATCACCTCCTGCTCCGGCCAGCGGGCCGCGCCGCCCGGGAGGGTGTCGAGCAGCCGGGCGTCGAAGCTGCCCCGCCAGGCGACGTACCCGGCGTACTCCGAACGGGCCTCGGGGCAGACGGCGGTGCGCACCACCGACTGGTGGCCGTCGGCGCCGACCACCAGGTCGTGCTCCTCACGCCCGCCGGCCGCCGTCTCCACCCAGGCGGGCCCGGCGCCGTCGGAGCCGCCGACCGCCGTGACGGCCGTGCCCGGGCGGAACTCGACGCTCTCCGGGGTGCGTTCGCGCAGACCCTGCCAGAGCACGCCCCAGTGGTAGGAGTGCATCGCCATCGGCTGCACCCACAGCGCCCGCCCGCGCGGCGAGCCCTCGCCGTCCCTGGCCACCCAGTGCCGGGCGGTGACGGGGTGGTGGCGGATGCCGTCGTCGATGTGGCCGGCCCGGACGAGTTCCCGGTAGCGGTCCAGCAGGATGCACAGGCCCACCCCGCGGTCCTCCAGGTGGCCCGGGCTGCGCTCCAGGACGGTGACCCGCTCGGCGCCGCCCCGGGCCGCCGCCCGCGCGAGCGCGCACCCCGCGATGCTGCCGCCGACCACCGCCACCGATCCACCCCGCACGGCCGTCCCCCTTCCTCGCCGGAGTCCCGCTGACCCTGTCCGTCGCCCCTCCGACGATACGGCGTGAACTGATGATCCGTCAGTGGAAGTCCCGGGGCGGGGCCCGTCGGTGTTCCCCGGGTCACTTATGCAACTGGTTGCATAGGCGGATCCGCGTCCCCTACCGTGTGGTAACAACCCCGGGGCCGCCGCCCCCGCCCGCCCCAGGAGACGCCCCGATGACGACGACCGCCAGCACCCCGGCGCCCTACCCCCACCTGCTGCGCCCGCTCGACCTCGGGTTCACCACCCTCCCCAACCGGGTGATCATGGGCTCCATGCACGTCGGCCTGGAGGAGGCCCCCGGCGGCTTCCACCGGATGGCCGCCTTCTACGCCGAACGCGCCCGCGGCGGCGTCGGTCTCATCGTCACCGGCGGCATCGCCCCCAACGAGGCCGGCCGCCCCTGGGACGGCGGCGCCAAGCTCACCACCGAGCAGGAGGCCGACGAGCACCGCGTCGTCACCGACGCCGTGCACGCCGCCGGCGGCCGGATCGCCCTGCAGATCCTGCACTTCGGCCGCTACGCCTACCACCCCGGCCTGGTCGCCCCCAGCGCCGTCCAGGCGCCGATCAGCCCGTTCCCGCCGCGCGCCCTCACCGCGGACGAGGTCGAGCGGACCATCGACGACTTCGTCCGCTGCGCCGCGCTCGCCCGGCGCGCCGGCTACGACGGCGTCGAGATCATGGGCTCCGAGGGCTACCTGATCAACGAGTTCACCGCCGCCGCCACCAACCACCGCGAGGACGAGTGGGGCGGCCCGTACGAGAACCGGATGCGCTTCCCGGTCGAGATCGTCCGCCGGGTCCGCGAGCGGGTCGGCCCCGACTTCATCCTGATCTACCGGCTCTCCATGCTCGACCTCGTCCCCGGCGGCTCCACCCTCGACGAGGTGATCCGCCTCGCCCGGGCCGTCGAGCAGGCCGGCGCCACCGTCATCAACACCGGCGTCGGCTGGCACGAGGCCCGCATCCCCACCATCGCCACCTCGGTGCCGCGCGGCGCCTACGCCTGGGTGACCAAGCGGGTGATGGGCTCGGTCTCCGTCCCGCTGGTCACCACCAACCGCATCAACACCCCCGAGCTGGCCGAGCAGCTGCTCGCCGACGGCTACGCCGACCTGGTCTCGCTCGCCCGCCCGCTGCTCGCCGACCCCGACTTCGTCGCCAAGGCCGCCGAGGGCCGCCCGGAGGCCGTCAACACCTGCATCGGCTGCAACCAGGCCTGCCTCGACCACACCTTCAGCGGCCGGATCACCTCCTGCCTGGTCAACCCGCGCGCCTGCCACGAGACCGAACTCGTCCTCGCCCCCACCCGGCGCGCCCGGCGGATCGGCGTCGTCGGCGCCGGGCCGGCCGGACTCGCCTGCGCCGTCACCGCCGCCGAACGCGGCCACCGGGTCACCCTGTTCGACGCGGCCGACACCATCGGCGGCCAGCTCGACATCGCCCGCCGCATCCCCGGCAAGGAGGAGTTCGCCGAGACCCTGCGCTACTACCGCCACCGGCTCGACGCCCTCGGCGTGGAACTGCGGCTCGGCGCACGGGTGGAGGCGGGCCCGCTCGCCGCCGAGGGCTTCGACGAGGTGGTGCTCGCCACCGGCGTCACCCCGCGCACCCCCGACCCCGCCGACCTGCCCGGCGTCGACCACCCCAGCGTGCTCGGCTACCTCGACGTGCTGCGAGACGGCGCCGCCGTCGGCGAGCGGGTGGCGATCCTCGGCGCGGGCGGCATCGGCTTCGACGTCGCCGAGTACCTCACCGACGCGGGCGACGCGCCGAGCCTCGACCCGGCCGTGCACCGCCGCCACTGGGGCGTCGACGCGGACTACCGCGAGCGCGGCGGCCTCGCCCGCCCCGAGCGCCCCGCGTCGCCGCGCCGCGTCCACCTGCTGCAGCGCAGGACCGGCAAGGTCGGCGCCGGGCTCGGCAAGACCACCGGCTGGATCCACCGCACCGAGCTCAAGCACCGCGGCGTCACCATGGTCGCCGGCGCGCACTACCGGCGGATCGACGACGCCGGCCTGCACCTCACCCTGGACGGCGAGCCGCAGCTGCTGCCCGTCGACACCGTCGTGCTCTGCACCGGCCAGGAGCCGCGCCGCGACCTGGACGCCGCACTGCGCGCCCTCGGCGTCACCCCGCACCTGATCGGCGGCGCCGACGAGGCGGCGGAACTCGACGCCAAGCGCGCCATCAAGCAGGGCACCGAACTCGCCGCCGCGCTCTGATCACGAACCCCGCGCCCTGAGCGCCCCCCGCCCCGCGTGCGGCAGCGGCCCCCAAGATCGGCACCCCTAGGATCGGTGCCATGTCGCTGCCGCACGCCATCCTCACCGCCCTGCTGGAGAAGCCGTCCTCCGGTCTGGAGCTGACCCGGCGGTTCGACAAGTCGATCGGCTTCTTCTGGTCCGCCACCCACCAGCAGATCTACCGCGAACTCGGCCGGCTGGAGTCCTCCGGCCTGATCCGGGCGCTCCCGCAGGCCGGGCCGGTGCGCGGGCAGAAGAAGGAGTACGAGGTGCTGTCCGCCGGCCGCGCCGAACTGGAGCGGTGGACGGCCGCCGCCGACGACCCCCGGCCGGTCCGCGACCCGCTGCTGCTGCGGCTGCGCGCCGCCGCGGTGGTCGGCACGGCCGGTCTGGACGTCGAGCTGCGCCGTCATCTCGCCCTGCACCGGGAGCGGTTGGCCCACTACGAGGAGATCGAGCGGCGCGACTTCCCGGCGGGGGAGCGGCGCGACGGCGACCCGCTGCAGCACGCCGTGCTGCGCGCCGGGATCGGCCTGGAGACCTTCTGGGTGCAGTGGCTCGCGGAGACCGTCACCACCCTTCCGCCGACCCCCGAGGACACGGTCTGACCTGCGGCGATGCCGGCCGGACGGGCGGGTCCCGGTGGCCGGTGGGACACTGGACGCCTGTCCCTGTCCGACCTCATCGATCGGGGGCCGCATGTCTCTCCCGAGGCCTCTCCTCGCCCTCACCGCCGCGGCCGTCACCACCGTGCTCACCCTCGGCACCGCCCAGCTCGCCGCCGGATCGGTACCGGCCGCGCCCGTGACCACCGTCCGCGCCGCCACCGGGTCGCCCACCGACGACCAGCTCAGGTCCGCCCTGCTGACCGCCACCGAGCTGGGCCCCGACTTCACCGAGGTCCCCACCGACCCCGGATCCACCCCCGACCCCGGTTCCTCGCCCGAGCCGGAGGCCGAACCCGAACCCGGCGCCGGTGCCTCACCGGTGACCGGCTGCGACGCGCTGCGCGCCCTGCTGAACCGCACCGGCGCCCACAGCCCGTCCCGGACCCCGCACCAGGAAGTCGAGTTCGACGGCCCCGACGGCAACCCGATGGTCACCGAGTCGCTCACCGCCGAGGAACCCGAGCGCCTGACCGCCGACTTCGCCGCCGCGACCGCCGCGTTCGCCGACTGCCGGAGCCTCACCTTCACCGACAGCACCGGCGAGGCCGTGACCTTCACCGTCACCCCGCTCACCCTCGGCGACCGCAAGGAGGCCCCGGCCGTCCGCCTCGACGGCACCTTCGCCGGCGTCCGGCTCAACGGCTTCCTCGGCATCGAACGCCTCGGCGGCGTCGCCCTCGCCTTCGGCTTCTTCCAGCGCGACTCCGGTGACGCCCGACTCGCCTCGCTCTACTACCGCGCCGCCGTCGCCAAGGCCGAACGCACCCTGGGCGTCCAGGCCGGCTCCACCGCCGCCCCGGGCGCGCACGTCTGACGGCGTCCGGGCGTCCCCGGCCGCCGGTCTCACGAACCGCCGCAGTTCGTCCCAAAACCGTTCGAGCTGCATCGAATTCGGACGGGGCAATGTCCGGGCGGCGCCACGAACCGGTCAGAGCCGCGCAACGCGCCCTACGCGTCCGACCGTCGCGGCTACGGTGGGCTCACGGCCGCCCGGGGCCGCAGGGAGCGGTGGGGGACGTGGCCGGGACGTCGCCGAACCCCGCCGGGAGGCCGACGGAAGGGACCGGATTGCTGCGTATCCACTTCACCCACGACGACCTGACCAGGGTCCGGATCGCGCGGGCACCCGACCCGCTCGCCGAGACGGTCCTGAGCCTGTCGCTGGTCCAGACCCGCGACGTGGGAGGAGTGGCGCTGGAGGGGTGGCGCAGCCGGACCCGCGAACGCCTGCGCCCCCACCTGGGGCCGCTGTTCGAGCTGGCGACGCCCGCCGGGGCGGCGGAGGCGCCGGAGGCGTTCCTGCACGCCGCCACCGACAGCCTGCCGGACAGCCTGGACCACACCTGGTCGCTGTCGCGCCGGCGGTGGGCGGCGGACCTGAAGGTCCTGGAGTACCTGCGGCCGAGGACGCCCCGCTGGGTGCGGGAGCTGCACGGCGGCTCCCGGGAGTGGCGCGCCGTGGTGGACCGCAGGCTGCGCGACTACCACGCCTTCGCGGTCGCCCCGTACTGGTCGCAGCTGCTGGCCGCCGCCCACACCGAGCGGACGCTGCGGGCGCTGGCCACGGTGGACGCCGGACTGGACGGCCTGCTCGGCTCGCTGCACCCCGAGATCCGCTGGGCGTCACCGGTGCTGACGGTGCCCTGCCCGCTGGACGCCGATATCCGGCTGCGGGGGAGCGGCATCCTGCTCGTGCCCACCTTTTTCTGGCCGGAGCCGCTGGTCATGACCGACAACCGTGGCCCGGAGCACCCGCTGGTGCTGCACTACCCGCTGGCCCGCGACCTCGCCACCTACCGGACCGTCTGGGCCGCCGCCGCGGAGGAGCCGGCCGGCGCACTGGTCGCCCTGCTCGGCGCGACCCGCGCCCGCACCCTGCGAGCGGCGGCCGACCCGGCCGGCACCGCCGAACTCGCCCGCCGGACCGGCACCTCCGCCGCCACCGCCAGCCACCACGCCGGCGTCCTGCGCGCCGCCGGCCTGCTCACCACCGAACGCTCCGGCCCCGGCGTCCGCCACACCCTCACCCCCCTCGGCCAAGCCCTCCTCGACGACCGCCCACCCCGTCCCTGACCCCCGGCCCCCGATCCGCCCCTCCTCCTTCCCCGCCGCCCGTGTTAGCGTGCGGCGACGGGCGAGGGACGACGGGGGTGGTGGAGGTGAGCGACGAGAGCCTCGGCACCCCTGACCTCGGCAAACCCGTCCACCAGCCGGGCGATCCGACGCCCGTGGCCGACCCCCCGCACGGGCCGGTTCGCGGCTGCCTGTACGCGATCGGCGAGTTCCTGCGGGACGCGGTCATCGAGGTGGTCGGCGGCACGCTGCTCGCGCTGCTGACCACCGGCTCCCTGGCCGCCGCCTTCGTGCTCGCCGAACTCGCCCACCGCCTGAGCCCCGTGCTCGCCGAACTCGCCCACCGCCTGAGCCCCGTGCTCGCCTACGCCCTGGGCGCCCTCGCCGTACTGGTGGCCGTGCTCGGCGTGCGGCAGCTGCGCCGCCCCAAGGAGCGGCGAGGCCGCTTCGGCCGGATCCTCGCCGCCGTGACCGCCGGCCTCGGCGTCTGGCTGCTGCTCTGCGTCTTCTACGCCTCGCTGCGCGAAGCCCTCGGCCTGGCCTCCTTCTGAACCGACCGGGCGCAGCGCGCCCCGTAACGGCCGGCCGGCTCCGGGCGGCGGCCGGGACCTGGCCCGGACGATGCGGGGCTGACCGCGCCGATCACCGGTCACTCCTCACCGAAGCCCAGCAGTTCCAGGAACGCGGCCGCGGCCGGGTGGGGGTTCTCCCGGCCCCAGACCACGTACTCGGCGCGGGCGGGCGCGTTCGTCACCTCGACCGTGACCATGCCGGTCGTCAGGCCCGCGACGTACGAGGGCGGCAGCAGGGCCACGCCCAGGCCCGCGCCGACCAGCCGTGCCAGGTAGTCGGCGTTGGTCACCTCGAAGGCGACCTCGCGGGTGAGGCCGGCGGCGGCGAAGGCCAGATCGGACTGGGCCCGGCCCGCGGTCTTCGCCGGGAGGTCCACGAACACCTCCGGGGCCAGCCGCCGCAGGTCCACCGAGGTCTCCCCGGCGAGCGGGTGGTCCGGGGCGACCACGGCGACCAGCCGCTCCCGCGCCAGCTCCCGCGCCATCACATCCCGGGGGCGGGCGGTGACGGGGATGCCGAGGAAGGCGACCTCGATCGCGCCCTGCCGGACCTGCTCGACGAGGTCGTCGCTCGCGCCCACGCTCAGGCTCACCCGGACCTTCGGGTGGCGCCGGTGGAACTCCCCGAGCACGGCGGGGATGTCCACGGCGGCGACGGAGGGGATCAGCCCCACCGTGAGCCGGCCGCGCACCTCCCCGAGGGACGCGGCGACCTCGGCGGCGGCCCGTTCCGCCGCGTCCAGGCACTGCCGGGCGGCCGGCAGGAAGGCCGCGCCCGCCGGGGTCAGCCGGACCCGGCGGCTGGTGCGCTCGAACAGCCGCGCGCCCAACTCCTTCTCCAGGCGGGCGATCTGGTGGCTGAGCGCGGACTGCACCACCAGGCAGCGCTGGGCGGCCCTGGTGAAGCTGTTCGTCTCGGCCACGGCGACGACGTACCGCATCTGCTGGAGCTCCATCGATCCATCGTGATACGCGATGCGTCGGGTGACAAGCATGTGTTGGACTCATCGATCCGCCCGGCGCGAGACTGGTGCCCTTCCCCTCAACTCCCGTCCCCGGGGCGCGCTTGCGTGCGCCCGTGCAGCCGAGAGGAGCGTCACGTGAACGGCACCGAGCACAACACCCCGAAGGACACCGCGTGGGCCTGACGACCGCGCCCACCGTCGCCCTGACCGCCCTGGCGCCGGCGGTCTGGGGCAGCACCTACCTGGTGACCACCGAACTCCTGCCCCCGGACCGGCCGTTGCTGGCCACCACCGTCCGGGCCCTGCCCGGCGGCCTCTTCCTCCTGGCCCTCGGCGGCCGGTCGCCGTCCGGCCGCCGACTGCCCGCCGGCGTCTGGTGGTGGCGCGCCCTGGTGCTGGGCGTGCTGAACATCGGCGCCTTCAACCTGCTGCTCTTCGTCGCCGCGTACCGACTGCCGGGCGGTGTCGCCGCCGTGATCCTCTCCGCGCAGCCGATGTTCGTCGTGGTCCTCGCCGCCGCCGTCCTCGGCGAGCCGGTCACCGCCCGGCGCGCGCTGGCCTGCGCCCTGGGCGCCGGGGGAGTGGCGCTGCTCGTCCTCAAGGGCGCGGTCCCGCTCGACGGCACCGGCGTGCTCGCCGCCGTCGGCGGGGCGCTGTGCATGGCCGCGGGCCTCACCCTGACCAAACGGTGGGGCCGCCCGGACGGCGTCGGCCTGCTCACCTTCACCGGGTGGCAACTCACCGCGGGCGGCGTGGTCCTGCTGCCGTGCTGGCTGTCGCTGGAGCCCCTTCCCGCGCGACTGACCGGCTCCAACGTCCTCGGTTTTGGGTACCTCGCCGGTCTGGGCGCCGTCCTGAGCTACCTGCTCTGGTTCCGGGGCCTGGCCCGTCTGCCGGTGGTGACGGTCTCCTTCCTGGCGCTCGCCAGCCCGGTGACGGCGGCGCTGCTGGGCTACCTCGTCAAGGACCAGACGCTGTCCGGGCTCCAACTCCTCGGCATCGCCGCCGTCTTCCTGGCGATCGCGATCGTGCTCGGCCGGCCCCACTCGGCCCCGCCGTCCGGTCGTCGGTCCCTGCCATGATGGCGCGATGGCACACGAAGATCGACAGAACGTCAGTTCCGGCTCCCCGCTGGAGCCGGAGATCGGATTCTCCCGCGCGGTGCGCAAGGGCGCGCACGTGGCCGTCGCCGGAACGGCGCCGATCGGGGACGACGGCGGCACGGTCGGGGTGGGCGACGTGTACGCCCAGACCGTCCGCTGCCTGGACATCGCCGAGGCGGCGCTGAAGGCGGCGGGCGCCGGGCCGGCCGACGTCGTCCGGACGCGGATCATGCTCACCGACGTGACCGCCTGGCGCGAGGCCGCCCGCGCCCACGGCGAGCGCTTCGCCGCCGTCCGCCCGGTCACCACGTTCGTGGAGGTGTCCCGCTTCATCGACCCCGAGTGGCTCGTCGAGATCGAGGTCGACGCGATCCTCGACCACGCATGCCCGGAGGCGAACTGACGGTCAGTCGGGCAGGGCGGGCGGGGTGAGCGCCTCGAAGGCGGCGGCGCCCCGCTCGTTCAGCAGCGCGAGCACGGCCTCGCGCACATGGCGGGCCATCTCGACGGACCGGTCGAACAGCCACTGCGTCTGCAGGCCGTCCATCAGCGCGGTGAGCCGGACGGCGGCGTCCCCGGGGTCGGTGCCGGCCCGCAGGTGGCCGGCCTCGCCGGCCTCGCGCAGGGCGTGGGCGGTGCCGCGCCGGATGCGGTCGTAGCGCTCGGCGAAGTAGGCGTGGGCGGGGTGCTCGGGGTCGGACGCCTCGCCGGAGAGCCGGACGAACAGCTCGATGAGCCCGGGGGTGAGTTCGTTGTGCCCGGCGAGGTCGACGATCCCGCGCAGCACGCCGAGGCCGCCGCCGAGCCGGGTGTAGGGCCGGAAGCGCTCCCGGTCGAGCCGGTCGCGGTCCTCCAGGACGGCTTGCAGCAGCGCGTCCTTGTCGGGGAAGTAGCGCAGCAGACCGGCCCGGGAGATGTCGCACGCGGCGGCGAGGTCGAGGATCGTCACGGCCCGGAATCCGCGCTGCGCGAAGTGCTCGGCGGCGCTGTGGATGATCGCGGCGCGCCGGGCGCGGCCCTTGGCGTACCCGCCGGCCGTGGCGGTCCCGGCGCGGGCCCCGGCGCGGGCCCCGGCTCCTGAGGTGGTCATGGGGGAACGGTAGCAGGGTTGCTTGACAGAAAGCTACACGTGTGTAGCAATTGGCCCCACGCCGCGACCCCCGCAATCGCGGCCGGTTCCGCCCCGCCGTCGTGGCCGGCCTCCAAGGAGCTCCCCCATGCTCGAATCCCCGCCCCTGCCCGCGGCGACCCCCGCGCCGCAGGCACCGCACGGCTTCGTCCGAAGACTGGCCCTCGGCCAGTTCGGCATGTACCTGGCCGTGCTCGCCCCCGTCATGGGAGGTCTGTCGGTCAAGATCCAGGACCTCGTGGGCCTGGACGACGCCCCCGCCCAGCTCGGGCTGGTGAGCGGCACCGGCGCCCTGTTCGCGCTGGTCGCCCAGCCTCTCGCCGGCCGCCTCTCCGACCGCTGCGCCTCCCGGTTCGGCATGCGCCGCCCGTTCATCGTCGGCGGCATCTCCGTCATGGCCCTGGCCCTGGTGGCCTGCGCCCTCGCCCCCAACGTCCCGCTGCTGCTGGTCGCCTGGTGCGCCGCCCAGGGCGCTGCCAACGTCGCCTTCGCCGCCGCCGGAGCGACCGTCGCCGACCACGTGCCCGAGGCCAGGCGCGGCAGCGTGTCCGGCATCGTCGGCGCGGTCACCCCGATCGGCATCATGATCGGCTCGGTCCTGCTCTCCGTGCTGCCCGGCGACCTCCTGCGCTTCGCCGTGCCGGCCGCCATCGCCGTCGTCCTCGGCTTCTGGTTCGCCGCCCGGCTGCCCGACCGCGTCCGCACCGCCCCGCCGGACGAGCCGCTCAACCTGCGCAGCCTGCTGCTCTCCTTCGTCTTCGATCCGCGCAAGCACCCGGACTTCGGCTGGGCCTGGCTGAGCAAGTTCCTCATCATGCTCGGCTACGGCGCCCTCGCCGGCTATCTGACGCTCTTCCTGGCGGCCGAGTTCGGCATGGACGACACCGGCGAGCAGCTGCGCTTCAACGCCCTGGCCAACGGCCTGAGCGTGGCCACCCTGGTCGTCGCCAGCGTCGTCGGCGGCACCGTCTCCGACCGCGTCGGCCGCCGCAAGCCCTTCGTGATGGGCGGCGGCCTGGTGATGGCGGCCGTGCTCGCCGTGG
This sequence comes from Kitasatospora sp. NPDC058032, assembly GCF_042885845.1. Taxonomy (NCBI): domain Bacteria; kingdom Bacillati; phylum Actinomycetota; class Actinomycetes; order Kitasatosporales; family Streptomycetaceae; genus Kitasatospora; species Kitasatospora sp. NPDC058032. The sequence continues at coordinate 568,155 of NZ_JBHVRK010000001.1, read as the reverse complement.
TGACCGTCACGCCGTACCTGGGCGACGCCGGCCTCGGCACCCTGCTCGTCCTCGAAGCGGTGCTCGGCATCGGCGCCGGCATGTTCTTCGCCGTCGACAACGCCCTCGCCATCAGCCTGCTGCCCAGTCAGGACGACACGGCCAAGGACCTGGGCGTGCTCAACATCGCCAACACCCTGCCGGCCTCGCTCTCGCCGTTCCTGGCCGGCGTGGTCGTCATCCCGGTCGGCAACGCCCTGCTCGGCGGCGCCGGCTACTCGCTCTGGTTCGGCCTCGCCGCCGTGTTCTGCCTGGCCGGCGCGCTGCTGGTGACCAGGATCAGAAGCGCCGTCTGACCCTCCCGACTCCCCGCCCCCCTGCACCACCGAGAAAGGCCCCCGTCATGAGCACCGAAGCCCGCTTCCCGTACCAGGACCCGACGCTCTCCGTCGACCAGCGCGTCGAGGACCTGCTGAGCCGCCTGCCGCTGGAGGACAAGGTCGGCCTGATGTTCCACCCGCTGGGCCACACCGCCGCCCTCGACGAGCCCGGCCTCTTCGGCATGCCGTCCATGGCGAAGCTCCTGGAGCGGCGCATCAACCACTTCAACATCCTCTGGGCGAGCAGCGCGCGGGACCTGGCGGCCTGGCACAACACCCTCCAGCGCACCGTCCTGGAGCGGCCACTGGGAATCCCGGTCACCATCTCCAGCGACCCGCGCCACTCCTTCACCGACAACCCCGCCACCGCCCTGATGGCCGGCCCGTTCTCGCAGTGGCCCGAGCCGCTGGGCTTCGCCGCCGTCGGCTCGCCCGAACTGGTCGAGCGCTGGGCCGACACGGTGCGCCGCGAGTACCTGGCCGTCGGCATCCGGGTCGCCCTGCACCCGCAGATCGACCTCGCCACCGAGCCCCGCTGGGCCCGCATCAGCACCACCTTCGGCGAGGACGCCGAGCTCACCTCCAAGCTCGCCGTCGCCTACGTGCGCGGACTCCAGGGCGAGGAGGTCGGCACGGAGTCGGTCTCCGCGATGGCCAAGCACTTCCCCGGTGGCGGCCCGCAGCTGAACGGCGAGGACCCGCACTTCGCGTACGGCCGCGAGCAGGTCTACCCGGGCGACCACTTCGACTACCACCTCGCGCCGTTCAAGGCCGTCATCGACGCCGGCGTCGCCCAGATGATGCCCTACTACGGCATGCCGGTGGGCACCGAGTACGAGGAGGTCGGCTTCGGCTTCAACAGGGGGATCATCACCGGCCTGCTGCGCGAGCGGCTCGGCTACGACGGCATCGTCTGCACCGACTGGGCCATCCTCGGCGACAAGTTCTGGGGCGTCGAGGAGCTGACCTACGAGGAGCGCATGCTCAAGTCCCTGGACGCCGGGGTCGACCAGTTCGGCGGCGAGTGCCGTCCGCAGGTGCTGGTCGACCTGGTCACGGCCGGGAAGGTGACCGAGCAGCGTCTCGACGACTCGGCGCGCCGACTGCTGCGCGAGAAGTTCCGGCTCGGCCTGTTCGACCGGCCTTACCTGGACGAGGACGCCGCCGACCTGCTGGTCGGCTCCGCCGGGGCGCGCGCCGAGGGCCTCGCCGCCCAGGCGGCCGCGTTCGTCCTGCTGGCCAACGCGGACGCCGGCCCGGCCCGCCTGCCGCTCGCCCCGGGCGGCGCGCTGAAGGTGTACGCGGAGGGACTGTCCGCCGAGGTCCTGGGTGACCGGGCGGCCCTGGTCGCGACGCCGGAGGAGGCGGACGTGGCCGTGCTGCGGCTGGCGGCGCCGTTCGAGCCGCGCGGGGAGGAGGGAACCGTCGAGTCCTTCTTCCGCGCGGGCTCGCTGGACTTCCCGGCCGAGGAGGTCGAGCGCGTGCGGCGGATCTGCGCCACCGTGCCGACGGTCGTGGACGTGTACCTGGACCGCCCGGCGATCCTGACCGGGATCGCGGGCCACGCCGCCGCGCTGACGGTCAACTTCGGAGCCGAGGAGAAGGCGTTCGCCAAGCTCCTGTTCGGCGAGGAGCGCCCGCAGGGCTCGCTGCCGTTCGACCTGCCGTCCTCGATGGCGGCCGTGGAGGCCAGCCGCCCGGACGTCCCGTTCGACACCGCCGACCCGCTGTTCCGCTTCGGCCACGGCCTGCGCTACGACGGCTGACCCCCTGCCCCACCCCGCCCCACCCCGCGCCCCGCACCGGTCCCCCCGGTGCGGGGCGCGCCCCTTTCCCCTCGGGGCACGGGCCGCTGCCCTCCCGACGGCCCGCCCCGCAACGCCTCCACCGGTCCCTCCTGTGCGGCGGGTGGGGCCCGTGGGGCAGGATCGTCCGGTCGGGTCCGATCGGGTGGGTGCGAAGGAGGTACGGGGTGCGGCGGTGCGGGGTGAGAACGGTGCTGGTGATGGTGACGGCCGCCGTGACGGCGACGGTCGGCTGCGGCGGGCCGAAGCCCAAGCAGGAGCAGCTGATCGGCGTCCGCATGGAGTCCGGCCGGGTGGTCGTCCGCACCGGCCTGTGCCACGACGAGCGCCTGCACGCCGTCCGGGTGAAGGTCTTCCCCGGCACGGACAAGGTGGAGGTCCGCCCGCGCGAGGGCCGTTCCGCCACCGACAAGGTCGACCTCGGCGACCCGCCGCCCGGCTGGACCTCGCACGGCGCGCTCGCCGAGGGCGTCGTCGCCGACAAGCGCTACACCGTGGAGGTCGCCCGCGACCGCACCCTCAGCGTGACCGTCCCCGGCGACGTGCTGCTCGGCCTGCCCGTCGGCACCTGGGCGGCCGGCGGCTGGGACTGGGACTACAAGCTGATGAATACCAAGGAGTTCGAGAAGCGCCGCAAGGCCTCCTGCCCCGACGGCTCCTGACCCGCCCGACCTGGCCCCATCCGGCCCGACCGTCCTGACCTGCGAGGATGAACCCCGGCCCGCCACCGTGGCGGCCCGACGCCGACGCACGAGGGAGCAGTGGGAGTGTCACAGCAGGAACCGGCGAGCGGCAGCGGCGACGGCGGCGGCCCCGTCGAGCGGATGGAACGGCACCAAGTGGCGATCTACCTCGCCGCGATGGCGCTCGGCGGCCTGCTCGGCCGGCTGGCCCCGGGCGCGGCCCCCGGACTGGAGCACGCCATCAACCCCGTGCTCGGCGCCCTGCTGTTCGTCACCTTCCTCCAGGTGCCCGCCGCCGAGCTGCTGCGCTCACTGCGCGACACCCGCTTCCTCGCCGCCGCGCTGACGGTGAACTTCGTCGTCGCCCCGCTGGTGGTGGCCGCGATGTTCACCTTCCTGCCCGACGACCGGGCCGTGCGCATCGGCGCGCTGCTGGTGCTGCTCTGCCCGTGCGTGGACTACGTCATCGTCTTCTCGGGCCTGGCTGGCGGCTCCAGCCGCCGCCTGCTCGCCGCCACCCCGCTGCTGCTGGTGGCGCAGATGCTGCTGCTCCCGGTGTTCCTCTACCTGTTCATGGGCTCGGAGCTGGCCGACACCGTCGAGGCCGCCCCGTTCCTGCGGGCCTTCCTCACCCTGATCGTCGTCCCGCTCGCCCTCGCCTGGCTGCTCCAGGCCTGGGCCGCCCGCCGCCCGGCCGGGCAGCGGGTGTCCGACGCCGCGAGCACCACGATGGTGCCGCTGATGGCCGCGACCCTGCTGACCGTGGTCGCCTCCCAGGTCCCCAGGCTCGGCGACAGCCTGGGCGACGTCGCCGGGATGGTCCCGTTCTACGTGCTGTTCCTGGTGGTGATGGCGTTCGCGGGCAAGGCCGTCGCCCGCCTCTTCGGGCTCGGCACCGGCGCCGGCCGGGCGATCGTCTTCACCGGCGCGACCCGCAACTCCCTGGTCGTCCTCCCGCTCGCCCTCGCCCTGCCGGACACGCTCGCCCTCGCCGCCTCCGTCGTCGTCACGCAGACGCTGGTCGAGGTCCTCGGCATGGTCGCCTACGTCCGTCTCGTCCCCCGTCTCGTCCCCGGCCCGGTCCCGGCGCGCTGAGCGCCGACTCCCGCCGCGGCCGTCAGGACAGCGGTGTCCCCGTGAGCCCGAAGCGTCGGAGGCCGCGCGGTGCGAACGTCATCGGGCCGGTCCAGCCGTGGTGGACGAGGGCGATCTGCGAGGGCAGCGGTGTCACCGGGTCGAACTCCCGGCCCAGCGACCAGTTCTGGAACAACCCCTCGGTCGTCCCGACCGCCGACACCACCATGGTCACCTGGAGCCCGCCCTCGCCCCAGGTGTGCCAGAGCGCCCGGGGCTCCACCCCGAACCGCGCGCACGCCTGCTCGTAGTCCTCCTCCGCCCCCGCCGGCATGGCCCCGGGCTTCAGGACCGCGGCTGCGGCCAGCTTGAGGAGGGGGCGGTCCTCCACACAGCCGTCGCCCTCGAAGTGGTACGAGCGCACCGCCCGGGCGAGCGCGTTGACGCTGCGCTGGAACGGCGTCGCGTCCTGCGGATCCTCCGCGTACGAGAGCCGGTCCTCGGCGGACGCCTCGACGGTCACGTCGTGTGCGAGGCGCGCGATCTCCCGGAGGTAGTCCAGCTCGCTGAGTTCGGGTTCGCTCATGGCCCGCAGTCTCGCACCGGCCGTTCCGTGCGGGCACGCGCTTTTCCGCGGGACCGCCCGGCCCGGCGGGCGTCACCAGGCGGGACGCGGATCCTGGGGCGTGGTGCGGGCCCAGCCGGCGACGGCCGTCGCCGCCGTGTCCGGCCGCCACAGGGAGCCCGGCGAGGGCGGGTCGTCGCCGGTCGGTGCCGGACCGTAGTAGCGCCGGTGACCGGGGACCGGCACCTCGGTCAGGACGCCGTCCCGCATCATCCAGAGCCCGTAGCAGTCGTCCTCCTCGTCGTGGATCAGCACCTGGACGCTCTCCGGGTGCGGCCACGCCAGCGACTCCAGCCGCCGCAGCAGCCCGGTCCGCGGGCGCATCCCGTGGAACTCGATCACCCACCCGCCGGCGAACAGGTCGAGCGGCTTGAAGCGCCAGTCCGGCGAGTCCTCCCGCGTCAGCGGCTCCATGGCCTCGTCCGCGTACGTCGCCAGCACGATGACCTGCGCGATTCTGCTCATGCCGCAGTATCAGCACTGCCCGCGTGCCCCCGGCAAGCGGTTTTCCGCGCGAGCGGGCAGTCGTCGGGAGGTCGGCCGGGCACTCCTGCCCGGCCGCTCGGGCCGTCCTCGTCGGTGACCCCCGAAGGCGGTGAATCCGCAGCCGAGGATGGGCGGCGAGGGCCTTCGTACCGCCTGCCGGACCGGTGGGCGGGCCGGTCCGTCATCGGGAGGTTCTGGTCATGGGGATGAAGAGGTTCGGGAAGGCCGTCGCGTCGTCGGCCGTGGTCGCCGCCACGCTGGCGGGGACCGTCGCCGGTACGGCGGGCACCGCCCAGGCCGCGCAGGTGGACACGTTGGTGAACTACATGTGCACCAAGCCGGCGACCACGGCCGAGAACTGGATCGGCTGGCCCGGCGCGAAGTTCCTCTGCGGCGGCGGGTACGGCTTCAACATCCCCATGTACTACTTCGACGACGGCACCCGCCAGTCGTTCTTCGTCGGCGCGGACCACGCGATCTGGACCACCTGGATGACCCCGAACAACACCGCGAGCCCCGTGGTCTCGCTGGGCGGCGTGCTCACCTCCGACGCCACCATCAGCGCCCACAGCGGCAACTACCTGCAGCTGAAGGCGCGCGGCACGGACGGCAACAGCTGGTACAAGGAGCGCGACACGGGCGGGAACTGGAGCAACTGGCACCGCTAGTCGTCCCAGTTCCCGTCCGGTCACCCGGTCACCCGGGCACCTGTCAGCAGTGGTGCCAGTCGGTCCAGACGCCGCTGCCGTTGACGTCGAGGCTGTTGCACCAGTAGAGGCCGTCGCTGCCGAGTACCGAGACCGCGCGGACTCCGTTGACGTACGCGGTCCCGACGCCGTCAAGGACGTTGCTGGCGGAGCCGAAGACGGTCCAGGGGGACCACGGTCCGTTCGGGCTGGTCTGGAAGGTGTGCCAGACCTGGCGGTCGGAACCGACGGCCGCATGCTCGTGCCGGCCGTCCGGCCACGTCCAACCACGGACGGTGGTGCCGCACAGGGTGATGACGGTGGGCGCGCCCCATTCGAGCGCGACGGGGCAGCCTTCGGCGGAGGTACGGGCCGTCCCGCTGGCGACGGCACTCGTGGTGACATCGGCGGTGATCGACGCACCGGCGCCGGCGGGCCCGTTCTCGGCCGGCGCCGCTTGCGCGCCGGCGACGGGGCCCAGGGTGGCCGCGAGGGCCAGGGCCATCGTGGCGAGGATGCCGGGCTTCTTCATGTTTCCCTCCAAGTACGGTGGGACAGGTGTCCGGCCGGGCTATTGCCGCGGCGGTTGGTCGTAACCATATGGTTCGTATGAGTCCTATTTCTAGAGCGCCAACAGCCTTGGGGGATAGGTGACTTGAAGTCGATCGGCTGGCCGGTTACCCCTTCTTGCGGCGTTGCCGGTCGCCGTCCCCGTCGCCCTTGCCGCCCTTACCGCCCTCGCCGAGGGCCGCGAGGAGGTTGGCCACCAGGGGGCTCCGGTCCTCCCGCCGCCAGGCGGCGGCGACCAGGGTGCGGGCGGTGCGCGGTTCGACCGGGCGGAACGCGACCTCCCGCAGCCGCAGGCGCCGGATGCTCGCCGGGGCGAGCGACACCCCGAGCCCCGCGCCGACGAGCGCGCACACCGTCTGCCACTCCACCGCGTGCTGCACGACCTGCGGTGCGAACCCCGCCGCTTCGCACAGCCCCGTGATCCGGTCGTAGAGCCGCGGCCCGACGGGGCGGGGGAGGAGGACGAACGGCTCGTCCGCCAGCTGGGAGACGTCTATGGCGCGTTGGGCGGCCAGCGGGTGGTCAGCGGGGAGCACGGCGACGAACGGCTCGGTGAGCACGGTCCGGAAGGCGAGCGGCCCCACCCCGGCGTCGTCCGGGGGCTCGCGCAGCAGCCCGACGTCCATCGTCCGCTCCTGGAGGGCGGCGAGCTGCGGGGCGGTGGTCATCTCGCGCAGGTCGAGATCCACGTCCGGGTAGCGCGTGCGGAAGGTGGCGAGCAGTCCCGGCAGGACGGTCAGCGCGAGGGAGGCCGAGAATCCGATCCGCAGCCGCCCGGCCCGCCCGCTGCCCACCGCCCGGGCGGCGGCCAGCCCGTCGGAGAGGTCGGCGAGCGCCCGCCGCGCCGCCGGCAGCAGCTCCCGCCCGGCCGGGGTGAGCGCGACCCGCCCCGACGCGCGGACGAACAGCGGGTGCCCGACCTTCGTCTCCAGCCGGGCTATCTGCTGGCTGAGCGGCGGTTGCGCGATACCGAGGCGGGCGGCGGCGTGGCCGAAGTGCAGTTCCTCGGCGAGCACGGTGAAAGCGTGCAACTGGGGGAGCGGGAGTTCGGGGCGGTCCATATTCCTAGGGATATCAGGCGATGGTTATTCGGGTATTGGACGTATCGCCGCAGCGTGCTTAGCGTTCGCCGCATGACAGAGCGACGCGCCATTCTCAGCGGTTCGACCTTCGAGGAGCAGATCGGTTATGCGAGGGCGGTGGTCGTCGGGGATGCGGTGCACGTCTCCGGGACCACCGGATTCGATTACCGGACGATGACGATCGCCGACGGCGTCGTCGAGCAGGCCGAGCAGTGCCTGCGCAACATCGGCGAGGCCCTGGCCGAGGCCGGCTGCACCTTCGCCGACGTGGTGCGGGTGCGGTATCTGCTGCCGGAGCGTGCGGACTTCGAGCCCTGCTGGCCCGTGCTGCGGCGGTACTTCGGGGAGGTGCGGCCCGCGGCCACGATGATGGTCTGCGGACTCGCCGACCCCCGGATGCGCATCGAGATCGAGGTCGACGCCCGGCGGCCGGCGATGGAGGGGGAGTAGGAAGTCGGCGGGGCCGACTTCCTGTGCGGTGGTCAGGGGTTGGGGGTTGCGGTCGGGGTCGCGGTCGCGGTCGCAGTCGCGGTTGCTGTGGCGGCCGGGGTGGTGGGGTGCAGGTCGTGGTGGTACTTCAGGACCGGGTAGATCCAGGCGATCAGCGCGAGGAGGAGGGCGAAGGGAAGGACGGTGTAGGCCGCGGCGGCGGCCGGGCTGTGCTGGGGGTGCGGGGTCTGGTCAGGCAGCGACATCGTCAGTGGGGGAGGGGTCGGGGGCGGTCTTGAACTCGGCGACGGGCAGATCGAGTTCGGCCCAGACCGTCTTGGAGTTGGGCTCCCGGGGCAGGGTGCCCCAACGGTCGGCGAGCGCGTCGACGAGGGTGAGCCCGCGCCCCGACTGGGAGTCCGGCGGGCAGGCCGCCGACGGGAGGACGGGGCGGCGGTCCCCTCGGCAGTCCGAGACTTCGATCCGGAGCACGGTGGTGCACGCCCGGCGCGCGGTGGTGAGCGAGAGGTGCAGCTCGAACCCGCGCCCCGGAGTGCGCCCGTGGGTGGAGGCGTTGGCGGCCAGCTCCGCGACGATGATCAACGCGTGGTGAAACGCCTCCGGCCAAAGGGAGTTGAGGTCCCAGGCGGTCAGCTGCTGCCGGGCGATCCGGCGGCCGATGGCGGCTCCCTTGGGGGTGGAAGTGAGGAGCGCGGTGTGGGCGCGCGGCTCGGGGTCGTCGAGGGGAATTTCGGACTTCATGGGGAAAAGCCTGCCCCCCCAGGCTTAGGCTGACGACGCATCTGGTGGGCACGGTGAGTGCCTGTGTGTGTGCGGAAAGTGTCGCGTGACGGCGGTCGGCCGTGACCGGAAAATGGGGAGGTCGTAATGACCGAAGTTAAGGGAACCGGCGGAGACAGCGGCGACGTGGCGCGCCCGCAGCTCGACGAGGACCTGTCCGAGGTGTCGGACTTCCTGCGGGCGGTCGGCAAGCAGATCAAGCTGCTGCGCGAGCGGGCCGGCCTGACGCAGAAGGAGTTCGCCAAGCAGGTCGGCTACACCGAGAGCCTGATCGGCGCGGTGGAGCAGGGCAAGCGTACGCCGCAGCGGGAGCTGCTGGAGGCGGCGGAGAGGATCCTGGACGCGGGTGGCCTGCTGCTCATCATCGCGGACGACATCGAGCAGGCGAAGGCGAAGGCCCGTGTGCGGCACCCCGAGTGGTTCCGGGGTTACGCGGGCCTGGAGGCGGTGTGCGAGGACCTGAACAACTGGAGCATGTGGGACTTCCCGGGGCTGCTTCAGACGGAGGCCCACGCGCGAGCTGTCTACGAGATGCGTCAGCCGCTTCTCTCTGAGGAGGTCATCGAGATGCGGGTGGCGGCCCGGATGGCGCGGCAGGAGGTCCTGACGAAGTGGCCTCGCGCGATGTTCAGCTGGGTGATCGACGAGAGCGTGCTCCGTCGGCCGATGGGGGGCTGGGACGTGCACGCGGAGCAGTTGCGGCACCTGCTGGAGGTCGGGCGCACCAGGGGGATGGTGATCCAGGTGATGCCGCTCGACCGCACGGAGCACGCTGGTATGGGCGGCCCGTTCATCCTGCTCACGCCGAGGGGGCGCTCGCAGGTGGGCTACATCGAGGTGCAGACGAGCAGTAGGCTGATTACGGATCAGAGTGAAGTCCGGATCCTGAACGCGCGCTACAGCACGCTCAGGTCGCAGGCGCACACTCCGCAGGAGTCCATGGCGATGATCGAGAAGATTCTGGGAGAGCGATGAGCAGCGAACTGGTGTGGTTCAAGAGCAGCTACAGCGGCAACGAGGGCGGCGAGTGCGTCGAGGTCGCGGACGCGACGTCGACCGTGCTGGTGCGTGACTCCAAGGACAAGTCCGGTCCCCACCTCACCTTCTCGCCGGAGGCCTGGCAGTCCTTCGTCGAGTTCGCGCAGTCGGTCTGACGACCAGTCTCCCCACTCGATGCCCAGCGGCCGTCCACCCACCGGTGGACGGCCGCTCTCTGTGTGGGTGCCGTCCCCGCCGTGTAGGGGTTGTGCCATGGCCACCCTGGGCGACGCTCCGTATCCTGAACGGGCGCTACAGCAACCTCACTTCAGGGAGAGCGATGAGCAGCGATCTGGTGTGGTTCAAGAGCAGCTACAGCAGCAACGAGGGCGGCAACTGCGTCGAGATCGCCTGGTTCAAGAGCAGCCACAGCCTCAACGACAATGCCTGCTGCATCGAGGTCGGCTGGCACAAGAGCAGCCACAGCAGTGGCGAAGGCGGCGAGTGCGTCGAGGTCGCCGAGACGACGTCCGCCGTCCTCGTCCGCGACTCCAAGGACAAGTCCGGCCCCCACCTCACCTTCACCCCGGCGGCCTGGCAGTCCTTCCTCGCCTTCGCCCGATCCGCCGGCTGAACCCGTTCGACCCCGGATCGCTAAGGGAGCGCCGGATCAGATGTCGATCCAGAAGGCCTCCATCCAGCGGTTCTCGCCGATGCTGCCGATCCACTGGTCATAGGCGAACAGGTTCGTGCCCTTCCAGCCGACGTTCTTCACGTGGGCAGCGGCCTTCATGGGCTCGTTGGAGCTCCGCAGGTGGATCGCCTCGACCACGTTGCCGTTGCCGTTGTCGAGTTCGATCGAGCCGCCCGGCGGCACGTGATACTCCCAGCCGCTACCGTCGTTCGCCCAGTGGACCTGCACGTTGAAGTCCATGTCGGCGACCTTGTTGACCCAGAAACGGAGGCCGTCGATCGGGTCGTTGTGGCCCTCCGTCCCGGTGAAGCCGGGCTCGTCACTGCACACCGTGCTGGTCCACCCGGCGGAGCGCGAGTGCGCCTGGAAGCACACCTGCCGCCACTGGGTCGCGTCGGCGATGGACGGGGTCCCTTCCACGCGTGCGGCGTCCATCGCCCGGGCCACGTCCGGGACCGAACTCTCGAACGTGGGCCCCCCGCCCGCCGCAGGAGCGGACGGGCCGGCCGCCTGCGCCACCGGAACCATGCCGATGAGGGTGAGAGCCGTGAGCGCCGAGACGGCGGTCAGTGCACGGAATCGCATGGTGCAGTCCCCCTTCAATGCCTTGATCAACTGCTTTGTGTACGCCATGAAATGGCATGCGCCGCCCCCCTGGCCACGTGTAAATCGGACATATTTTCGGACGCGCGCGAACGGCAACACTTCGCGCAGGTCGTCGAGGCCGGCCTCCACGACCGTCGCGGGCCCCGGCCGCGAAGGAGCAGCGCACCCAGGCTGCCGGCCGTGCTGCTCCAGCAGCCGTCGTTCTCGAAGTGTCGTCGATCCGAACCCGGTCGAGCTTCAGCTCGTATTCCGATACGCCGCCCCGGCCTTCCGGAGGAGGGCGCCCGGCTGTTCGACTCGCGCGTGATCGCCCTGCTGCGGCCTGGATCGAGCGGGCCTGCCGCTGACCCTTCGTCCCGGGGCCGAGGTGCTACTCCGGGCCGTTGGCGATCCAGTCGGCGACGGCCGAAGCCACCTCGGCAGGGCTCCGGCCGGTGGTGGTGAACTGCCGGTCCACCGCGCACCGAAGCTCCTCGGCGTCCTTGATCGCGCCCTCGATCCGATCCGGGCCCCACCCGCGCGCGGCAAGCCGTGCACGCCTGTCGGCGTCGACGCAATCGAGGTGCGCCCAGGAGGTGCACGGCGGGTCCACGACGTCGGCAGCCGCGCTCGCCCATTCGCCCGGCGTCAAGGGGCAGAGGATCAGCACGGGCCCGCCGGCCCGGAGCATCATGTTCGCGATCTTCACCCAGAGCCTGTTGTAGGCGGGCCACACGGGACTCGCCGAGGGCGAGGTGATGCCGATGCCCAGCAGCCTGCCATCCGGCTCCGGCAACTCATCGAAGTCGACACTCCCGAACGGGTACGCCCCCAAGTGCCCCAGCAGCGTCGACTTCCCGGCCCCCGGCGCGCCAGTGATGACGTGAAGCACCGTCAACCCGCCTTCCCTCCCCCCGCCAACAGCTACCCGCCACCCTACCCTCACGCCCCGAACCCACCGGTGCGGGTGGCCGGCTGCACAGGAAGTCGGCCCGTCCGACTTCCTGTGCAGCGCCGGGAGCGAACTCCCCTCGGCCGATGGATCCTTGGGCCCTTCGGCCGTGATCTTTAGTCCAATACGGGAATAGTCCCTTCCCGCCGTGGACACAGGCTGACCGGCTCTCTAGCGTCACTGCGGTCGGGTCTGACGGCTCTGCAACTCAGGGGGTTGAGATGGACAGCAGGTCGAATCTCACGAGGCTGACCAACACGGGCAACGGCAGCGGATCGGGGGAGTGCAACCAGAACGACTGCCCCAACGTGTACCGGACCGACCGCGGGACGATCGTGGTCCAGGGGGACGTGTCCGACGCCTTCACGCCGCCCGGCGGCGAAGGACTGGTGGAGATCCCCGAGAGCGTGCTTCGGGAGGCTTTTCGTGCGCTTGGATGGTGACGCCTGGCAGTCCAGGTTCCGGGACTTCGCCACGGAGGCATGGCGCCTCGAAACCCTCCCGGTCTACAACGTGCCGCAGGAGATCGAGGAGTTGCGGGCCTTCCGGGCGGGCGAGCGGATCGACCCGCACGCACACTCCAACGAGTACACCGACGACCTCAAGCGGGTCCGGCGCGAGGGAAAGGTGAAGGGGCGGGTGCACATCGTCACGCGCCCGCTCTCCGAGTACCTTCGCTACGAGTTCATGTACTATCTGCCGCACGTCTGGGCGGGGGAGGACATCCGCATCATGGATGTCACGGACCGCCCCGATCCACTGGCTGGAGTCACCGACTTCTGGATGTTCGACAAGAGGGAGGTGGTGCTCATGAACTACCTTCCCGACGGGACACAGATCGACCGCACCGTTTTCGAGGGCGACGTCAGTCCGTTCATCGAGTACCAGCGCATTGCCATCGCCGAGTCGGTGCCTTTCGAGGAGTACGTGAAGGGCATTGACGTTTGATCCGCAGGAGCTGGGTCAATCGAGTTCTGACCTGGCGGCAATCCTTCAAGAGCTTCGCAAGCGAGCTGGACTCTCCGGAGTCCAGCTTGCTCGGCGTGTCAGCATGTCGCAGTCCAAGATCTCCAAGATCGAGACCGGCAGGGTCATACCGTCACTTGTCGACGTCGAGCTGATCCTGCGGGCGCTGGACGCGCCGCTGGACCTCGTCGCTCATGTGACGGCGCTTGCCCGCCTCGCCAACACCGAGTGGCAGGATGCGCGAGCGTTGCGGCGGAAGGGCCTCGACAGGAAGCAGATCGAGCTGACGACACTTGAGCGCAGCACGATCCGGTTCCGCTACTTCCTGCCGACGATGATCACCGGACTGCTCGCGACGCCCGAGTACGTTCGGGCCAGCCTCGCCCCGTTTCCCGGGGACCATACGAAGGCGATCGCCAAGAAGCTCGAACGGCAGGACGTCCTCTACGAGTCGTCCAAGCAGTTCAGCTTCATCCTGACCGAGCAGGCCTGCCGGTGGCCCCTCGTCCCGGCGCAGGCCATGGCGATGCAGATCGACAGGTTGGTCTCCGTCTCCCGGCTGCCGAACGTCCGGATCGGGGTGATTCCGATGGCCGGCCACATGCCATGGGCGCCGTTGAACGTCTTCACCGTCTATGACGAATCCCTGGCCATCGTGGAAGTCTCCACGGGAGCGCTCGTGTTCCGCGATCCCCGAGATGTCCAGGACTATCTGGACGAGTTCCTGACCTTCGAGGGATATGCGCTCTGGGGTGAGAATGCCCGGGTAAAGATGGGCGGTTGGGCTGACCATTTTCGAGATATATCGCAAGATTTTTAGTCGATGGCAGGAATATTGTTGAGTCTCTATCCGGAAACCCCCTAGCCTGGCATTCAGCTCCGCGAAGCCGAACGAAGGGGAAAGATGAAGGGGCGACCCATGAAGAAGATCATTGCGAAGCTCTGGCGGCTCATCCGTGGGCCGATGCAGTGGCGCGTTCTGTGGCTGTGGCACTCGAAGTTCATGGTCGGAGTCACGGGCATCGTCCGCGACGACGAGGGGCGGGTGCTGCTGCTCAAACACCGGTTGTGGCCGGAGGGGCGGCAGTGGGGTCTGCCGACTGGCTATGCCAACAAGGGCGAGAGCTTCGAGGACACGATCGTGCGTGAGGTCCGGGAGGAGACCGGACTCACGGTGAAGGTGTGCGAACTGGCGCACCTGAAGAGCGGATACAAGCTGCGCATTGAAGTCGCCTACGAGGCACTGTTCGTCAGCGGCCGTGTCGAGGCGGTCTCATTCGAGATCCTGGAGGCCCGATGGTTCTCGCCGGACGATCTTCCCGAGGGACTGCAGGAGTCGCACCGGCAGCTGATCGGGCGTCGGCCGTTCTGACACTCGGCCGATCGCTCACGCCCTCCTGCCTGGGGCCGAACGAATACCTGGCCGGAGACACGGCCGAACGCGCTGAGTTGGCGCACCTGCTGGCCGCGCACCGGGCGACGGCCGCACTCGATCGGGCACACCCGCACGTCACGTTCTCGTTGCTGCACTGGTTGCTGGACACCTGGGCGGACGAGCCGGCGCGGGAGGTGTTCCGGCAGGGCGCGTCCCTCCTGGCAGGCCGCTACCGGCAGCTGGGATTGAACCAACTGCTGCCGATCGATCGAGTCTGGGTCGGGGTCCGATCGACCCAGGCCGATGCGTTCGGCGGCTTCCACCACCCGAATCAGGGCTACCGGCACGTGCAGTTGGCGTCCGTGATCACCCGGTACGGCCGGTTGAGCGATCCCCGGCTGACCTCACCGGAGCTGGTGGCGCTCGACCTCCTCCGCAGTTACGCGCATGATTGCCTGCACTGGGGATCGTTCCGGGAGTACCGGCTCCAGGAAGGGCGGGTGGTCCGGAGCCGGTACGGGATCAACCGGCGCGACCCGCAGGGGCGCAGCTACTCGGAGAGAGACAAGGACGATGCCGTCTCGACCCGCAATCTGGGGATCGTGATGGAGGGCGCGACCGACCAGGAGGCGCGGACGATCGCCGCCGAGGTGGCCGATCGCCTCGGCCTGGCCGAGCGGATCACAGAGCCCGATCGGCTGGCGTTCAGCGACACCACGGGCCGCCTGGAGCCGTCCGACTTCGACAGCGCCCATCCCGGCGTTGCCGCCCGCTTTCAACTGGCCATGGCCGGGTACGAGCAAGGCGTCGGGATGCGCTACCGGCGCTTCCTGGCGGAGACGGGCGGGACTGAGGAGGCCGCGCTGCACGGCCTCATCGTCTCCGCGATGATCGGGGGAGACGTGTCCGGCCTGACCGGCTGGCTCGACCGGCGCTACGGAGCCCGAGCGTTCCCGCGCATCTTTCGTTCACCGGCCTACACCGGACCGGACCCCGGCGAGTAGCCCTGCTGCACTTCGACCCCGACGACGATCTGACCGACGTGAAGCTGATCACCGACCCGGTTCGCAGGGCGCTCGGGCCTGTCTCAGTGGGAGCGGCAGCGCGGTTGCCATAGCGGCTAGAAGCCGATCAGATCGCCCGTCCCGACCCGCGCCGCCACCTTCCGCCCGGCCCCGCGACCGGGGCCGGGCGGGCCCGACCCCGAGGAACCCCCGATGGCCGACACCTGGAAGCAACTACCGGACGCCTTGCGCGTCAGCATCGAGGCCCGGACCGGTACGGTGACCGCGGTCGTTCCCCCGACGGCGGGAACGGTGTCCGACTTCGCGGCCACGCTGGAGACTCCCGGCGGGCCGGTGTTCTGCAAAGCCGTGCGCGAGGACAACCCGGGGGCGTGGATGCACCGCCTGGAGTCCGTGGTGAACCCCGTGCTCCCGCCGGACCTCGCTCCCAGACTCCTCTGGAAGGCCGAGGCCGGTGGGTGGCTGGCGCTGGGGTTCGAGCACGTTCCCGGCAGGCACGCGGACCTGTCGCCGGGGTCCGCCGATCTGCCGTTGGTCGCGCGGACGCTGGAGGCGCTGGCAGGAACGCTGACCCCCGCGCCGCCCCTGCGCGCCTTCGGCCTGGCCGATCGGTGGTCGGGACAGGACTTCTGGCACACCCTCGGCAGCCGGTACCGGGACCGGCTCGACCCGTGGACCGTGGCACGGCTGGACACGCTGGCCCTGGCCGAACGGGAAGCACCCGATCTGATCGACGGCAAGACCCTGGTCCACACCGACCTGACCGGTCCCAACCTCCTGGTGGACGGTACGGCCGTGCGCGTCGTCGACTGGGCGTTCCCCGCCCCCGGTGCCGCATGGGCCGACACGGCGTACCTGGTCATCCGGCTGATCGAGGCCGGACACACCCCCGAGCACGCGGAGCGCTGGGCCGACAGCGTGCCCTTGTGGCGGGCCGCGCCCGATCGGTCCGTCACGGCCTTCGGCGCGATCCTCACCGGCCTGTGGACCCTCCGCGCCGCCGAGACCCCCGGCCGCCAGTGGGACGCGTTGAGCACCCACGGACTCGCCTGGCTCCGCCACCGGCTCGGCTAGCCCTTTCCTCCGGCAGTCCTTCCCCGCACTCGCCGAGTGACGACGTGCGGGGCGGGCCGGCCCGGCGCTGCGTAGGAAGTCGGCCGGGCCGACTTCCTGCTCCGGTGTTCGAGCTCCGCCCTTTCCTGTACTGGAAAGCCGATGGTCTTGCCTTCCGGCAGGACGAGCCTGAAGTATCGACCTCGATAACAGAACGAGGAGGATCAGTGGCTCTGCGTAAACTGTCCGGTGACTCGAAAAGCTTGCCCAGATCGGCCTGCCCGAAGGTGAGGCCGTCGTCCGTGTGCCTGTGAACATCCTGGAGGACTACTTCCATGATCGACGGAACCGAATTCGGCCGGCTCTTCGAGAACTTCCAGCACACCGCGTTCCGGCTGGAGACGCTGGACCTCTACGACGTCGAGGAGGAGCGGGAGGAGTTCGAGGCCTTCCTCGCCGGCGACCCCATGCCGCCCGAGTGGGCCGACAACCCGTGGGTCCGGTCCATGACGGACCACGGCAAGACGGTGGCCCGTGTCCACGTCCTCACCTCGCCGCTGACCGACTACCTGCGGTACGAACTCGCCGCCTACCCCGGCAACATCACGGCGGGCGAGACCATCGGAATCATCGACCGCGCCGACCAGCAGGTGGCCGGGCTCCCGGACCACGACTTCTGGCTGTTCGACGACACCGACGTCTACCGCATGCACTACACGACGGACGGCAGGTTCATCGGAGCCGAGAAGCTCCCCGCAGAGGCCACCCCCGAATACCTCCACTACCGGCAGATCGCCGAGTCCCGGGCGGTTCCGTTCGCGGAGTACTGGCAACAGCATTCCGATCGACCTGCTGGTGAGGATTGCCCGTGACCATCTCTCCTGACGCCTTCGGCGCCCTGTTCGATACCGTCCAGCGGGAGGCCTTCCGCCTCGAAACGCTGGACGACTACAGCGGCTCCGGCAATTTCGACGCCTACCGTGCCTTTCTCGCAGGCGAACCCCAGCCACAGGACTACAACGCCCCATGGCTGACGCAGGTCCGGCGGAACACGTCCGTCGGACGGCGCATGTACCGCGTACACGTCCTGTCGCGGCCGCTCACCCCGTACCTCCGGTTCGAACTCGGGTGGGGCTACCGGAAGAACGCCACCGCGGGCGAGGAGTTCTACATCCTGGATGTCACCGACAAGCCGAACCCGCTGGCCGGTGCACCGGACTTCTGGATGTTCGACGAATCGACCGTCGTCTCGATGGCGTACACCGACGGCGGGGTGTTCACCGGGGCCGAGAAGGAGCCCGGCCTTGAGAAGTGGATCGCCCTCAGGGATACGGCTCTGAGCCATGCCGAGCCCTTCGAGTCCTGGTGGGAGCGGTACGGCACCGCGTGAGGAACGACATCGGCAGCACGCTGCGGGACCTGCGACAGGCCGCCGGGAAGGAGGCCAAGGCAGTCGCCCGCAGCGCAGCCATGTCTCCTTCCAAACTGAGCAGGATCGAGACGGGCAAGGCCAAGCCGACCACCATCGACGTCGACCGGATCCTCACCGCCCTCGGCGTTCCCGACGCCGTGCGGTCCGACCTGGTCGAGATAGCCCGCCAGGAGGCGACCGAGGTCGTGGCCTGGCGCTTCCTCCGGCGAACGGGACTTCACCACCATCGACCCGGGAAGCAGCAACGACTGAGATGTCCAGTTCCGGCACTGTTCTCGTTGTCACGGGGGCGTTCGATCCGACCGCCGATCTGGTGATCGAGGAGCTCAACCGGCGTGCGGTGCCGGTCTTCCGGGCGGACACGGCGTGGTTCCCGTCGAGGCTCGCCGGGGCGGCGGGCCTCGACGGGGCGCCCTCCGGGGTGGGGTGGGGCGCTCGCCACCGGCCGTCGCTCCCTCGACCTGGCCGCCGTCCGCTCGGTCTACTACCGCCGCCCCACGCCGTGCGAGTTCCCGCCCGAACTTGCCCCGGAGGCCCGGGCGGTGGTGGCCGCAGGGCTTCGGCGGCCTGCTGTCGGCGCTCCCGGCCCGGTGGCTGCCGCCGCCGGGCCGGGCCGAGGAAGCCGAATCCAAGCCGCTCCAGCTCCGGGTGGCGGCGGAGTGCGGGCTGCGCGTCCCACGGACTTTGATCACCAACTGGCCCGTGGTAGCAAGGGAGTTCGCGGTGCGGATCGGCGGGCCCGTCGTCTACGAGCCGTTCACGCCGCTGGTCACCGAGGTGGACGGGGTGCACGCCGAGGACGTGCCGGCCAGTGGGGTGGGCGGGGTGGCGACGTCGTCGTCGACGGCGCCGGGGCTGATGGCGGAGATGCTGGACGCGCTCGATGTCCGGCCCGGCGACCGGGTGTTGGAGGTCGGCACGGGGACCGGGTACAACGCCGCACTGCTCTGCCACCTCGCGGGGGCCGGGAACGTCACCACCGTCGACCGCACCGGGCGCCTCGTTGACACGGCGCGGGAGCGGCTGGCCGGGGCGGGCTTCGCGGCGGCCGTCGTGCGGCGGGCGGACGGCGCGGTCGGCTGCCCGGGCGGCGGGCCGTACGACCGGATCATCGCGACCTGTTCCGTCCGCCGCCTCCCACTGGCCTGGCTGGACCAGTGCGTGACGGGCGGGCTGATCGTCGCGCCGATCGGCAACGCGCTCGGCGGCGGCGCGGTGGCCTGCCTCACCAAGCTGCCCGACGGCGGCGCGGCGGGCCGGTTCCTGCACCGGCCCGCCGCGTTCATGCCCCTGCGGGCGGACGGGAGCCCGGCGCCGGCCCACGACGTCCCCGTCGCGGGTCGGCAACGGACGAGCGTCGTCGGCGCCCGCGTGCTGGACGACCACGGCTTCTCCTTCTGGGCGGGCCTGCGCCTGCCCCCGGCCGTCGTGCGCTCCGGTGGCACGCTCCACGACCCGAACGACGGCTCGACCGCCCACGTCCAGGACCACCCGGACCACCCCGGCCGCCCGTCCACCGTGACCACCGGCGGACCGCGCGACCTCTGGCAGATCATCGAAGCCGCCTACACCACCTGGCGCCGCCACCACCGCCCCCGCCGCGAGTGGTTCACCCTCACCGCCGCCCCGGGCGGTCCCCAACTGGTCACCTACACCACCCCGGACGGCGGGACGACGTCCTGCGCCCTCTGATCGAGCCCGGACCACACTCCCGGGCAGCGGAGCGTCGGGCCGACAGCGTGTCCTCGTGATCGGTCCGCCACGGCCTTCGGCACGATCCGCACCGGCCTGTGGACACCCCGCGCCGCCGAGACACCCGGCCGTCCGTGGCACGTGCTTGAGTTCCCACGGATGCGCCTGGCTCCGCCACCGGCGCGGTAGCCCTCCCCCCGATTGCCCGGCAGGGCTGACGGAGGCCGGCTTCCCGCACCCGGCTGTCCGAGCGGTGAGGCCTCTCCCGTCAGCTGGTTGCCCCCGCTCCGGGCTCAGTAGCTTTCGACGTCCGGGGCGGTGAACCAGCGGGCCTTGTAGGTCTTGTAAGGCAGCTGGAGGTCGGAGCGGACCTGCGTGTCGAGGCGGTACGACACGAGGTGAGTGGAGTAGAAGTCGTCGTCGGCCTGGGCGATGAGGAGGTCCTTGCCGTCCGGCGACAGGCTCATCGCCTTGATGCTGCCGAAGCCGTCCTTCGGCCGGCGGGGGGTGAAGCCCTTGAGGACGCCGTGGCGGGCAGGGGTGAAGTTCTCCTCCGGCGTACGGTTCGGGTCGGCCGCGTGGATGTCGAACTGGAAGACGTCGAGGTCGGTGGAGATCAGGAACGTTCGCGTGTCCGGCAGCAGGAGGAGGTCGTGCGGCCCGTCGCGCCAGTCGTCCTTGTAGCCGGGGACCTTCGGAGAGTCGCGCAGCCGGTAGACGGTCGGCTCCCCCAGCGGCCCGGCCCCGCTGTCCCCGACGGGGTACCGGCGCAGTTCGCCGTGGACGGCCTTGAGCGGGGGGTCGTGGCGGACGCGGGGGAAGACGTTGGTGCCCAGCGCCCACAGGGACCTGGTCGGCTCGTCCCAGTGGAGCGCGTGGGAGGAGGGCAGCCGGAGCTGCTGGACCGGCCGGAGGCCGTCCTTCTTCGAGAGGTCGAAGACGCGCAGCCCGAGGTAGTCGCCTTCGCTGCAGGCCAGGACCAGGTGGGGGCCGCCGTGGCGGCCGGCGCCGCGCGGGATGAATTCGACGGCGTGCTCTCCGCCCGCCTGGTCGAACCGGTGCATGACCTTCTTGGTGGGGTAGGAGACGACACCGGCGAACGAGCCGACCAGCGCGGCGATCTCCGACCGGCTCGGGACGAACTTCCCGTCCGTCAGCGTCGTCGACTCCGAACCGTCGACGAGTCGGTCGCGCCACAGTGTCTCGACCGCTCCGTCGGGGCGGCGGCGGTGCACGAGCAGCTCGCCGTTGGCGGCCGTGAGGAACGGGCGTGCGAACGGGTCGGGAGGGAGTCCTCGGAGTGGGTTCTCCTGCTGGGGCGCCGGCATGGCTGCCTGTCCTTCCTGCCTGTCGCGACCTGCGCTGCGGGCCGCGCGGAATCCGGGAAGCGGTGCGGTGGTCGGGGCGGTGCGGGGGCGGAGCGGCGCGGTGTCACCAGACGAGGGACGGCCAGGAGGAGGCGACGGGGGCGGGGCCGGCGAGGATCGTGTTGCCCTTGTCGGTGTACTTCAGCGCCTGGCCTCCGGAGAAGAGCCAGTAGGCGCCCTCGATGTGGCAGATCGCGTCGATCTTCCCGGAGAACGGCTCGGGAAGGCGGGGCCAGTACGCGGTGATGGGGGCCGGCTCGCGCACCGGCTTGCGGCCCGAGTTGGGGAACTTCACGGCCTGGTCTCCGGAGAAGAACCAGTAGCCGCCCTCGTCGTGCACGCAGGCGTCGATCCCGGCGGCGAACGGCTCGGGCATCTCGGGCCAGTAGGTCGTCAGGGTGGCCATGGGGCGTACGAGGTGGCCGGCGGAGTCCGAGTTCGGGTACTTGAGGGCCCGGTCTCCGGAGAAGAACCAGTAACCGTTCCCGGCGTGCGTGCAGGCGTCGAGCCGGTGACGGAACGGCTCGGGCATCATCGGCCAGCGGACCGCCACGGGAGCCGGCCGGTACACCAGCCTGGTGCCCGAGTTGGGGTACTTGAGGGCCTTGCCGCCGGAGAACATCCAGTAGCCGCCCCCGTCGTGCGCACAGGCCTCGACGAACCCGTGCGTCCGGTCCCGTTGTTGCATCGGGCCATCCTCTCGGCGAACCTCCCCGAACCGCGCCGCCGAACGGGCGCTCCGACGATAGTGGAGGCACGCACGAACGATCTGAAGGGCGCACGAAACGCACGAAGGGGCGCACGGCGGCAGGCCGGGATGCGCCCGTACACCAAGGACCTCTCCGTCGACTGGCCGACGTCCCCCGCGCGAGAACGAGCGGGCCGTCGTCGTGCGTACCCGGCGCGCTGTCGCGACCGTCGCCGGCGAGGGCAACAGGATCACCTTCCACTGGGCGCCTCCCAAGGCGCACTGATCGCACGGCTGGAAGCGGCACGTGCCCGACGCCCTGCGTCCGCGTCCGCGGTTCCGGGGGGGCGAGTCCAGCCCCCCGGCGGCCCGCCGTACGCTCAATCGGACAGCGCGGCCGCCTTTCGCATACCGAGCCACTGCTCGGCGTCCCAGGCCTCGAACCGCTCCACCTCGGTGAACCCCAGCTTCGCCGCCAGTCGCATCGACGCGGCGTTGGCGCTCTGGGTGGTGAGGACGACCGGCTCGCCGGGCAGCACGCCGGCGAGCCAGTCGAGTGCCGCCGCGCACGCCTCGGCCGCGTAGCCGGAGCCCCATGCCTGCGGCAGGAACAGGTAGCCGAGGTCGAGCTTCCCCGCGGCGGCCGGGCGGCGGTGGCCCGTCGCCCTCCGGAGCAGGACCTGTCCGATCATCTCCCCGTCGAGCTCGACGACGAAGCTCCCGGCCCACTGCTCGGGCACCTCGGGCAGTTCGCGTTCGAGCTCCTCGCGCTGCCGGGGCCCACCGAGGTAGGCGTTCACCTCCGGTGAGGCGAGCAGCTCGATGAACGCGGCCCGGTCCCGGGCCTCGGGCTCGCGGAGCACGAGCCTCTCGGTCCTGATCGGTGCGGGCGGCCAGGCTGTCGCTCGGAGATCATCCATTCGCACACGCTAACAGGCCGTCAAACCGCCGAGTGAAATCCCTTCGCCCCGGAAGGGTCGGGCAGGTGATACTCCGCCCATGAATCAGATCCTCTTACGAACTGCCGATCCGGACGAGGCCGAACTGCTCTCGGCGCTGACCCGGCGGTCGAAAGGGCACTGGGGCTATCCGCAGGCGATGCTGGACCGGATGGCGGACGTGCTCTCGATCAGCTCCGCCACCATCCGTGACGGACACGTCGTCGTCGCGGAGCGGGGCGGCACGGTGCTGGGCTACTACCAGCTCGCAGGCGAGCCCCCGCACGGTGAGCTGGCGGACCTGTTCCTCGAGCCCGGGGCGATCGGCACCGGTCTGGGGAGGGCGCTCTGGGAACACGCCCTCACCTCCGCCCGCAGCGCCGGCTTCCACACGCTGACCCTGGAGTCCGACCCCCACGCCGAAGGCTTCTACCTGCGCATGGGCGCCGAGCGCACCGGCGACCGCGAGGTCGCCCCGGGCCGCACCCTCCCGCTCCTGCGGGTCACCCTCGCCCCGTAGTGTCCGCCGGACCATTCATCGAAGAATCGAACTCGGAGTCATACCCGTGGACCCTGTTGTCACCGACCGGCTGGTGCTGCGTTCCTTCACCGAGACGGACCTCGACGACCTGCACGACATCCAGCGCCGCCCGGACGTGACCCGCTACCTGCTGTGGGACACCCGCACCCGGGAGGAGACCCGCACCGCGCTGGCCACCAGGATCACCCAGTCCGAACTCGCCGGGGAGGGCTCCAACCTCGCCGTCGCGGTGGAGCTGCGCGAGTCCGGGCGGCTCATCGGTGAGTTCAACCTCGACTGGCTGAGCGCCGAACTGGGCCGCGCCGAGATCGGTTTCGTGATGAACCCCGACCACGGCGGCCGCGGGTACGCCACCGAAGCCGGCCGCGAGGTGCTGCGGCTGGCGTTCGAACGGCACGGCTTCCACCGGGTGATCGGCCGGTGCAACGGCGACAACGGCGCGTCGATGCGGCTGATGGAGCGCCTCGGCATGCGCCGGGAGGCGTTCTTCGTCCAGGGCGAGCTGCTCAAGGGCGAGCGGGCGGACCTGGCCGTGTACGCGATGCTGGCCACCGAGCGGCCCGGCGCGGACGCCACCGCTCACGCAACTCCCGCCGCCCGGGAGTGACGCCCGGGAGTGACGCCAGGGAGTGACGCCAGGGAGTGAAGTGCGTACGCCGACTTCCGGCTCTGGCAGCGGCCTTGGGGCACCCGCGTGCGGCAGGTCGGAGGCGGCGGGCGGTCAGTGCTCGAGGAGGGCGGCGCGGACGGCCCGTTCGACGTGGGCGGCGGTGTCGGCGTATCCGGCGGCGTTGGGGTGGGCCAGGGTGGTGCGCTTGTCGATCGCCGCGCAGTTCAGGAATGAACCCGGCCAGTGGGCCTCGGCGTTGCCGCAGAGCCCTTCGACCCACCTGGTCCCCTCCGGCCGGCAGGCGTCGTGGCCCACGCTGGGGGCGTAGACGTCGACGTAGCGGTCGCCGAAGGCGTCCGAGACCCGCTGGATCGTGCGGTTCAGCTGCTTGAGGACGTCGTCGCGGAGCCAGTCGATGTCGTCGGCGGTGATCGAGCCCAGCTGGGTGAGGTCGCCGCCGGTGCAGGCGCGGCCCTTCTCCGGCAGGACGGCCGGGTAGCCGACCGTGATCACCTTGGCGTTGGGCGCGGCCCGGTGCACCTTGGCCAGCATGCCGATGAACTGGTCCTGGAGCCGGGCGAGCCTGTCCTGAATGCTCGCCTCGCCCTCGGGCGGATCGGTGTAGTGGCCGCGGCACGACCGGCCGGCCTGGCCCAGTTCGAGGCACTTGATGAGCATGACGCCGAACGGCAGGTCGTTGGCGCCGATCCCGATGGTGACGACGTCGGTGCCGTCGTCCAGTTCGGCTCGCGTGGTCTGCGGATCCACCGCGCTCCAGCCGCCGGCCGGGGGCTGGACCGGGCTGATCGGCGTCTGCCGGGCGGCGGCGATGTCGGCGACGGTGGCGCCGCTGCAGCTGGCGTCGGTCAGCCGGACGGGCCTGCCGCCCGGCGGGGACTCGGCGAGCGCCCGGTCGACGAACTCGGGGTAGGCGTTGGCGGTGCGGTCGCAGCCGTCCCGTGACGCGTCGCCCAGCGCGGGCCGCGGCTCCCCGACGAACACACCGGTGGTGAACGAGTCGCCCAACGCGGCCCACTGGTACTTGTCGGACGCGCCGGCGAGGCCCGAGGGCAGGACCGCCGCGGCCGTCAGCGCCAGCCCGACGGCCATGGCGCGTGCTCGCGGGCGGGGGTCGGCGTGTCGCATGGATCCTCCGTGAGCTGGGAAGCCGGCCGGGCGGAAAGCGGCCCCGGGCGGAACGGACTTGGGCCGAGATCATCCATGCCGACGGCGCGCTCCTCCGGGAGACACGGGCCGACCACCCCTGTTCGGCCGCAATGCTCAGATCATCCGGGTGGTCGCCGCTGTCATTGCGGGCGCATAACATGCCAACTCATGGCGATGTTTGTGCATTTGACGGCAACGGCGAACGCGCCGCGCATCCGGCGGTCCGGGATCCGGGCGGTGAGCCACGGCCAGGACGGCACGCGCGGGGTGTACTGCTTCCCGGTGCTGCCGTCGTACACCCTCACCCACCAGTGGATGCGCGAGCTGGGGCGGTTCGACAGCAGGGGCGGGCGGGTTGCCGTCCACGTCCGGCTGGACGACGCCCAGCCGGTGGAGGTCGGTCCCTACGGCGACCGGTGGCTGCAGCGCCAGCGGACCGTCCCGGCGGCGGAGGCGGTGCGGCGGATCGCGGCGCTGGACGACCCGCGCGGGTGGGAGGTGTTCGTGCCCCGGGCGATCAGGGCGGGGGAGGTGCACCGGATCCGCTCCGCGCCGCAGGTGGTCGGCTGGCGGTACCAGCCGGACGCCCACGGCACCCGCCCCTGCACCTGCTTCGGGTGCCAGGGGCGCGGCGGCTACGGGGCGCGGCGGCTGCGCGAGCGGCTGCCGCACCCGCTGGACGGTCCGCCGCCGCCGACCCGGGTGCTGCTCGCCAGGATCGCGGCGGCGGGCGAGCCGGGCGACCCGGCCCAACTGCGGGAGGCCCTCAAATGGTTCTGGATGCCCGGGCGCACGCGGGGCCCGGTCGACGAACTCGCCCGCCTCGCCGCGCACCCCGACCCCGGCGTGCGGGCGGTCCTGGTGCGGGCGGTCACCGCCTGGTCCACCCCCGGGGTCGGCGAGCTGCTGGACCGGCTCGCCGACGACCCGGACCCGGACGTCCGGGAGGCGGTGGCGGAGGCGAAGGAGGAACGCGCGGCGCGGTGACCGCCCGGGCCTCGGCGGCCGAGGTGGCCGAGGTGGCCGAGGTGCTCAGTCCACGCCGAACCAGGGCAGGCACTCCCGCAGCCCCTCGATCTCCACCGGGACCGACCGGTGCTCCCGCCACTGCTCGGGGCCGAGGCGCAGCCGGCGGAGCACGGCGACCCGCTCGCGCACCACATGGTGCTCGATGCCGTCGTCGCGGTAGCCCAGCTTGCCCGACACCCCCAGCGACGCCGTGTTGTCGGCGTAGGCGCCGGAGACGGCGTGCCGCGCGGCGAGTCCGGCGAAGGCCAGCTGGAGAACGGCAGCGCGCATCTCGGTGCCCAGGCCCTGGCCGTGATGCCTTCTGCCGAGCCACGAGCCGGTGCGGACCTCGCGACGGATCGCGAAGTCCCGGGCGCCGATGCCCTGGGTGCCCACCACGACGCCGTCGTGCAGCGCCACGAGGTTCAACTCCCAGTTCTCCGGCCGCCACTCGCCCCAGCAGCGCCAGTGGTACTGCAGGACGCCCCGGGCCCGCTGCTCCGGCGCGGCGTCCGTCCAGGCGACCGTGAACGGCTGCACGTCCGGGTCGTGCACACCCTCGGCGGCCAGCGACGCCAACGCGGCGAGCTCGTCGGGGCCGGGCAGCCGCAACTCCAACCGGGGGGTGGTCAGCCGCAGTCCGGCAAGCGGCCAGTGTGACGACATCAGGCTCATGGCCGGGAATTCTCCCCGTCTCCCGGCGCTGTGACCAGCGATTTTGTCCGGGTCGAAGGGTGGCTCGGCCTGGTGGCTCGGCCCGACGCGGCTCAGCCGAGCCGGGCGAGGGCGGCGCGGCAGGCGGCGAGCAGCTTCTCATCCTCCTCGATGCTGCCGGACCCGTCGACCCGCTCGGCCAGTTCCAGGTGCGCGCGCAGCAGCGGGGCGGCCGGGGCGGCGGCGGGGCCCATCCGTTCGAGGCAGGGCACCACGCGCCTGGCGGTGTACGGATTCCGCTCCCAGGCCGGAAGCAGGGCGCCGAGCACGGCCGGTGCCTCCGGCGCGCCGCCGATCTCCCAGAGCGCGGCGGCGCCTTGCACGCGGACCCACTCGTACGTGTGGTCCAGCAGCTCCCGCAGGCGCGGCAGCGCGGCGGCCGCCGCCGGGCCGATCGCGCCGAGCACGTCGGTGGCCCCGTCGACCCGGAACGAGATCCCGTCGTCCAGCAGGGCGAGGGCCGGCGGCAGCACCTCGTCCAGGTCCGCCCCGACCGCCCACAGCGCGGCGATCGCGGCGGGCGCCACGTTCGGGTCCGCCGCCGCGTCCAGCGCCGCCAGCTCCCGGATCACCGGCAGGGCGGGCGCCGCCGCCGGGCCGAAGCGCCGCAGCGCGCCCAGTGCCGCGCAGACGACCGTCCACCGCTTCCCCCGCACGGCCCGGTCGAGCACCTCCTCGACCGCGCTCAGCGCGGGCGCGCCCCCGAGGGGCCCCAGGGCGGCGAGTGTCCCGGCCACCTCCGGCACCGTGTGCGGCTGCTCCGGATCGAGGACCCGCAGCCGCTCGACCAGCCCCGGAACCAACGGCTCCGCCGCCGCGTCCGGCAGGCACGTCACCACCTGCACCGCCTGCCAGGCGTCGGCCCCGCCGTCCAGGGCCGCCAGCAGCCCGGGCAGGGCCCGCTCGTCCCCGAGCCGCGCCAGCGCGAGGACGGCCTTCTGGTGGGCCCGGCGCAGCACGGGCGACTCGGCGGCCCAGACCTGCGGGCCGTGCCGCGCGCGCTGGGCGGCGACGAGGGCGGCCAGCGCCGGGCGGGCCGGTCCGGCGACCGGGTGGCAGTCGGCGAGGACGGCGGCGGCCTCGGCGACGACCTCGGGGTGCGGGTCGGCGAGCCGGTCGGCGATCAGGGTGACCAGCGGGCCGTGGTCGCCGCGCCGGGAGCGGATGACCTCCCCGCCCATCCGCAGGGCGTCCAGCCGGGCACCCGGGTCGCCGCTGCTCAGCTGCTCCGCGAGCAGCGCGGTGCGCGCGGAGAGGCGTGCGCC
The DNA here is from genome assembly GCF_042885845.1 of Kitasatospora sp. NPDC058032. Lineage (NCBI taxonomy): Bacteria > Bacillati > Actinomycetota > Actinomycetes > Kitasatosporales > Streptomycetaceae > Kitasatospora > Kitasatospora sp. NPDC058032. Next base: position 540,505 of record NZ_JBHVRK010000001.1, on the reverse strand, counting down.
CAGGACCTCGTGGAAGGTGCGCAGCAGGTCGGTGACCGGCGAGTGGACCACCGACTGCCGGGCGAGGTCCTCGAACGCGGCGATGAGGTGGGCCGGCGCACTGCCCGCCCGGGTCGGGAACGCGGGTGCGGGGGCGGGTGCGGGTACGGGCGTGGTGGCGTCGGCCGGGGCCGTCTCCTCGCGCAGCAGGGCGACGGCGCTTCGGACCGTCGCCTCGGCGTCGAACTCCGCTGCGCAGCGGGCCCGGTGGACCACGGCGGCCAGTCGGGTGGCGGGGTCGAGCGCGCGGTCGTCGGCGAGCGCGCCGAGCCAGGCACGCGCGGGCGCCGTCGCCTCGGGCCTGCGCAATGCCAGGCCGGCCGTCGCCTCGACCAGCCGCAGCCGTTCGACCACCCCCGGCTCGGCGGGCAGCTGTTCCCGCAGCACCGCGACGGCGCGCTCCGCGTCGTCGACGAACAGCCCGAGCGCGGGTATCGCGGCCCGCCGTACCAGCGGGTCGCCGTCCGCGGCGAACCCGATGAACGCCTCGGCTCGCTCCCGCATCATCCCCAGGGCCTCGAAGTGCCCCGAGAGGTCGGACGCGTCCTCTGCCGTCCCGCCGACCGCGTCCGCCGAACTGCCGATGCTGACCAGCAGTTCGACCACCGCCGCCCGCCCGGCCACAGCCCCGTCGCCCGCCAACGCGAACAGGAACGGCACGCTCGCGGCCGTGCACCGGTACACGTCGCCCTGGTGGTGCACGGCGCTGTAGAACCTGCTGAGCGCGCCGCTCCACTCCTCCTCCTCGGGAGAGCCGAGCGCCCGCAGCAGGCCCGGCACCTCCTCGGCGGTGCCGTAGGCGTGCTGCATCCGCGCCCAGTCGAGCGCGTCGAGTCCATCGAGCCCATCGAGTCCATCCACCATGCCCGCCACTCTGCCCGCCCCCACTGACACCCGGGGCGTTCGTCAGCCGCAGGCCGTCGCCGCCCCCTCGGCCTTGGCCTCGGCCTTGACGACGTAGACCTCCCAGGGCTCCTTGCCGGGGCCGTGCACCCAGACCTTGTCCTGGACGGCGTAGCAGCAGGAGGTGTTGCTCTCCTCGGAGGTCGCCAGCCCGGCCTCCCGGAGACGGGCGGTCGTGGCGGTGACCTGCTCGGTGCTCCCGACCTCGACGCCGAGGTGGTCCAGCCGGGTGTCCTCGACGGCCCCGCCCTCGATGAGGACGAGCTTGAGCGGGGGCTCGGCGATGGAGCCACGGCGTCCCGGCCGTCCGCCCCATCCGCACCCTCCTCACCGACCTCGCCCTCACCCCCACCACCTGACCACCCACCACTGCCCCGCACGGGAAGTCGGCCCGCCCGACTTCCCGTGCGGGCGTTCGAGTTCCACCCTCGGCCCCGGGAAGTGGATCGCCCTCAGGGACGCGGCTCTTGGCCACGCCGAGCCGTTCGGGTCCTGGTGGGAGCGGTTCGGCACCGCGTGAGGAACGACATCGGCAGCACGCTGCGGGACCTGCGACCGTCCACGTCCAGGACCACCCGGACCACCCCGGCCGCCCGTCCGCCGTGACCGCGAGCGGGCCGCGCGACCTCTGGCGGCTGGTCGAGACCGCCCACACCACCTGGCGTCGCGACCACCGGCCGCGCCGCGAGTGGTTCACCCTCACCGCGACCCCCGGCGGCGCGCAGCTGGTCGGCTACACGGCCCCGGACGGGGAGGCGGCGTCCTGGGTGCTCTGATCGGCGGCCGTGCCGTGGGCGAGTTCGAGGCCGAGGCGGGTGGGGTGGTGGTGGACGCTCTGGCCGTTGCGGATGGTGGCGATGAGGCCGGCGTCGCGCAGGACGGAGGCGTGTCGTGAGGCGGCGGCGGGGGAGACGCCGAGGGTGGCGGCGAGCCGTCCGGTGGTGAGGGCGGGGGTCCGGGCCACGGCGACCAGGGCCGCCGCCCTGGTCGTGCCCAGCAGGGACTGCAAGGCCCGGGGCGGCGTGTGGAGTTCGGGGTCCCGGGTGAGGGGGGTGGCGGCGGTGGGGTAGCTGACGATCACCGCGTCGGCGAGCGGGTTGAAGGTGATGCCGGTGGCGAGCGCGGAGGGCTGGAAGATCAAGGGCCGTCCTTCGAGGGAGTCCACGGAGTCGACCCGGGTGTTCAGCCGCAGGTGGCGCCCGTCCCAGTCGACGGACGGGTGGATCGAGCGCAGCAGGCCGTCCGGGCCGCCGACGGCGGCGTGGGCCCGGGTGGTCGCGGAGGCGGTGGCGACGAGGGAGGAGATGCGCCGGCGGTAGGGGTCCAGCGCGGTGGCCCGCAGGCCGGCGAGGATCCGGTCCAGCGCGGTGGCCGCCCGGGGGTTGCCCTCGGCGAGTGCGCGGGTGAACGGCGTCAGCGCGGAGGACCGGGCCAGGTCCCGCAGATGGGCGACGGCGGGCGGGGAGGCGGGATCGACCGGGGCCGGCGCGGGCTGCACGGCCTCGTCGAAGAAGGCCGGCAGGTAGAGGTCGGTATAGAGGTCGAACAGCCGGTTGTGCCGCGGGTTCCAGGCGCGGGCGACGTCCAGGCGCCACGCCGAGAGGTGGCGGCCGGGCGGCCTGACGATCAAGTGCCGCCCGCTCAGCGCGAGTTCGTACCCGAAGTCGGGCGATTCGGCGACCCGCATCCGGTCGAGGTCGTCGGTCGTCAGACGGATCTGTATCAACGGGGCATCCCTGGCGCGCTCCCTGGCGGTGCTGGCGTGGATCGCTCGATACGCTCGACGACGCTCGAAGCCTTTGCGTCCTCGCGCAAGAGCGTAGCCACCGCGCCGTCGGCAGGGGAGTGTTGGTCGCGACGAAGACATCCTGGACTCCACCCAGGAGCGCAGTACGGCCGCGGGACCGATCGATTTCCCCGGCCCCCTGCCACGGTCGCGGCCGGTGCGCTTCGAGCCGCCGCGACACGGGGGTTGGCAGTGGGTCGCCGCTTCGGCTTCCGGCCGTCCCGTGCTCCTGTCCGCCGATCGGCGGACAGGAGCCGGGTTCGCGGGTGTCCTCCCCGGTCCGCGCGGGGCACCCTGGTAGCTCTACCGCCATGTCCCACCACCTCAGCGGACCGAACCTCCGCTCACCGCGCGGCGATGCCCGGCTGGACCTCACCGACCTGTTCGCCTTCCCGGCCGCCGACGCCCCGGGCCGCACCGTCCTCATCATGAACGTGAACCCCTACGCCCCCACCGGCGGCACGGAGTTCCACCCGGACGCGGTCTACCGCATCAACATCGACAACGACGGTGACAATCGCGCCGACGTCGCGTACTCGTTCACCTTCTCCGCGCCGGGCGGCGGGGGCGCCGGGTCCGCCCAGAGCGTCACCGTCCGCCGCGCGACCGGCGAGGCGGCGCGCAAGCACGAGGACTCGGGCGACGTCGTGTTCGCCGACGCCCCGGTGGCCTTCGGTGGCGCGCCGCACATCATCCCCTCGCCCTACGGCGGGTACCGGCTCTCGGTCGGGCTGCGCAGCGACCCCTTCTTCGCGGACCTCGAAGGGATCGTCAACAACTTCAGCTGGACCGGCAAGGACGCGATGAAGGACGCCAACGTCTTCGGCATCGCCCTCGAAGTGCCGGACGCCGACCTCGGCCCGGAGCCGACGATCGGCGTGTGGGCGCGGGTCAGCCTCCACCAGGACGGGCGGCTCGTCTCGGTCGATCGCGGCGCCCACCCCTCGCTCACCGCCTACTTCAACGCGGAGGAGATCAAGGACGTGTACAACACGGGGGAGCCGGCCGACGACTGGGACACCTACCGTCGGCCGTGGACGGCCGTCCTCCAGCACACCGGCGACTACACCACCGACGCCGCCACCGAGACGCTGAAGCTCGTCCTCCCCGACATCCTGCGCTACGACCGCTCCCGCCCCGCCGCCTATCCCAACGGCCGGACCCTCACCGACGACGTGACCTCGGCCCGCCTCGCCATGATCTCCGGCGGCAAGATCACCAGCGATCACATCCCCCCGCACACCGACCTCCTCCCCGTCTTCCCCCACCTCGGCCACCCCCACCCGTACCCGCCGGCCGGCTAGCCGCCCGCACCGGGGGAGTGGAGAGCCGGCCGCTCCGACTTCCCACTCCCGACCACCCGAGGACGGGGCCGAGGACGGGGCCGAGGGTGCGCCGGGGGCGGGAACCCGGAAATCCTCGCGGTCACCCCGGCAGGAGGCACTGGGACTGCGGGTCGAAGCAGTTGAGGCCCATCGAGGCGGCCAGCTGCGAGGCGTGGACGGCGGCCTCCTCGACCATGCTCCAGCGGATCGGGAAGTAGATCAGCGGGCCGCTCGCCTCCCCGATCAGGGGGCCCGTCGACCAGGGCGAGATGTCGTGCTCGTCCTCGGTCAGGTCGGGCCACCGTTGCAGGAGGGCGGCGACGTAGGCGGCGATGCGGTCGGTCGGGGGGATGTCGGTGCCGACGTACCTCTCGTAGAGGTCGTCGAAGCACTGGCTCGCGGCGGCGTCGTCGGCGGGCCGCTCGCCCTCCCATACAGCAAGGTCGTAACTCATGGGCGCAGCCTGTCATCCGGCACCGACAATCGGGCGCGGCGGTCGGCCGGGCCGCGTGGCTACCGGTGGGCGAGCGGGCGGCGCTCGCCGTAGCGGGCCTCGAACTCGTCGTCGCTGAGGGCGTTGAGCTCCCGGCCGGTGATCCGGCCGGCCATCATGTCGGCGAGGAAGGCCGGCATGGGGGTGGCGCGCATGGCCTCGGTCATCGGGCCGGGGACGATGCGGACCTCGGTGTCGACGCGGCCGTCGGGGTGCAGCCGGTAGGTGCGGTAGCCGGGGCCCTCCAGGATGCGGTTGGGCGCGTCGATGCTCATGAAGCTGGACGGGCAGACGTGGACCGGGCGGCCCTCGAACTCGCCGGAGAGGTCGCCGTGCAGGTGGCCGGCGCCGATCGCCCGGATCGTGGGGAAGTCGCGGACCAGCCGGGTGAGTTCGCGGTAGGTCTCGGTGTCCGGGGCGGTCTGCGGCAGCGGCGGCTGGTGGAGCCAGAGGAAGACGTGCTCCGCCCCCGTGGCGGTCAGGATCGCGCGGGCGCGCTGCTCCTCGACCGGGGTGAGGCCGGGCTGGGCGGCCCGGTGGACCCGGTCGTCGAGGTCGCGGTAGCCGCCGTCGTCGGTGGCCTCGCGCCCGTGGGCGTTGGTGTCGAGCAGCAGCATCAGCCAGTTGCCGACCTGGACGGCGGGCTCGACGTGCACGTTGGGGCGGGGCAGCCGGGCCTGCATCGGGTCGTGCCGGTCGTGGTTGCCGCCGAGGCAGTAGACGGGGGTGGGCAGCGTGTCCAGCATCCCGCCCAGCCGGTCGTAGGCACCGGGCTCGCCGAGGTCCGCCAGGTCGCCGGTGGCGACCACCAGGGCGGCGTCCGCGATCGCGTCCGCCGCGTCGGCGAACACCGCCGCGAGGCCGTCCTCGGGCTCGTGGGCGACGAAGGACCGGGTGCCGGGGGCGGCGCGGAAGTGGGTGTCGGAGATCTGGACGATGCCGATGGTGCCGTCGTGCGTCATGTGCGGCCTCACTCTGGTGGGGCCCGGCCGCGGGTCCGTGGCCGGGCCCCACCCAAGTTAGGGAAGTGGCAGAACTGTCAGATGGCAGTTGTGTAAATTTCTGGCGATCACTTCCTTGCGGTCGATCGAATCAGGCCGCCCTCTCCCACGGCACCTCGGCGGCGAAGCTCGTGCCGAGCAGTCGCACGAGGTTCCAGTAGTCGTCGTCACCGGCCTCCAGCCCGTCGACGATCAGCCGGGCGGAGGGGAACGGGCGGCCGGGCCGCAGTCGCGACAGCTCGATCAGCCGCGCGCGGTCGGCGGCGGTCCGCGCGCTGCCGTCGAGGCCGCCGTCGAGGCCGGCCAGTGCGGCGCGCAGGGTGGGCTGGAAGGTGCCCTCCTCCTCCCAGATCCCTTCGATCTCGTCGAGCTCGATCGTCACGAACGCGCCCGGCGCCTGCTCGACCGCCTGCCGCAGCAGCGCGGCATGGGTGTCGAGCGGACCCTCGGCGGCGAACAGCGCGTTCAGCACCGGCAGCGCCGCGTCGAGCTGCGCGAGTGCCCGCTCCTTCGCCACCAGCGGCGCGGTGGCCTCCACCTCCGCCTCCTCGTCGTCGTCCAGGTCGTCCTCGTCGATCGTGAACACCCCGGTCACGAGGTCCGCCGGCCGGAACATGGCCAGCCAGAGCAGCGGCACGCCGGAGACGTCGTGCGCGATGACCCCGCCTTGCGGATCGAAGCCCTTCAGCTGGCTGGAGGGGTAGAGGGAGGCCACCTCGGTGGTGCAGAGATACGCGTAGTTCGCCATGTCCGGAGGCTAGCGGGCCGCCCTGACCGCGCCGCTGATGAACCGCGGCAGGTGGTCGTCGACGATGGCGGGGCGTTCCCCCGGGCGTCCTGCACCACCACCTCGGCCGGCTCTTCCCCGGAGGCGTCAAGTCCGCATCCCGTACGGTCCGTTGATCGGGTGAACGGCAGGGGAATGTCCGGGAGTCGGGTGAGCGGGGCCGAGAGGCTGGCGGCATGAGCGAGACGACGCAGTCCCTCCGGCCGTTGCGTGGCGCCGCGATGACGAGGATGGCCCTGTCCGTCCTCACCGCGACGGCCGACGCGCCGGAGCCCGAGCCGGCGCCCGAGCGTGGGTGCGAGCGCGAACTCGGGTGCGGGCGCCGGGTGTTCACCGAGCGACGGTCGTGGGACCTCGGGGACGAGGCCACGTCGTTCAGCGTCTACCTGTGGAGTGCCTGAACCGGGAGGAACCGGAAGGAACCGGGAGGAGCCGGGAGGAGTCGGGAGGTGGCCTCGCCTTACAGGAACCGCCGCAGCAGCCCCGACTTGCGCGCGGTGAACGGCGGGTAGGCCAGCCGCAGGGTGTCCGCGCGCAGCGGCTTGTCGAGGACGGCCTTGGTGTGGCTGAAGGTGTCCAGCGAGTGCCGGCCGTGGTAGCCGCCCATGCCGCTCTCGCCGACGCCGCCGAACGGCAGTCCGGGCACGGCCAGATGGGCGTTGGGGACGCCGAAGCTCAGGGCGCCGGAGGAGGTTTGTGCGGTCAGCCGGGCCTTGGAACGGGCCGAGGCGGTGAACGCGTAGAGGGCGAGCGGCTTGTCGCGGGCGGTGATGAAGGCGATCGCCGCGTCCAGGTCGGGGACGCGGACGATCGGCAGGACCGGACCGAAGATCTCCTCGCGCATCACCGGCGCGTCCGGCTCGACGTCGGCCAGGACGGTCGGGGCGAGGTAGCGGGTGGCGCGGTCCCGGTCGCCGCCGGTGACCAGGCGGCCGTCCCCGAGGAGGGCGGACAGCCGGTCGAAGTGCCGCTCGTTGACGATGCGCCCGTAGTCGGGGCTGGTGGCGGGGTCGGCGCCGTACATCGCCCGGATCGCCGCGGTGAGGTGCCGCTCCAGCGCCGGCGCGGTGTCCCCGACGGCGAGCACGTAGTCGGGGGCGACGCAGGTCTGCCCGGCGTTCATGAACTTGCCCCAGACGATCCGGCGGGCCGCCGCCGCGAGGTCGGTGCCCGGCTCCACGACGGCGGGGCTCTTGCCGCCCAACTCCAGGGTGACCGGGGTGAGATGGCGGGCGGCGGCGGCCATCACGATCCGGCCGACGGTGCCGTTGCCGGTGTAGAAGACGTGGTCGAAGCGCTGCTCCAGCAGCGCCGTGGTCTCCGGCACCCCGCCCTCGACGACGGCCACCGCCCGCGGGTCCAGGGCGCGCGGCAGCCACTCGGCGAGGGCGGCCGAGGTCGCCGGGGCCAGCTCGCTGGGCTTGACGACCGCGGTGTTGCCGGCGGCCAGGGCGCCGACCAGCGGGGAGAGGGCCAGCTGCAGCGGGTAGTTCCACGGGCTGATGATCAGCACGGTGCCCAGCGGCTCGCGCACCGTGCGGGCCCGGGCCGGCTGGAGCGACAGCGGCACCGGGACGCGGCGCGGGCGCAGCCAGCGGTCCAGGTGGCGCAGGGTGTGGTCGATCTCGTTGAGGGTGAAGCCGATCTCGGTGGTGTGGGCCTCGGTGGCGTTCTTGCCGAGGTCGGCCCAGAGGGCGGCGGCGAAGACGGCCTCCTGCTCGACGAGCAGGCGCCGCAGGGCGCGCAGCTGCGCCTTGCGCCAGGCGACCGGCCTGGTGCGGCCGGCGGCGAAGGCGGCGTTCAGACGGGCGACGGTCGAGGCGGCGTCGGTGGCGTCGGTGGCGGTGCCGGTGATGTCGGCGGCAGCGTCGGCGGCGTCCAGGGCGAGGGGTTCGGTGGAGGCGCTCATGCCGCCGAGCCTATACGAAACGAAACGTTTTCGTTTCTTGTGCCGATATGCTGGTGGAATGACTGAGACCGCGGCACGCCGGGGCCGCCCCCGTGACGCGAGCCGGGACCGGGCACTGCTGGACGCGACCCTGGCCGTACTGGCCGAGAGCGGCTACGGCGGGCTGACCACCGCCGCGGTGGCCGCCCGGGCGGGCGTCTCCACCGCCACCCTCTACCGCCGCTGGTCCTCCAAGGAGGACCTGGTCATCGCCGCGGCAGCGCTCTGCACCGAGGACCTCACCGTCCAGCCCGACACCGGCAGCCTCGAAGGCGATCTGCGCGCCCTGCTCCGGGACAAGGCCGCCGCGATGACCGGCGAGGGCGGCCGGCTGATGCGGGCCCTGATCGGCGAGGCCACCCGGAGCACCGCCCTGGCCGAGGCGCTCGCGGCGGCCTTCCTGGCGCCGGTGCACGAGCGGGTGGGCACGATCGTGCGGCGCGCCGTCGAGCGCGGGGAGATCCCGCCGCCCGAGGACGCCGGCCTGCTCGGTGACGTGGTCGTCGGCCCGGTCATGAGCCGGTTCTTCCTCACCCCGGAGGCGCCCGACCAGGTGGACGCGCGGGCGGCGGAGGAGACGGCCGACCGCCTCCTCCCGTTCGTCCTGCGGGCGCTGGGCAGCCGCGCCTGATCAGGCGGCCGGCAGCGGCTTGGCCATCACGATCTCGCGGCTCACGCCGTCGGGGAGGAGGTCACCCGGCTCGCCGGTGTCGGTGAAGCCGGTGCGCTCGTAGAGGGCGATGGCGTGGGTGTTGCCCGGCATCACGGCGAGGCGCAGGGCGGGCAGGCCCTGCCGGGCGGCCCACCGCTCGATCCCGGTGATCAGCAGGGCGCCGACGCCCCGGCCGCGCGCCTTCGGGCCGACCCACATCGAGATCAGCTCGGCGTGACCGTCCTGCGGCACGCCGGTCGCCATCGCGGCGGGCTCGCCGTCCACGAGGGCGACCAGGTCGAGGGCGCCCGGGATCTCCAGCCGGGACCGCCAGCGCTCCTCGCGGTCGCCCTCGCCCTGCCAGTCGGCGAGCGCGGAGCCGAAGGCGTACGGCGCCTCGGCCAGGGCGGCCAGGCGCAGCTCGCGCCAGAGCGGCCAGTCGTCGGAGGTCAGTTCACTCAGTTCGATCATGGTCTTGACGATGCCCTGCCGTGAGCTGCGATGACAAGCGGTTATTGCCCGCCCGCGCCCCCGCCCGCACGCCCCCGCCCGTGCTCAGCCCGCGAGCGGCGGGTTGCGGCGGGCGAAGGCCTCCTGACGGCGGTACGGGAAGTAGGGGTACGGCGCGGTGCGCAGGCTGGCCGCGTCCAGCCGGGCGACCTGCTCGGGCGCCAGCTCCCAGCCCACCGCGCCGAGGTTCTGGCGCAGCTGCTCCTCGTTGCGGGCGCCGATGATCACCGAGGAGACGGTGGGCCGGCGCAGCAGCCAGTTGATCGCCACCTGGGGGACGGTCCGGCCGGTCTCCTCGGCGATCGCGTCCAGCGCGTCCACCACGTCGTACAGCAGCTCGTCGTCGACCGGCGGGCCGTAGTCCGCGGTGTCGTGCAGGCGGCTGCCGGCCGGGACCGGGGCGCCGCGGCGGATCCGCCCGGTGAGGCGCCCCCAGCCGAGGGGGCTCCAGACCAGCGCGCCGACGCCCTGGTCCTGGGCGAGCGGCATCAGCTCCCACTCGTAGTCGCGGCCGACGAGGGAGTAGTAGACCTGGTGGGCGGCGTAGCGGGGGCGGGCGTCGCGGTCGGCGGCGGCGAGGGACTTCATCAGCTGCCAGCCGGAGAAGTTGGAGACGCCGGTGTAGCGGACCTTCCCGGCGCGGACCAGGTCGTCCAGGGTGGCGAGCACCTCCTCGACGGGGGTGGCGGCGTCGAAGGCGTGCAGCTGGAAGAGGTCGATGTGGTCGGTGTCGAGGCGGCGCAGCGCGGCGTCGACGGCGGTGACCAGGCGGGCGCGGGAGGTGCCGGCGTCGTTGGGGCCGTCGCCGACGGGCAGGCCGGCCTTGGTGGAGATCAGCACCTGGTCGCGGCGGCCCTTGAGGGCCTGGCCGAGGACCTCCTCGGAAGCGCCGTCGGAGTAGACGTCGGCGGTGTCGAAGAGGGTGACGCCGGCGTCGATGGCGATGTCGAGCAGACGGCGGGCGTCGTCGGCGTCGGAGTTGCCCCAGGCGCCGAAGAGCGGGCCGCGGCCACCGAAGGTGCCGGTGCCGAGGGAGAGGGCGGGGACGGTGAGGCCGGATGCGCCGAGGCGGCGGTGCTCCATGGGGGGTTCCCTTCGCTAACGGGACTGTGGTGCCGTTAAGATGCCACCGACCCTAGCACTGTCGGCGACGCTAATGGAACAGGAATCCCGTTAATGACTTCATCGAGCCCGCAGGGCCCGCAGGGAACCCAGGGAGCCCAGGGCATGCAGCGGCCGGGCGGCCGGACGGCGCGCGTGCGGACCGCCGTGCTGAAGGCGGCCGAGGACGCCCTCGTCGAGGTCGGCTTCGCCGGGCTCGACCTCGGCGACATCGCCCGGCGGGCGGAGGTCGGCCGCACCACCGTCTACCGGCGCTGGGGCTCGGTCGGCGCGCTGCTCGCCGACGTCCTCGCCGACATGGCCGAGCAGTCCCTCCCGCGCAGCCGCACCGGCTCCCTCCACGAGGACCTGCGGGCCAACGCCCGCCTCGTCCGGCGCACCCTGGCCGACCCCCGCCAGGGCGCCCTGTTCCGCGCCGTGCTGGTCGCCGCCACCTGTGACCCGGCCGCCGCCGAGGCCCTCCACCGCTTCTACCGCGCCCGCGTCGAGGAGTGGGCCCCCTGCGTCACGGAGGCCGTCGACCGCGGCGACCTCCCGCCCGGCACCGACCCCGCCGAAGTCATCCGCGCCGTCTCCGCCCCCCTCTACTACCGCATGCTCACCACCCCCGACCCCCTCGACCAGGCCGCCGCCGATCGCGCCGCCGCCGCCGCCGAGCATGCCGCCCGCGCGGGCGCCTTCCGGGTGCCGTAGGCGGCGGCCCGGATGATCCTCGGAGATGGCAACTCCGTGTGGCGTTCATGTTCCGGGTGGTGTTCTCCTGGGCTCACGGGCCGGTGCGGGAGGGGTGGCTCAGGGTGGTGGTGTGGCGGGTGATGAAGTCCTGGGCCTGGTCCGCGGTGAGGGGGTGGGCGAAGAGGTAGCCCTGGCCGAGGGGGCAGCCCATGGCGGCGAGGAGGTCGCGCTGTTCGGGGTGCTCGATGCCCTCGGCGATGACCTGGACGTCGAGGGTGTCGGCGATCCGGGTGATGCCCTCGACGAGGGCGTACTGCTGCTGGGAGAGGCCGAGGCCGTCGATGAAGGACTTGTCGATCTTCAGCACGGAGATCGGGAACTCGCGCAGGTAGGACAGCGAGGAGTAGCCGGTGCCGAAGTCGTCGATGGCGATGCCGACGCCGAGTTCGCCGAGGGTGTGCATGTCGGTGTGGACGCGGTCGTCGCGGCGCATCAGGACGGACTCGGTCAGCTCCAGGACCAGGGACCCGGGCGGGATGCCGGAGGAGCGCAGGGCGCCGCGGACCACGTCGACGAAGCCGGCGTCGCGGAACTGGCGGGCGGAGACGTTGACGTTGACCCGCAGCGGGGGCAGGCCGGCGGTGGCGCGGGCGGGGGTGCTGAGGTCGTGCCAGGCGGCCGCCTCCTGGGCGGCGCGCTCCAGGACCCAGGCGCCGAGCGGCACGATCTGGCCGCTCTCCTCGGCGAGGGCGATGAACTCGTCGGGCAGCACCATGCCGCGCCGGTCGTGCGGCCACCGGACCAGGGCCTCGAAGGCGACCAGGTCACCCGTCCGCAGATCGACGATCGGCTGGTAGTACAGCCGGAAGGCGGACTCGGCGAGCGCGGCGTCCAGGTTCTCGTTCAGCTCGTGCCGCGCCATCAGCCCGGCCTGCAGCGCCGGCTGGTAGAGGCACCACTGCCGCTTGCCCGCCGCCTTCGCCGAGTACAGCGCGAGGTCCGCGTGGCTCAGCAGCTCGGTGCCGTCCACGCTGTCCTCCGTCGTCGCCACCCCGATCGACGCCGACACCCGCACCGCGCCCGCGCTCAGCTTGAACGGCTCGGTGAACGCCGCCAGCACGGCCTGGGCGATCGTCCCGACGTCGGCCGGCTCCAGCGCGTCCTCCACCAGCACCGCGAACTCGTCGCCGCCGAGCCGGGCGGCCGTGTCGGAGGAGCGCAGCGCGGTGGAGATCCGCAGCGAGACGGCGACCAGCAGCTCGTCGCCGACCGCGTGGCCCTGGGTGTCGTTGACCACCTTGAAGTCGTCCAGGTCGAGGAAGAGCACCCCGGTGACGGCGCCGCTGCGCTCGCCGCGGGAGAGCGCGTGGCCGACCCGGTCGCGGAACAGCACCCGGTTGGCGAGGCCGGTGAGCGAGTCGTGGAAGGCCCGGTGGGTGAGTTCGCGCTCCATCTGCCGCTGCTCGGTGACGTCGCGCAGGGTGAGCACCAGACCGCCGACCGTCGGATCGTCGCGCAGGTCGTTGCAGCGCACCTCGGCCTCGATCGGGGAGCCGTCGGACCGCAGTAACCGCCAGTGCTCACGCTGGGTGTCCAGGCCGGAGCGGGCGCCGCCGGTGACGGCGGGGCCGCGCATCCGGGCCAGCGCCTTGCCGACCGCCCGGCTGTCCTCGGGCGGCACCAGGTCGGTGAGCAGCGTGCCCTCCAGGTCGGAGCGGCCGAGGACGCGCCCGGCGGAGGAGGCCGAGGCGTAGCGCACCGAGTCGTCGTCGTCGAGGATCAGGATGACGTCGCCGGCGCTCTGCACCAGGGTGCGGAAGTAGGCCTCGCTGTCGCGCCGGGTGATCTCCTGGCTGAGCATGACCCGCTCGACGGCGAGCGCGGCCTGCGCGGCGAGGATCTCCAGCGAGCCCCAGAGGCTGGTCAGCTCCTGCTCGGTGCCGGTGACGATGAGCGCGCCGATCAGCGGGTCGCCGGAGGGGCGCTCGGCGAGGGTGAGCGGGCAGAGCAGGGCGTTCGGCATGCCGTCGATCCGGGCGGCGAGGCCGCTGCCGATGTCCTCGACGGGTAGCAGCCGGGTCTCCCGGTAGGCGGCCAGGGCGAGCACCTCGCCCGAGTCGCGTCCGGCGCCGAGGTGGTGGCGGCCCGCCCCGCGCTCGGCGTGCCGGACGTGCAGCACGCCGCCGTCGGTGACGGCGAGCAGCGCGACGTGGCCCGGCTCGGTGGGCATCAGGGTGGAGGCGGCGGCCTGGACGGCGTCGGCGACCTCCTCGACGGTGACGGCCGCGGTGAGCGAGGAGCCGGCCTCGCGCAGCGCCCGCTCGCGGGCGACGGCCTGCCGGCGGGCGCGCACCACGACCGCCAGCCGGGCGAGCACCAGCAGGTAGAGGATCGCCGAGAAGGCGCCGATGACCCCGGCGTTGCTGGTGTTCCCGTTGGCCGCCTCCACCATCAGGATGGTCGGCGCGATCAGCGAGGCCGCGGTGAGCAGGGCGAGCCGGCCGGGGCCGATGTCCGGCTGCTGGCTGGGGATGGGTCTGGTCAGCTCGACCATCGAGGGGTGCAGCGCGGCGGCGCCCCAGGCGGTGTAGAAGGCGGCCCAGCCGAGGTCCACGGGGGTGCCGATGTGCCAGTCGCCGTGCAGCAGGATCAGCCCGTACAGGATGTCGGAGACCAGCAGGCCGACCGTTCCGGCGGCGAGCAGCTGCAGGGAGCGGCTGACCCCGCCGCGCGGCACGATCAGCCGCAGCAGCAGGGCGAGCACGACGACGTCGCCGAGCGGGTAGGCGATCGAGACGGCCTTCTGGAACCAGTCCAGGTCCGGGTTCCGTGCGTAGGGCAGGATCAGGTAGATCCAGGCGAGCAGCGCCAGGCCCATGGTGAGGATGAGCGCGTCCAGCAGGCTGGCCCGGTCCTGATGCGCCGTCCGCCAGCGGATGAAGCCCAGCACGCCGGCCGCGTAGAGCAGGTACTCGGCGAGGTAGAAGCCGTCGGCGACGGACGGGAACGGGCTGCCCAGGTGCAGGAACTGCATCTGGACGACCTGCACCACCTCGCCCGCGGTGAAGCTGAGGTTGGCGAGCGCCAGCAGGTACCAGTAGACGGCGTGGGAGGGGCGGTTGAGGCGGACGCCGACCACGATGGCGGCGACGCCGCCCAGGCCGATGCCCGTCCACCAGATGATCCGCTGGGAGGGGTTGGTGTAGTAGATGCCGGTGAACAGCACCATCCACGCCAGGTAACAGACCATCAGGCGTTGGCGCCGACGTGTCAACGAGCTACCTCCTCCTCGGCATCACCACGCCCGCCCCGAGCGGGACGGTGGGGTCCGGGCAGGGGCTCGCGAGCGTCCGTCCCGGGCCGGGGAGGTCCGGTCGGACGTTCGAAATGGGCCTTGAGTGCGTATAGTCGGAAATGTCGCACCTCCCAGCATTCTGCCGCCACAGCACGAGGTCAAGCCGGTGGACGATGCAGCAGAGAGCGCACGGGGAGCACAGCCCGGAGCGCGTTCCGGACGTCACGCCGTGCTGGTCAGCCAGGACGGTCAGTACGCGATCTGGCCGGGGGACCTCACGGTGCCGGGCGGCTGGCGCCCGGTGTTCGGGCCCGCCCCGTCCGAGGAGTGCCGCGGGTACGTGGAGCGCGAGTGGGCTCCCGCCGGACTCGGCTGCGGACCCCCCGGACACGAACCCGGAATCGGTGCCCGACCCCGCTCCGGGTCCGCCGGCACCGTGCACGGGCTGGTCCGGGCACGCGCCGCGCACGACCCGCGTGCCGCCGCCGTCGTCGCGGACGACCGCACGCTCGACTACGGAGAGCTGGACGCCCGCAGCGAACGGCTCGCCGCGGTGCTGCGCGCCCTGGGCACCGGGCCGGAACGGATCGTCCCCGTGTGCCTGGAACGCGGAGCGGACCTGGTGACCGCCTGGCTCGCCGTGCTCAAGGCGGGCGGCGCCTTCCTGCCGCTGGACCCGGCGCACCCGCACCGGCGGCTCGCCCGGCTGGTCGCGGACTGCGGCGCGCACCTGGTCGTGGCGGGGGAGGGGACGCGCTTCCCGCAGGTGCGGACGGTGACCCCGGACGAGGGCGCCACGGCGCCGGCCGAGGTGCCCGACATCGGCGTGCCGGACGACCTGGCCTACCTGATCTACACCTCGGGGACCACCGGCACCCCCAAGGGCGTGCCGGTCACCCACCGCGCCCTGGCCTTCACCCTGGACCGGGTGATCGACGCCTACGGGCTCACCCCGGCCGACCGGGTGCTCCAGCTCGCCGCGCTCGGCTTCGACACCGCGCTGGAACAGGTCTTCGCCACCCTCGCCGCCGGAGCCACCCTCGTCCTCGGCGGCGCCCGCACCTGGGCGCCCACCGAGCTCGCCCACCGGATGCCCGCGCTGCGGCTCACCGTCGCCGACCTCACGCCCGCCTACTGGCACCACCTGCTCGGCCTCTTCCCGCCCGGCGGGCCCGCGCCCGAAGGACTGCGGCTGATCGTGGTCGGCGGCGACACCGTGCACGAGGACGACTGCCGGGCCTGCCTGGAACGGCTGCCGGGCGTCCGGCTGGTCAACGCCTACGGGGTCAGCGAGGCGGCCGTCACCTCCACGCTCGGAGCCGTCACGCGGCGCACGCTCGCCGCGCCCGGTCCGCACGGACCCGGCGCCCCGGTACCGATCGGACGGCCGCTGCCCGGGGTGCGGGTGCACGTGCTGGACGCCCGGCTCGGCCCCGTACGCCCCGGCGAGAAGGGCGAGATCCACCTCGGCGGGCCGGGCCTGGCCCGCGGCTACTGGAAGGCGCCCGGCCCGACCGCCGAAGCGTTCCTGCCCGACCCCTACGCCCCCGGCCCCGGCGAGCGGATGTACCGCACCGGCGACGCCGGGCGCTGGCGGGCGGACGGCACCCTGGAGGTCCTCGGCCGCTACGACGACCAGCTGAAGATCCGCGGCCACCGCGTCGACCCCGCCGAGGTCGAGTCCGTGCTCGCCGGCCACCCCGACGTCCGGCAGGCGCGGGTCGCCGCCGGCGAGGGCGGCGACGGCAGCCGCGTGCTCACCGCGTACTACACGCTCACCGACCGGGCCGTCTCCGGCCCCCGCGCCCGGCGCGGCCGGATCCGCGCCTACCTCGCCGAACGGCTGCCGGACTTCATGGTCCCGGACCGCTTCGTTCCGCTCGCCGGCATGCCGCTCACCCCGGCCGGGAAGATCGACCGCCGCCGGCTGCCGGACGCCCCGCCCCGGGTGCGGCCGCGCGACGGCGAACGGGCGGACCGGAGCCCGGCGGACGGGGGCCGTTATGAGGGGCATCGGGAGGCCGGGGACCGGCCGGACGGGGCGGCGGCGCGGGCCCGGGCGGACGCGCCCCCCGACCGCCGCGAGCAGGCACCCGCCGCAGGAGGCACCGGCACCGCCGTCGAGACCGGCGTCGCCCGGCTCTGGTCCGAACTGCTCGGCATCGAGGAGATCGGCCCCGACGACGACTTCTTCGAACTCGGCGGCAACTCCCTGCTCGCCATGGAGATGCTCGCCCGCGCCCGCATCGTGTTCGGCATCGACGTCACCCGGATCCGCTTCCTCACCCGCGCGTTACTGCGCGACGCCACCCTGCGCGCCTTCGCCGCCGCCACCCTCGCCGCCGGCGGGCCCCCCGCCGGCGAGGCCGCCGTCGACTGGGCCGCCGAGGCCCGCCTCGACACCCCCCTGCGGCAGTCCTGGAGCCCCGCCCCCTCCCGCGCCGAACCCACCGAGATCCTGCTCACCGGCGCCACCGGCTTCTGCGGCGCCCACCTGCTGGACGCCCTGCTGCACACCACCGACGCCCGCATCCACTGCCTGGTCCGCGCCCCCGACGAGGAACACGCCCTCGAACGCCTGCGCGCCGCCCAGCAGCGCTACCTGCGCCACGACCTCGCCGACCGCCGCGTCGTCCCGCTCGTCGGCGACCTCGCGGAACCCCGGCTCGGTTTGAGCCGGCAGCACTTCGAGCGGCTGGCCGCCGGCCTCGACGCCGTCCACCACCTCGGCGGCCAGGTCAACTTCCTCTACCCCTACCACCAGCTGCGCGCCGCCAACGTCGCCGGAACCCGCGAGGTGATCCGCCTCGCCGGACACTCCCGCGGCATCCCCGTCCACTACCTCTCCACCCTCGCCGTGCTGGCCGGCTTCGGCCCGGCGGGCGTGCGCGAGGTCGCCGAACGGACCCCGCTCGCCCACCCCGACAAGCTCGCCGTCGGCTACGTCGAGAGCAAGTGGGTCGCCGAACAGCTGCTCCACCACGCCGCCGCGGGCGGGCTGCCGGTCACCGTGCTGCGCACCAACGACGTCACCGGGGACCTGCGCACCGGCGTGATGAACACCGGCACCGAGATCTGCGCCCTGATCAAGTACATCGCGCAGAGCGGCAGTTGCCCCGACGTCCGGCTGCCGCTGGACTTCGTGCCGGCCGACCGGTTCAGCCGGGCGGTCTGCCACGTGGTCGCCCACGCCCCCGCCATCGGCGAGGTCTACCACCTGACCTCACCGCACCCGGCCGACCTCGCCGACCTCGCCGCCCGGCTGCGCGCCCGCGGCCACCGCGTCCGCCTCGTCCCCTACCCGCGGTGGGTGCGCGACCTCGTCCGGTTCGCCGCCCGGCACCCCACCCACCCGATGACGCCGTTCGTGCCGCTCTTCGTCGACCGCGTGCCCGGCACCGAACTGTCCATCAGCGAGCTGTACTTCCGCCCCATGTTCCCGCGCTTCGACCGGGCCGACACCGAACGGGCGCTGGCCGGCAGCGGGGTGGAACTGCCCGCCGTCGACGACGCCCTGCTCGACTTCTACCTCGACCGGCTCACCGCGGACGGCTTCCTCGACGCACCGCGCGAGCCCCGGCCGCAGGGCGCCTCGGCGTTGGAGGCACCGTCACCGGAGGCGCCGTCGCCGGAGGATCCGCCGCTGGAGGCGCCGCGATGACGGCCACCGCCCCCGAGGAGCTCTTCGCGGCGCTCGACGTCGCCCGGGCACCCGCCGACGGCCCGGCCGCGTTCGGCGCCGACCTCGCGCCCCGCACCCTGCTCGCCGCCTACCGGCGCGGACTGTTCCCGCTGCCCGCCGCCGACCCCTACGCGAGCGCCTTCAACGAGGCCCGCTGCGAACGGGCGGTGGCGGCCGGCGAGATCGCCCTGCTGCCGGTCCCCGACGCCGGCCCCGACGCCGGCCTCGATGCCGACCCGTACGCGCTCGCCTGGTGGTCGCCCGACCCGCGGCCGCTGCTCGCCGTCGACGGCGTCCGGATCGGCCGCAAGCTCTCCCGGCTGCTGCGCAACCGCCTGGACTGGTGGACCACCGCCGACCTGGCCTTCGGGGAGGTGCTCGCCGCCTGCGCCGAGGGGCGCGAACCTCCCTGGCTCACCGAGGAGTTGCAGCAGGCGCTGACCGGACTGCACCGGATCGGCGCGGCCCACAGCGCGGAGGTGTGGGAGGAGGGCGAGCTGGTCGGCGGGGTGTTCGGGATCGCCGCCGGGCCGGTGCTCAGCCTGGACTCGATGTTCCACCGCCGCCCGGACGCCGCGCGGGTCGCCGTCGCCGACCTCGCCGCCCGCTTCGCCGCCGCCGGGGGCACGCTGCTGGACGCCCAGTGGGACTCCCCGCACGTGCGCTCGCTCGGCGCCGTCCCGCAGCCCCGGGCCCGCTACCTCGCGGCGCTGGCCGGGGGCGCCCAGGACGCCGAGGAGGCCGGACGGGCCGTCGGGCCGCTGGACACCGCCCGCCTCCCGGCCGCCCGGCTCGCCCCCGAGCGCCCCCGCGAGCCGCGCCCGCACGGGCACCCGCGCGCGCACCGGCACCCGTACCGCAACGCCCGGCGTGCCTGAGGGGCCGTCCGCCGAACAGCGGCCCGCGCGGCCGTCCGCGGTCAGGAGCCGCCGGTGCGGCCGGGGCCGGGCAGGGCGACCTCGGAGGTGGACGTGCGGACCGGACCGGCCGGTCCGGTCGCGGTGAGCGTCACGGTGTAGGTGCCGGGGGCGGGGTAGTCGTGGTCGAGGAACCCGTAGCCGAGCTCGACCGCACGGGGCACGCTGCCGTCCCCGAAGTCCAGGCTCGCGGTGCCCGGTGTCCAGCCGGCGGAGTACCCGACCGCCAACCGCACGTTGAGCGGGTGGCCCGGCCAGGGGCGGTGGCGGGCGCTCACGCGGACGCGCAGCGGGTCCTGGAGCTCGATGGCACCGCGGTCCCGGTAGCCCCACGCGGTGGGGTTGGGGAAGCCGGGGTGATCGGCCGGCTCGGCGCCGTGGAGGTCGGTGGCCGGCGTGCCGAGGGCGGTCGGGTCGGCCGCGTCGGTCAGACCCGCCACGGCGGACGGGGTGTAGTCCTCGCCGTCGGCGGCGAATCCCGGGTCGACGGCGTTGTCGCTCGCGCCCTGTCCGACCGCCCGGAAGGCCTCGGGGGTGGCGAACGGGGTGCCGCCCCAGGAATAGGCGTACGGGCCCGACGGGACGACGGTGTTGTAGTCGACCTTGGTGCTCCGGACGGATCCGGCCGACACCACCAGGGGTATCGCGGTGGGCGGTGCGCCGCCGCAGCGCGGGGCGGGACGCTTGGCCAGGATGTTGTTCTCGGCCACCGACCCGGTGGAGTTCCCGGCGAACTCCAGGTCGGTCCCGCAGTTGCGTCCGAAGGTGTTGCCCACCACGATCGTGCGGGGCGCGTCGGTGGCCACCACGCCGCGGCCGGCGCCCCCGGTGATCAGGTTGGTGGTGACGACGACGCCGGAGGTCCCGCTGTCGACCGCGACGCCGGTGACGGGCGCGGCGGAGATCCGGTTGCGGCTCACCGTGACGTTGGCGCCCGTACCGGTGATCCGGACGCTCGGGGTCGCCGCCGGGAAGGCCTGGACGCCGCCGCGGGCCGGATCGCCCGCCTCCACGTCGTTGTGGTCGACGAGGATCCGGGTGGAGTCCTTGACGAGCACGCCCTCCTGCGGGGCGTCGAGGCGCAGGCCGGACACGGTGATGTCGTGCACGCCCTCGAACACGAAGGCGTGCGGAGCGGGGGGCGCCCCCGGGGCCCAGCGGCGGGTGCCCACGGACGCGTTCGGCACGCGGTCGGCCTGCTCGGCGCCCTGGAAGACGATCGGACGACCGGGCTCGCCGGAGCGCCTGACGGTGACCTGGCCGGTGAACCGCCGGTCGGGTGCGAGCTGGACGGTCTGCCCGGGTCCGGCCACGTCGGCGGCGGCCTGGACCGTGCAGAAAGGCCGCTCCCGGGTGCCGGTCCCGGCGTCCGAGCAGTTCGAGCGGGGGCCGTTGTCGACGTGGAGCACGGTGGTCTCGGCGTGCGCGGTGAACGGGAGCACGGTCCCGGCGATCGCGGAGCCGGCGGCCGCGAGCGCGAGGCCGACCTGACGGGATGCTGGCACGGGCGGGATCCTCCTGGGGCAGCAGGCGCGGAATCGGCGTCACGGGGCTGACGTACCGACAGAAAGCGTGTGCGGGCGGATGGATGCGGGATCCGCCAAGAGTATCCATGACCCGCGCGTGCGGTCTCAACCGGACGTGTGGTGCGGCCGGCGGCCGTCCGGCGGCATCGTCGAGGCGCGCGTCGGTTTGGGGCGGGCTCCGGGCGGGGACGGTGGCCGACATGCTTTCCGTAGTGGTCGCCCCATGGGGCGCAGAGCCGGTGTTCGAGCGGAACGGGGACGAGCCGCACGACGCCGCCAGCACGATGAAGGTCGCCGTCCTGACCGCACTGCACCGGGCCGGGGCCGACCCCCGCGAACCGGTGCCCGTGGTCAACGGCTTCGTGTCGCGGGCGGGAGGTGCGTTCGCCAACGACCCGGACCGGGACAGTGATCCGGTGCCGTGGACGCTGCTCGGCGCCACCGTGCCGCTGGGGCTGCTCACCGAGCGGATGATCACCCACTCGTCCAACCTCGCCACCAACCTCTGCCTGGCCCGGGCCGGCCACGAGGCCGTCGACGAGGTGTGGCGGCGCGCCGGGGCCACCCGCAGCGCCAGCCCGCGCGGCATCGAGGACCACCCGGCCCGCGCGGCGGGCCTGCACAACCTGGTCACCGCGCGCGACCTCGTCCGGTTGCTGCAGTCCCTGGACGGCGAACCGGAGGTGCTCGCGCTGCTGGAGCGCAACGCCTTCCGGGTCGACCTCGCGGCCGGGCTGCCGCCGGGGACCAGGGTCGCGTTCAAGAACGGCTGGTTCCCCGGCGTGCGGCACTGCGTCGGCCTGGTCAGTCCGCAGGACTGTCCGCCGTACCTGCTGGCCGTCTGCTACTCCGGCCCGCTGGCCTCGGGCGCCGACGGGGCCGAGGCCGATCCGGCGGCCCGCCTGGTGGCCCGGGTCTCGGCGGCGGTCTGGGCCCGGCGGCACGCGATCACCCGGGCCGCTGGTCGCACAGCTCCACCAGTCCCGCCAGAGCCGGTTCGTTGAGCAGGTTGATCCGCACATAGCCGGGGTGGCCGGGGAGTTCGAAGTAGCGGCCGTCCAGGGCGAGCAGGCGCTCGGGCGGGGCGGCGGGACGGGCGAACAGGAAGTAGCCGGTGTCGATCGGCGCCTGGGCGGCCAGCGCTCCGGAGGCGGTGAGGCGCTGGTGGCCGGCGCGGACGTGGTCGAGCAGGCGGTGGTTGCCCTCGAGCAGCATCAGGTCGGCGGCCCGGTGGGCGAACAGCCGGTCGGCGAGGGTGACATCGCCGTGCAGGTTGAGGTGCAGCTCGGCGAGTGGTTCTCGCAGCGGCTCGGGCACCAGCAGGTGGGCGCAGCGGTAGCCGTGGATGGACAGGAACTTGGTGGGGCAGACCATCCGCAGCGTGAGGTCGGCGGGCAGCGCGGCGGAGTCCTCGCGGCGCCCGCCGTCCCAGCGCATGTACTGGAAGGTGCCGTCGACGAACACCAGGGATCCGGTGGCGAGTTGCCACTCGGCGAGCTGCTTCAGCACCAGCTTGGGAACCCGCCGGCCGGTGTACCAGACCGGGTCGGTGAGCAGCAGGACGGTCCGCTCGTCCGGCAGCCGCAGGTCGAATCCGGGCTGGTGGGCGTGCGTCTCGGCGACCGGGACCGGCTCGATGCCGAACCGCCGGAAGAAGTAGGCGAACTTGTAGTACACCGGCGGCAGGTAGTGGATCCGGGTGCGGCCGGTGGTGCGCAGCCAGGTGCAGAAGGTGCCGAGCAGCGCGCTGGCGCCGCCGGCCGGGACGACCTGGTCCGGCGAGCACGGCTCGGCGTCGTAACTCTCGTGCAGGCGGGCGATCTTGGCGCGCAGTGCGAGGTCCTCGTCGAGCGCCGCGTAGCGGCCGACGTCGCCGAGCCGGTACGGCGGGGTGTGGGCGAGGTCGCCGAGGTAGTCGGCCACGAAGGGGTGGCCGCCGTTGTAGTCGGAGACGAACAGCCGTCCGTCCGGTCGCTGCCGGGCCCTCTCCACGGCTTCGTGCAGGTCGAGCATGCGGAACAACGACGGCGTCATCCGTCCCCCTCGGGCGCTGGCCACTTTGTCGGACGGGCGTCAAGTCTGTCCGGGGCCCGGCGCGGACACAAGTCCGCGCCGGGCCCGGGTGGTTCGCGTGCGGGCTACCGGGCCGTAACGGCCGGATCGGCGGGCCGTGGCGGCTGGATTTCGCTGCGGCCGGATCCGGTGCGGCCGGATCGGTACCGCCGGATCGCCGTGGCGGGATCAGTACGGCTGGACGAGTACGTGCGCCGCGCCCGGGACGCCGACCTTGAGCAGCTCGTCCTCCTCCGGGGTGGTCGGCGTGCCGGTCTCCTGCTTGAGGACCGCCCGGGACAGCGCCTGCACCCACATGGCGCGCGGCCGGCGGCGCTCCTCCCAGGCGGCCAGCGCCGCGGGCACCGTCTCGGCGGCGTCCAGGCTCTGCGCCAGTACCAGGGCGTCCTCGACGGCCATCGCGGCGCCCTGCGCCAGGTGCGGGGTGGAGGCGTGCGCGGCGTCGCCGGCCAGCACCACCCGGCCGACGTGCCACGGCTCCTCGACGGTGACCTGCGAGATCCGCGAGTACACCACCGCCGCCGGGTCGGTGACCCGGGCCAGCGCCTCGGCGATCGGCCCGCCGAAGCCGGCCAGGCGCTCGCGCAGCTGCTCGTGGGCGCGCTCCGGGTCCGGGCGGAAGTCCGCGGCCTCGGCGAACACCGAGCCCAGGTACATGAGTTCGTCGCTGATCGGGGTCAGCAGCGCCTTCGCCGCGAGGTTGCCGGTGGACATCAGCACGCCCTGCAGCTCGGGCGAACGCGGCAGGGTGACCCGCCAGTTGGCGAATCCGGTGTACTCGGGCGTGTACTTCTCGCCGTACAGCCGCTTGCGCAGCGGCGAGCCGATGCCGTCGAAGCCGACCACCAGGTCGTAGCGGGCGCTGCTGCCGTCCGACAGGGTGACCGCCACCTCCTCGCCCTCGTCGGCGAGTTCGGTGACGGTGGTGCCGAAGCGCAGGGTCGCCCCGGCGGCGGTGGCGGACGCGGCGAGCACCTCGGCCAGCGCCGGGCGGGGGATGCCGTTGTTGGAGGGCGCGCCGTCCATCCGGGGCTGCGGGATCTTCGCGAGGACGCCGCCGGCCGGGTCGCAGATGGTCAGTACCTCCCACTCGAAGCCGACCGCCAGGCACTGCTCCAGCACGCCGATCTCGCGCATCACGTGCAGCGCGTTGGAGGGCTGGATGATGCCGACGCCGAGCGCCTCCAGGGCGTCGCGCAGCTCGACGACGTCGACCCGGTGGCCGCGGCCGGCGAGGGCGGTGGCGGCGGTCAGGCCGCCGATGCCGGCGCCGTGGACGAGGACGCGCAGGGGTGGGGTCATGGTGGTGGTACTCCAAGCGGGAGGAAGCGGGGAAGGGGGAGGCGGGGAAGGGGAAGCGGGGAGAAGAAGGGAAACGTTTCAGCGGGCCTGGGCGTCGGCCGACAGCTCCATCAGGTGGTCGACCAGCGCGAGCAGCAGGTCCCGCCCGAACATCCGCACCCGCACGTCGCCGACCAGCATCGGCACCTGCGGGTCGAGGTCCAGCGCGGCCCGGACCTCCGCGACGGTGCGGGTGTTCTCCCCGTGGAAGCAGTTGATCGCCACCACGAACGGGATGCCCCGGCTCTCGAAGAAGTCGATCGAGGCGAAGCTGGTCTCCAGCCGGCGGGTGTCCGCGATCACGATGCCGCCGAGCGCGCCGTTCACCAGGTCGTTCCACATGAACCAGAAGCGCTCCTGGCCGGGCGTGCCGAACAGGTAGATCACCAGCTCCGGGCTGACCGTGATCCGCCCGAAGTCCAGCGCGACCGTGGTGGTCTCCTTGTTGTCCACCCCGGACAGGTCGTCCACGCCCTCGCTGGCACGGGTCAGGTACTCCTCGGTGCGCAGCGGGGCGACCTCGCTGACCGTGCCGACCAGGGTGGTCTTGCCCACCCCGAAGCCGCCGGCGATGAGGATCTTCAGCGCGGAGGGGGCGGCGGATGTGAGGGGGGACGAGTGGGAGGAAGGGAGAGGTGCGGATGGTGCCATGGTTCAGAGCCTCCGGAGTCCTTCGCGTACGGCCGTGAGCAGCCCGAGGTCCAGGCCGCCGTCCCCCGAGGCCCGGGCCACCGAGATCGGCGCCCGGGCCCGCAGCAACCCCTGGGCGATGAGGTCGCCCAGGAGGATCTTGGTCACCGAGACCGGCAGGTCGAGCCCGGCCGCCACCTCGGCGACGGCGGCCGGCCGGCGGCACCGCTCGAGGATCCGGCGGTGCTCCGGCTGCAGCCCGCGGGCGCCGGACGACCGGGCGGCCAGCACCGGGTCCGCGAGCTCCTCCACCGTGGTCAGCAGCGTGATCAGGGTGAGGTGGTCGTGCTCCGGCGCCGTCCGGCCGCGGGTGATGGTGTACGGGCGCACCATCGTGCCCGCGCCGTAGTCGTCGTCCTCGTCCTCGTCGGGCAGCTCGCTCCAGTGCGGCCTCACCGGGGCGTCACCCCCGGTTCCTGGCGGCGAAGGCGTCGAACTCGCTGCGGACCGGGGTGCTGAGCTTCTGGCCGACCTGCTGGACCAGCTGGTGCATGGCCACCGACATCACCTCGGCGTCCACCTCCTGGTCGGCGACCACCGCCAGGTGGGTGCCCTGGGCGGCGGCGATGACGAACAGCCAGACCTCGGCCAGCTCGATGATCACCTGGTGCACCGGGCCGCCGTCGAAGAGCTGGCCGATGCCCCGGGCCAGGCTCTGCTGGCCGGTGGCGACGGCCGCCAGGCGATCGGCGTCGGCGCGGTCGATGGAGCGCGAGTGGCTGACCACGAGGCCGTCGTCGGAGAGCAGAACGGCGCTTCTCGTGCCGGGCACCGCGTCGACGAGTCCGTCCAGCAGCCAGTCGAGGTCCTGGTGGGTGGCGATGGTGCGGTTCATGACTGCTCTTCCGTCCTCGTGGTTCGGGGGTCCGCGGCCGGGAGGGCCCAGGGGGAGGAACCCGGCGCGGGAGTCGGGGGGCCGGTGACGGCCGTGGGGGCGGCCGGGCCGGGCGGCAGGCCGAGGTGCGCCGCGGCGTGGTCCGCGACGTGGTCCGCGGTGGTGCGGTCGGGGCCGGCGGGGTCGGGGTGCCCGGGGGCGGCGCCGGGTGCGGGGTCGGCGAGGCCGCGGGCGGCCCGGGACTGGCGCTGGAAGGCGCCGACCGTGGCGCCGGAGCGGCGGGCCGGCCGCTGGAACGAGCCCGCGGCGGCCGGGGCGGTGCCCGCGGCGCTGCCGACGCTCCCGGCGGCGCCCGCGGTGCCTGCGGCGCCGAGGTTGCCCGGGTCGCCGGTGCCTCCGGCGCCGGGGTGGCCGGCGTAGGGGGCCAGGGGCGGCGGGGGCACGCGCAGCTCGGCGGCCAGGCTGGCCTGCCGGACCCGCTGCGGCAGCGGGGGCTGGGAGCCCGCCGGCCGGGCCGCCGGGGCCGGGTCGGGGGCGGTGGCGGGCTGCTCCGCCGGGCCCGGGCCGTCCTCGCGGCGCCGCTCGGCCAGCCGGTAGTGGTCGGCGGGCCGGTACTGCTCGTCGGCGTACGGGGCCTCGGCAGGCGTCACCGTCGCGTAGGCGATGTCCGGGTAGGCGGGGTCGTCGTACGGCGCCCCGGTGCCGGCCCCGATGGCTCCGCGTCCGGCTCCGGCGACGTAGCCGTACGGGTCGTCGGGCGAGCCGTGCTCGACCGGCCGGCCCGGCTCGGTGAGCGGGTACAGGTAGCCGTCCGCGTCGCCGTGCGCGAAGCCGTCGCCGAGCCCGTCACCGAGCCCGTCAGCGGGCCCGTCGTCGTACCGGGTGTCGACGTGGCCGCCGAAGCCGTCGCCGAAACCGTCGTCGAAGCCGGTGCGGGCCGGGGCCCCGAGCACCTCGTCGTCGGACGGCGGCACGTACTCGACGTGGGCGAAGGCCTGGGCCGGTGCCGGGTGGGTGCCCGGGGTGAACCAGTCGGCGCCCGCCGGGTCCGGGTCCGCCCCGGGCCCTTCGAGGGCCGCCCGCTCCTCGGCCTCGTCCACCGCGACGACCGGCGAGGACGCCGGGGCGGTCGCGGCCGAGGGCATCTCGGTCACCGAGGCGAGCGGCGCCCGCTCCTCGCGCTGCTCGGGCCGCTGGCGCCGGGCGAGCGGGATCGGGGTGACCGCCGCGCCGTCCGGCAGCCCGGCGTCCCCGTCCAGCACGTACTCGCCGGGGACCAGCACGACGACCCTGGTCCCGCCGAAGGCCGACGGGCGGAACTCGATCTGCAGGCCGATCGCGGCCGCCAGCCGGCCCACCACGTGGAAGCCGAGGCGGATGTCGTCGCCGCGCGCCAGCATGTCGGTGCGCGGCGGGTCGTCGGCGAGCGCGGCCGCCATCAGCGCGTTGGCCGCGTCGTACTGCTCCAGGTCCATGCCGAGGCCGCGGTCCTCGATCTCGATGGCGAGCCCGCGCCCGACGACGGCTGCCCGCACGTCGACCGGCGTGGGCGGCTTCGAGAAGCTGGCCGCGTTCTCCATCAGTTCGGCGACCACGTGGGCGACCGGTCCGACCGCCCGCTCGGACAGCCACGGGTGGCCCTCGACGTCCAGGACGATCCGGCGGTACTCCTGCACCTCGCCCTGCGCCGAACGCAGCACGTCCAGCAGCGGCACCGGCTTGCGCCACTTCCGCTGCGGCTGGCCGCCGGCCATGATGACCAGGTTCTCCTCGTAGCGGCGCAGCCGGGCGGTCAGGTGGTCGAGGTCGAACAGACCTTCCAGCACCTCCGGGTCCTCGTGCCGCCGCTCCAGGGCGTCCAGCTTGCGCAGCTGCTGGCCGATCAGCAGCTGGGTGCGGCGCGCGATCCGCTGGAGCAGCCGCTCGAAGCCGCGGTGCTGCTCGGCCTGCCGGACGGCGGTCTCCAGCGCGGAGGTGCGGGCGAGGTTCATCGCCTTGCCCAGCTCGGCCAGCTCGTCGCCGCGGGCCCGTGCCCCGGCGGTGATCGCCCGGCTCTCCGCCTCGACGTCGACCTGCTCGCCGCGGGCGAGGCGCTCGACGACCTCGGGCAGGGTGCGCTCGAGGTCCTGCGCCTGGTGGTGCAGGTCCTTGATCCGCAGGCGCAGCGAGCGGGTCAGCCGCCAGCTGACGACGACCACCACGATCAGCGCGAGCAGGCCGATCACCGCGGTCAGCACGACCCGGGTGAGCAGCGAGAGGAACGAGTCCTTGCCGACCTGGACCACACCTTCGGTGCGGGTTTCGAGGGCCTTCACCAGCTGCGGGTTGACCTGGTCGACCGCCTGGCGCCACTGGTCCTGCAGCTGCGGGAGCCGGACGGTGCCGGTGGCGTCGGCGACGGCCGGGCGGGTGAGCGCCTGCTCCACGGAGGCCTTGGCCTGCCACGCGGTGCCGCTCAGCACGTCCGACCAGGCGCCCCGCTCGTCCTGCGGGAGGTAGGGGACGACCTGGACGGTGAAGAGGTGCTCCTGGGCGCCGATCGACTGCTGGACGAGCTGGTAGTCGGAGGCGCTGAGCTTGCCGGACGGCCAGCCGCGGGCCAGGATCGCGTCCTCGCGGGCCAGCATCTCCTTCGCCCAGAAGGCGTTGACCAGGGTCTTGGAGATCCAGGTGACCTCGCCGACGTCGACGTGGCTGAGCGCGGTGAACAGCCTCAGGTCCACCGCGATCAGGTCGGTGTAGTACGTGTAGACGCCCTGCTGGTCGGCGGTGCCCTTGTCGACGGCGGCCCGCTGGTCGGCCAGCTTCTCCATGGCGCGCCGGGCCTCGTCGACGGCCGTGAGCACCTCGGCGGGCGCGTTGCCGCCGGTCTCCCGGGAGAGGGCCTGGAACTTCTGCACGGCCTCGTCGGTGAGCCGCCGCTGGTTCTTCAGCTGCTCGACGACGGCGGCGGTGCCGGGCCGGGCGAGCACCTCGGCGCTGAGCCGGCGCTCCTCCTGGAGGTTGTAGTAGACGATGTTGGACGGCTGTCCCGCCTTCTGCGCCAGCAGGCCCTGGTCCGCCAGGCGCCGGAAGTCGAGGAAGGTCACACCGCTGGTGACCGCCCACAGGACGGCCAGCGCGATGCTGGGGACGAGGGCGAGGACGAGCAGAGCCGTCCGCAGTGACAGGCGCGGCCGACGCCTGCGGGGGGCCTTCGGCGTCGGGGGCCGCCGATTCGCACGCGCGCGCAGAGCTGACTCCTTGGGGCTGGCGGCCGGCCCGGGAGGGCCGCACCGACCGGGGGCACGGGCTTTATGACGAGGCGATACTAGTCATACGGTGTGTTAGGAGTGAAAGCCCGTTCGATCTTCGGCGGGCGCGCACACAAGTCCTTAACGTCGCCGAAGTGCGGGGTTCACGGCTCCGCCGAGCCCGCGCCGAGTCCGCGCCGAGCCCCCGGCGGGGCCCTCCGCGGCCCCGTCCCGGCTCCTCCGCGACCCCGTCCCCGCCCCTCCTCGCCACCCCTCCTCGCCGCCCCGCAAGTCCCGGTGGGTGGAACGGGGTTGTTCCGGCGGGCGGTTCACGGCTACGGTACCCGGCATCATGCAGACGTGGAGCCTTCTTCTCGGTGGCCGCAGCGGGGTCTGACAGACCGGCACCCCGCTGCGGGTCGCCGTGCTGCCGGTCGTCGTCCCCCCGACACCGAACCAGGGAAGGACCCGCACTCCCGTGCGCTCCACCGAATCCGCACCGAACGCCAAGCCTTTCCCCACCCTGCGCACACCGGCCGGACCGGTCCCGGCCGACGCCCCCGCCTGGAACCGCCAGCGCGCCGGCGCCATGCCGTTCCACCGCTACCGCCCCGCCCACGCCCGCGTCCCGCTGCCGCCCGTCGACGCCCTGCCCGGCGGGCGCAGCTGGCCCGCCCGGCGGATCGAACGGGCCCCGCTGTGGGTCCCGGTCGACCTGCGGGACGGCAACCAGGCGCTCGCCGAACCGATGGACCCGGGCCGCAAGCGCCGGATGTTCGACCTCTTCCTCGCCATGGGCTTCAAGGAGATCGAGGTCGGCTACCCCTCCGCCAGCCGCACCGACTTCGACTTCGTGCGCCACCTCGCCACCACCCCCGGCGCGGTGCCCGAGGACGTCACCGTGGTCGTCTTCACCGCCGCCCGCGCCGACCTGATCGACCGCACCTTCGAGGCCGTCGAGGGCCTGCCCCGGGTCGTCGTCCACCTCTACACCGCCACCGCCCCCGTCTGGCGCGAGCTCGTCCTCGGCCGCGACCGGGCCCAGGTGCGGGAACTGGTCACCGCCGCCGCCGAGCGGATGGCCCGCCGGGCCGGCGACCACCCCGGGATCCGCTTCCAGTTCTCGCCCGAGGTCTTCAACCTGACTGAGCCGGACTACGTGCTGGAACTGTGCGACGGCCTCACCGAGCTGTGGGACGCGAGCCCCGACCGCCCGGTGATCCACAACCTGCCCGCCACCGTCGAGATCGCCACCCCCAACGTCTACGCCGACCAGATCGAGTACCTGCACCGGCACCTGGCCCGGCGCGAGGCGGTGATCCTCTCCGTCCACCCGCACAACGACCGCGGCACCGGCATCGCCTGCGCCGAGCTCGCCCTGCTGGCCGGCGCCCAGCGGGTCGAGGGCTGCCTGTTCGGCAACGGCGAGCGGACCGGCAACGTCGACCTGGCCACCCTCGCGCTGAACCTGTACACCCAGGGCGTCGACCCGATGGTCGACTTCTCCGACATCGACGAGATCCGCCGCACCGTCGAGCACTGCAACCGGCTGCCCGTCCCCGAGCGCCACCCCTACGTCGGCGACCTCGTCCACACCGCCTTCTCCGGCACCCACCAGGACGCCATCAAGAAGGGCCTGGCCCACCACGCCGCCACCGCCGCCCGCCTCGGCGTCCCCGCACGGCAGGCACCGTGGGACGTCCCCTACCTGCCGATCGACCCGGCCGACCTCGGGCGCGACTACGAGGCGGTGATCCGGGTCAACAGCCAGTCCGGCAAGGGCGGCATCGCCTACCTGCTGCAGACCGGACACGGACTGGAGCTGCCGCGCCGGCTGCAGATCGAGTTCTCCCGGGTGGTCCAGGAGTCGACCGACGACAGCGGGCGGGAGGTCACCGCCGACGGGCTGTACGCGCTGTTCCGCGCCACCTACCTGGACGCCGCTCCGCAGTCGGTGGAATGGTGCACCGGGGAGGACGACGGGCGGCACCGGGCGACGGTCACCCTCGCCGGCGCCGTGCACCACGGCGAGGGCAACGGGCCGCTGGCCGCCGTGGCGGCGGCGCTCGGCGCGGCCGGGGTCGCCGTGGACATCCTGCACTTCACCGAGCACGCCGTGCGCACCGGCCCCGACAGCGACGCCGTCGCCTACGTCGAGGCGCGGGTCGACGGGGAGGTGGTCTGGGGCGCCGGGCGCGACTCCTCGGTCCTGACGGCCGGCGTGCGGGCGGTGCTCGGCGCCGTGGCGCGGGCGGGCGCCCTTCCCGCGACGCGGCAGGACGGGGCGATGACCGACGACACGTCCCTGCCCGCCCGCAGCCGGGCGGTGGCCGACGCCCTCGCCGCGGCCGGTCTGCCCGGGGAGATCCGCGTCCTGCCCGACTCCGCCCGCACCGCCGCCGAGGCGGCCGCCGCCCTCGGCTGCGAGGTCGGCGCCATCGCCAACAGCCTGGTCTTCGTCTGCGACGGCGCGCCCCTGCTCGTCATGACCAGCGGCGCCCACCGCGTCGACACCGCCTACCTGGCCGGCGAACTGGGCACCGGCCCGATCACCCGGGCCGGTGCCGACCAGGTCCGCGAGGCCACCGGCCAGGCCATCGGCGGCGTCGCCCCGGTCGGCCACCCGGCGCCGCTGCGCACCGTCGTCGACACCGCCCTCGCCGGCTACGACCTGCTGTGGGCCGCCGCCGGGCACCCGCACACCGTCGTGCCGATGACGTACGGGGAACTGCTGAAGCTGACCGGCGGCACGCCGTCGGCGGTGGCGGCGCCCCAGCAGGGGTAGCGCCCGCGGGCCGGGCCCGCCGGGGAGCGGCGGCCGGGGCGGCCCGCTGCCGGGCCGCCCCGGTCCCACGGCGTCGCGCTCACCCCCGACGCGCCCTCCGCGGGCCCGGGGCGGCGGCCGTAGCACGCGCCCCCGAGCCGTCGCACCCGATCTACCCGCGGCGGGCGGCGCGGGCGACCACGAGGAGGAACAGGCCGCAGGCCGTGACCAGCAGCCAGCCCGGCCGGGAGGCGGCGGCCAGACCGGCCGGGCTCGATCCCGCCACCAGGCCGCCGGCCACCGCGATGCCGACGGCCGAGCCGAGCTGGCGGGCCGTCGAGGTGATCGCCCCGGCCACGCCCGCGCGGTCCGCCGGCAGGCCGCCCACGGCGGTGCTGGTGATCGGCGCGTTGGCGAAGCCGAAGCCGGTGCCCAGCAGGAGGTTGGCGACCAGCAGCAGCGGCACGTCCGCCCCGCCGCCGTCGGACAGCGACGCCCGTACGAGGAGCAGCACGCCCCCGGCCGCCGTGGACCAGGCCGCGAACAGCAGCGGCCGGCGCGGCCCGGCCCCGCCCACCAGCACGCCGGACAGCGGCGCGCACACCGTCGCGCCCAGCGCCATCGGCAGCACGGCCAGCCCGGCGGCCGCCGGCGTCCACCCGCGCGCGTGCTGCAACTGGAACGTGGTGAGCAGCAGACTCACCGTCAGCGCGACGAACACCGCCACCGCGCCCAGCACGGCCGTGCCGAACACCGGCCGCCGGAACAGCCCGAGGTCCATCAGCGGCTCAGCCCGGTGACGCTCGGCGCGCACGAACCCCGCCGTGGCCGCCACCGCCACCGCGCACCCGGCGAGCGCCCACGGCGAGGTCCGGCCGAGCCGCGGCCCCTCGATCAGCACCGCCACCGTCGCGGACACGGCCGCGATGAGCAGGGCCTGGCCCGGCAGGTCGAGCCGGCGGGCCCGCGGCGCCCGGGACTCGGGCACGAACAGCACGCTCAGCACCACGGCCGCCACCACCACCGGCACGTTCACCCAGAACACCGACCGCCAGCCGAACGCGGCGACCAGCGCCCCGCCGGTCACCGGCCCGGCCGCCATGCTCAGCCCGAACACCGACGCCCACACCCCGATCGCCCGGGCCCGCTCCCGGGGATCGGGCATGGCGTTCACCACGATCGCCAGCGCCACCGGGCTGAGCATCGAGGCGCCCACGCCCTGCAGGGCGCGCGCCGCGACCAGCGCGCCCGCCGATGGCGCGAGCGCGCAGCCGAGGGAGGCGAGGCCGAAGACCAGCAGGCCGCACTGGAACACCCGGCGGCGCCCGAAGCGGTCCGCGAGCGCGCCGGCCGTGATCAGCAGGCTCGCGAGGACGACGGTGTAGGAGTCGACGATCCACTCCAGGTCGCGGGTGCCCACCCGCAGGCCGCGCCCGATCGCGGGCAGGCCGACGTTGACGATCGTGGTGTCCAGGCCGACCAGGAACAGGCTCAGCGCGCAGACGGCGAGCACGGTCCAGCGACGGCGGGCGGTGAGCAGGGGAGGGGGCGGCGGTGGTGGTGCGGTGGCCGTGGTGGTGGTCATGGGGTGGGCGCGCCTTCCGGTCGGACGGTCGTATCGGCGCGCCCATGCTGCGGTCGGGGGAGGGCGGGGGCGCAGTGTTCTTGCGGAAACCGCAAAGAGGCGGCTCCGGGGCACAATCGCCTCCATGGACGCCGACTCCACCACGACCGACGACGTTGCCGAGGCGGGCGACGCCGCCGCGAAGGGCGATGCCGTGACGCCGGGCGATGCCGCCGCGACGGGCGATGCCGTGACGCCGGGCGATGTCGCTGCGAGCGCTGGCGACGGTACGGCTGACGACGTCACGCGGACCATCGCCGCCATCGGACCCCGGCTGCGCGCGCTGCGCCTCGGTCGCGGTCTCACCCTGGACGCCCTCGCCGCCGTCACCGGCATCTCCGTGAGCACCCTGTCCCGCGTGGAGTCCGGCCACCGCCGCCCCACCCTCGACCTGCTCATCCCGCTCGCCCGCGCCCACCGCGTCGCCCTGGACCACCTGATCTCCGCCCCCGCCACCGGCGACCCCCGCCTCCACCTCCGGCCCCGCCGGCGCGACTCCGGCAGCGTCCTCGTCCCGCTCACCCAGTACCCGGGCCGGGTGCAGGCCTTCAAACAGGTCCTCGCCCCGCGCGAACCCGGACTCGTCAGCCACGCCGGCCACGCATGGCTCTACGTGCTCGCCGGCGAGCTGCGGCTGCTCGTCGGCGACCGCGCGTTCACCCTCCACCCGGGCGAGGCCGCCGAGTTCGACACCGCCGAACCCCACTGGTTCGGCCCGGCCGGCTCCGAGGCCGTGGAGATCCTCCACCTCTACGGCCCCCACGGCGACCAGGCCGTGCTGCGCACCGGCACCACCCCCGCCTAGGAAGTCGGCCCGGTCGACTTCCTGTGCGCGGCGGGGGCCGGGTGCCATTGACGGACGCTCGTCGTTCAAGAGGTCGACCGGGCCCGCGAGTTGAGTCGGTGACGGTGCGCCGGGTGGAGGGTGAGCGCGAGCGAGACCGCTTCGAGGGCGCTGGTGAAGGAGACCTCGCTCAGCACGCCCGGGGCGGCGACCTGGTCGCCGACGAGGTGGGCGCCGTCGCCCCGGTCGACCGCCGGGCGGTCGCGCCAGGTGGCGCCGGGGCGGTCGACGGCGCCGGTGCGGCCGGCGGCGACGCCGGTTCGGCGCCACAGCAGGCGCTCGGGCCGGCCGGCGAAGCCCAGGTCCAGCAGGTGCTCGGCCCTGGCCAGTCCGGACGCCCTCGACTCGTCCGGAGCCAGCGGGAGTTGGGCCTGGACCAGCTGCTCGCCGGCCGGGGCCAGGCTGTCGTCCTGGGCGGTGAAGCGCTCCACCCAGCCGGTGCGGTCCAGGTCCGAGACGAAGAAGGCGTCGCCGCGCCGCGAGCGCAGCGCCACGTCCAGCAGCAGCGTCCGGCCGCTCTCCCCGGACAGCCCCGGATCGCCGAGCAGCCGGTGCGCCGAGGCCAGCGAGGTCGCGACATGACCGGGCCGTCGTCGGGCGGCAGCGCCTCCAGCCGTGAGCCGGTCTCGATCCGCACGCCCAACTCCAGAGCCCGGGCCGTCATCCGGTCGACCACCGACTGCCAGCCGCCCACCGGGTACACCGCCTCCGGCGGCAGGCTCGCGGCCCGGCGCAGCCGCTCCTGGGTGAACGCCGCCGACAGCAGCCCCGGGGCGTGGTGGAAGGTCGCGACCGCCGCGAAGTTGGCCGCCGCCCGCGCCGTCCGCTCGCCCGCCACCTCGCTCGCCCAGCCCAGGAAGGTCCGGCCGACGGGCGCGTCCCGGCGGGCCGCCAGCCGGGCCGGCGCCGGCGGCGGCAGCGCGCGCGGCCGGTCGTCGAGGAGGAAACGGGTGCGGGCCGGCGCGCCGAGCGGGACCCGGGCGAGCGGGCCGACCACCCCGCGCCGGCGCAGCCACGCCCAGTGCGGGCCGAGCCGGTAGAAGGCGTGCGGCCCCTCGTTGGGCCCGGTACGGCGCCCGCGCGGTGCGGGCCCGGCCGCCGAGCCGCCGGTGCGCCTCGTGGAGCGTCACCTCGGTGCCGGCCTCGGCCGCCGCGATGGCCGCCGTCAGGCCGCCGAAACCCCACCGATGATGGTCATCCGCCGCCGCGCCATGGGCCCGTCCTCCGTCGGTCGTCCGTGTCCGGCCGCTCCGGATCGGTTCCGGGCGCGCCGCTGTCGGGAGGGGGACGGCGCGGCGTCCCCGGATGTGACAGCCCGTCGCGCAGCGGGCGGTGGGGGCGGGGAGCGGGGGCGGGACCGGTGCCGCCCGGCGTGCGTGGGGCGTGCGGGGCGGCGCGTGTTCGGGAGCGGGCGCCGGGCGGGTTCCCGTCAAGTCGGTGCGGCGACGTTCTCGCAGGTCGGGCGGGGTGCGGGGTGGTGGGGGCGGCATGGACGGCGAGGGTCGGGAGTGGTGAGGGTGGCCGGTTCCCGGCGCTCCGGCGGTGCGCGTAGCGAACAACGGCCCGCCGCTGTCGGCCGCCGCTGCTACACCGAAGGCTGCGACACCGAAGGCCGGTGCGGCGCGGGCCGTTGTGGCGAAGGAGGCAGCAGGTATGGCAGGTGGCGGTGAGTGGGTCAACGTGCGCGCCCATCTCCGGCGCAAACCCGGATCGGGCGGAGGCGGCGGAGGCGGCGGAGGCGGCCGGAACGGTGGCGGCGCGGGGCGGCGGACCAGCGGGTGGGTGCTCGCCGGGGCGGTCGCGGTGTGCTACCTCTACGGGCACTTCGTCGGCTACCGCGACGACGCCGCAGGGCCGGTGCCCGCCACGCCCGCCGCGTCCGCCGAGGCGTCGGCGTCCTCCATCGCGGGGGCGCCCTGATGGCCCTGCCCTTCCGAAAACCGCGCGGCCCGGTGGAGCGGCTGGCGGCGGCGCTCGTCGCCGCGGCGGTCGCGGTCGCGGTGCTCGGCATCACCCAGGCGCTGCTGCGCTCCTGGGTGTTCCTCGCGGCGGTCGCCGCGCTCGCGCTCGCCGGCGCCGTCTGCGGCCCGATGCTGGAGCGCACCCGCACCGAACGGCTGGCCGGCCTGCGCCTCAGCCTCGCCGAGGTGGACGCGATGGGCGACCAGGACTTCGAGTACGCGCTGCGCGACCTGCTGGTCCGGGACGGCTGGACGGCGGACCAGGTCGGCCGGCAGGGCGACCAGGCCGCCGACGTGGTCGGCCACCACCCCCGGCACGGCCGGATCGTCCTCCAGGCCAAGCACACCACCGTCGGCGCCAAGGTCGGCGTGCAGGTGATGTACCAGGTCAAGGGGACCGCCGGCCCCGTGCACGGCGCCGACGTCGCCGTGGTGGTCACCAACGGCGGCCTCACCCGCGACGCGATGGCCTGGGGCGACCAGTACGGGGTGCACTGGGTCGACCGCGCCCGGCTGGAGAGCTGGGCGGCGGTCGGTCGGCCGCTGCACCACCTGCTGCCACTGCCGCGCCGCCCGCTCTGACCTTGCCCTCCCTCCCTCCCTCCCTCTTCCTCCATCCCTTCCTTTCCCCTCCCGTTCCCGGGAAGCCGCGTTGCCGGAACCGGGACGGCCTGCTTCGATCGTCCGTATGGACCAGGACGCCAACCCCGAGATCGCCGCCACCCTGCGCCAGATCGGCCCCCGGCTGCGCCGCCTGCGCGAGCGCAAGAACATGTCCCTGACCGAACTGGGCCAGGCCACCGGCATTTCCAAGAGCACGCTCTCCCGGCTGGAGTCCGAGCAGCGCAAGCCCAGCCTGGAACTCCTCCTGCCCATCGCCGCCGCCCTCGCCGTCCCGCTCGACGAGATCGTCGCCGCCCCGCGCATCGAGGACCCGCGCGTCCACCAGCACCCGGCCCGGGCCGACGGACGGACCTTCGTCCCGCTCTCCCGCCACCGCACCGAACCCCGGGCGTTCAAGATCACCATTCCGGCGGCCCACCAGACCCCCTCACTCGCCACCCACACCGGTCACGAATGGCTCTACGTGCTCTCCGGCCGCCTGCGGCTGCTGCTCGGCGAACACGACGTCGTGCTCGCCCCGGGCGAGGCGGCCGAGTTCGACTGCCAGAACCCGCACTGGTTCGGCTCCACCGGCGACGGCGACGTCGAAGTCCTCAGCCTCTTCGGCAAGCAGGGCGAACGCCTCCACCTGCGCGCCCGCACCCGCCCGAAGGGGACGAAGGAACCCTGAGCGGGGACGGACACCCCGGCACCCGAGCCGACAACGCCCACGCCGCCCCGTCGGCGTCCCGCCGGCCCAGCCCGGGACCGGGGGAGTGGGACGTCGGCGGGTCCGACTTCCTGTGCTGCCGGCGTTCGGGGTCAGGAGGCGGCGTGGAGGGGGGTGGGGGACGGGGTCGGGAGGCCGGCGCGGTGGGCGAGGGCGGCGGCTTCGCCGCGGGAGGCGACGTCGAGCTTGGCCAGGATGTTGGCGACGTGGAACTTCACCGTGGACTCGCTGATGTGCAGGGCGTGGGCGATCTCGCGGTTGCGGCGGCCCCGGGCGAGCTGGTCCAGGACCTCCAACTCCCGCGGGTGCAGGCCCTCCAGCGGGTCGTCGGCGGCGGTGGACGTGCAAGCCTCCGGGGCGTGCAGGGGCAGGTCGGCGGTCACCGTGGTGCCCCAGCCCGGGACGGCGTCGATCGTCAGGCGGCCGGCCAGGGCGGCGATCCGGTCGGCGGTGCGGTGCACGGCCAGCGCGTCGGCGGTCAGCAGGCCCGGGCCGTCGTCCCGGACGACCACGCGCAGGCCGTCCCCGACGAACTGCCAGCGCACGTGCAGGCGGCCGAGCCCTTCCTGCTCCAGCATGGCGAGCACGGTGGAGCGCACGGCGGCGCGGGCGGCGTGCGCGGTGTCGACGGGCACCGACCGGTCGCTCTCGGCCGGGGCCAGCAGGTCCAGCCGCACCGGGCTGTGCCGCAGCAGCGGCCGGACCGCGTCGGCGAGTCGGGCGAACGCGACGGCGGCCGGCTCCTCGCTCAGCTCGCGGTCGCGGTCGGAGGCTCCGCGCAGGTCGAGCAGCGCGGTCACGGCCAGGTCGGTGGCGCTGCGCCGGGCGGTGGCGTCGTCCAGGGCGGCGGAGCGCAACGGCGCGAGGATCGCGGCGAGCGCGGAGGCGTGCGCGCTGCCGAGTTCGGCGATGGTGCGCGCCCGGGCGCTCGCCGAGGCGCGCGAGGCGGAGGCGTGCACGGGGGCGGCGTCGACGGCCCGGTGATGGGAGTGCGTGGTCAGCAGTTCCCACAGTTGCTGCAGCACGCGCAGCGGCTGTTCGGGCAGCGGCGCCGGAGAACGGTCGACCCCCGGTCCGGAGTCGGCGCGGACCAGGACCAGCAGCGCCCCGTTGCTGCCGGTCGGCGCCGCCGCCACGGCCACCGCGGGGCGCGGGCGCCCCGCGAGCACCGCCTCGCCCTGCCAGGGCCGGCCGGGCGTCACCTGCTCACCGAGCCGGGCCAGTTCCGCACCGGTGATCCGCGCGGAGAGCTCCTCGGGTCCCGACGCGCTCGCGGGGGAGTGCGTGCAGATCCCGCTCAGCTGGGCCAGCGCGATGTGCGGGACGAGGCCGGCGAGCACCTCGGAGATCCTCGGCATCAGCCGTGACCGTGGCGTGCGCAGCACCTCGGCGGTGAGGGCCAACGCGCCCTCGGGGTCGGCCCATGACCACCCGTCGGCCCCTGCCGCCCCGTCGTCGCCGTGTCCGTCGTCGCCGTGCACCTTCTCCACCATGCCGACCAGCGTAGTTCGCTCCGGTCCGCCCCGGCCTGGCCGAACGGACGGGTGGAACCGTCCGAACGGCGGGGCGGCCGGGGGCGTCGCCCGTACCAGGCTGGAGTCGTCACCGGGACGAGCCAAGTCCCCAGGAACGAACGAACGGTGGGCATTCCCATGAGCAACCCTTCCGGCACGGCTGCGGGTACGGGCACCCTCTCGACCAAGGCCATCGGCTTCACCGAGTACGGCGGTGTGGACGTCCTGCGGCCGATCTCGGTCGAGCTGCCCCCGCCCGGCCCCGGCCAGGTGCGGATCGCGGTGCGCGCCGTCGGCGTCAACCCGCTCGACCACAAGGTGCGTTCCGGCGCGCTGACCGCGCTGTTCCCGGTCACCTTCCCCGCCGTCCTCGGCTACGAGGTCGCGGGCGTGGTGGAGTCGGTCGGCGCGGGCGTTTCCGAGTGGCGGGCCGGGGACGAGGTGCTCGGCGCGGTGCACGGCGGCGGGTACGCGGAGCACGTGCTGGCGGAGGCGGACCGGCTGGTCCGCAAGCCGGCCGCTCTCGGCTGGGCGCAGGCGGCGGCGGTCCCGGTGGCCGCCGAGACCTCCTGGCGCTCGCTCGACCTGCTGGGCGCCGAGTCCGGCCACACGCTGCTGGTGCACGGCGCGGCCGGCGGCGTCGGCACGGTGCTGCTGCAGTTCGCCAGGGCCCGGGGGATCCGGGTGATCGGCACCGCGAGCGAGGCCAACCACGCGTACCTGCGCGAGCTGGGCGCGGTGCCGGTGGTGTACGGCGAGGGGCTGGCCGAGCGGGTCCGCGCCGCCGCACCCGGGGGTGTGGACCGGGTGCTGGACGCGGTCGGGTCGGGCGTGCTGCCGCTGTCGGTTGAGCTGGCGGGCGGAGCGGAGCGGGTGCTGACCATCGCCGACTGGCAGGGCGCCGAGCAGCACGGGGTGCGCTTCACCGGTGGAGAGGCGACCGCCACCTACGACCGCCCGGCACTGAACGGCGCGATCGAGCTGTTCGAGGCGGGCGACCTGACCCTGCCGCTGCACCGGGTGCGGCCGCTGGCGGAGGCGGCCGAGGCGCAGGCCGAGAGCGCGCGCGGCCACCTGCGAGGGAAGATCGTCCTGATGGTGAGCTAAGTCCGGATTGGTCTGATTTTCACTCCTTTGGAATAATCCGACGCTCGGAATCCCCGCGATCACGGGGATCAGCCGGTCGGCCGACATGCGCTCGCCCATTCGAGTGCAGAGGGTTGACCGGAGCGACGGGCGGCACCAGGCCGTCCGCGCGGACGAGGTCAGGAGGACCCGGATGGACAGGCGAGCGGTGGTCGGCGAATTCCTCGGAACGCTGTTGTTGGTGCTGCTGGCGGTGGGCGCGGCGGTGCTGGCCGGGGAGGCCATCGGCTCGGTGGGCATCGCGCTCGCCTTCGGCCTGGTGCTGCTCGCGCTCGCGTACGCGATCGGGCCGATCTCCGGCTGCCACGTGAACCCGGCGGTGACGCTCGGTTTCCTGCTGGCCCGCCGGATCGACGGCCGCACGGCGGTGTCGTACTGGGTCGCGCAGGTGCTCGGCGGCATCGCGGGTGCGGCGCTGGTGCTGCTGCTCGCCAAGCAGGTCCCCGGTCTGGAGACCCACGGCAAGCTCGGCAGCAACGGCTGGGGTGACCGCTCGCAGGTCCACATCAACGCCGGCGGCGCCTTCCTGACCGAGGTCGTGCTGACCTTCCTGCTGGTCTACGTGGTGCTCGCGGTCACCCACCGCCTTGCCGCCACCGGCTTCGACGGGCTGCCGATCGGCATGGCCCTGGTGGTCGTGCACCTGGTCGGCATCCCGCTCACCGGCACCTCGGTGAACCCGGCCCGCAGCCTCGGCCCGGCCCTGTTCGCGGGCGGCCCGGCACTCTCGCAGCTGTGGCTGTTCCTCCTCGCGCCGCTGGTCGGCGGCGCCCTGGCGGCCGGTGTGCACCTGCTCACCCATCCGCAGCCGAACCTTCCCGTCGCCGAGGCGCTCGCCACGGACGCCCGGGCGGCGGCGTAGTCGACGGAGTTGACAGAGTCGGTGGAGTCGGCGCCAGGGACGGCGCCGACTTCACTGTTCGAGACCGGGCGGCTACAGTCCGGTGTCATGGATGACGTGGGGATCGCGGCGGCCCGGGGGCGCGGCGGGCGACTGGCGGGGAAGTCCTGCGTGGTCACCGGCGCCGCGAACGGGATCGGCCGCGCCGTCGCCGAACTCTTCGCCCGCGAGGGGGCGTCGGTGGTGGGGACCGACCTCGACGGTGACGGCCTGCGGCGGCTGGCGGAACAGCTGCCGCAGGCCGTCACCACGGTGGTCGGGGACGTCTCCCGGGACGAGGACGCCCGCCGGATGATCGCCGCCGCCGTCGAACGGCACGGCCGGCTGGACGTCCTGGTGGCGAACGCGGGGGTGAGTCCGCTGCTGGAGATCACCGAGGCGGGCGCCGACGACTGGGACCGGGTGATGGCCGTCGACGGGCGGGGCATGTTCCTCACCTGCAAATACGCCATCGAGGCGATGGCCTCGGCCGCCGGTCGCGACCGGGGCGGGGAGGGGGTCGGAGGCAGGGGTAGGGGCGGGGTTGGGGGCGGGGGTGCGATCGTCTGCGTCTCGTCCGTCTCCGGCGTCGCGGGGCAGCGGGCCCAGGCCGTGTACGGTCCCGCCAAGTTCGTCGCCTCCGGCCTGACCAAGCACCTCGCGGTGGAGTGGGCCGACCGGGGCATCCGGGTCAACGCCGTCGCTCCCGGCACCATCACCACCGAGAGGGTGGCCCGCCTGCGGGACGAACCCGGCGGGCCCGAGTACCTCGCCGCCATCGAGCGGTTCCACCCGATGGGCCGCCTCGGTTCCCCCGGGGAGGTGGCCGCCGCCGTCCTCTTCCTTGCGTCCGACGAGGCGTCGTTCATCACCGGTGCCGTCCTCCCGGTGGACGGCGGCTACCTCGCGCAGTGACGCTCAGCGGCCCGGCGCCGCGGGCGGTCCTGTGGGCCGCTTCAGTGAGCGCGGTGACACCCTCCGCGCCGCGACTGTCCGCGACCGCCAGCCCGGTGGTGGTCGAGGCGACGGTGAACCGGTCGCCGGGGGGCGGCCCTCGTCGGCCCGGCGCGCCCAGTCGTCCAGCAGTGCCGGCAGCATGCGCGGCAACCCCTGGGCATGCGGGGCGAATTCGGCGGCCGAGAGGCCCTCGGTGCGGATAGCGGTGCGCGGTCGTCCAGAACAGGTCGAGCAGCGCGCCGGCCGGCGCCCGCCCGGTCCGACCTGCCCCGAACTCCTCGACGGCCTGGCCCGCGAGCGCGCCCGCAATCACCGGGGTGATCCGTGAACTCGCCGAGGTACGGTGGCTGTTGGACGAGATCATGGCCGCCGCCGCGCCGAGCGAGGTGATCACCGGGCCGCGTCCGGAGCCGTTCTCGGCTCGCCGGGCTCCCCGGAGAAGGTGACCTCGCCCCGGTGCAGGACGTGCACGGCCGCCGCCCCGGTCAGCGTTGCGGGGAGCATCTGCGCGGTCAGCACCACCGTCCGGCCGGTGGCGGCGGCCGAGGCCAGCAGGTGTGCGTGCAGTCGGGCGGCGGCGGCCGGGGCCAGCCCCCGGTCCGGTTCGTCGAGCAGGAGCAGCGACGGTGCAGCGGTCAACGACCTTGCCACGGCGACGAGTTGCTGCTGACCTCCGGAAAGCGTCCCGGCCCGCCGGGGGAGCAGGGCGGAGAGCTCGGGGAACAGCTCCAGTGCCTCCTCCGCGGGACCGGCCCGGGTGCGGGCGCCGAGGGCGAGGTGCTCGGCGACGGTCAGCGAGGCGAACACGGCCCGCTCCGCCGGCACCAGCGCCAGCCCGAGCCGTACCCGCTGGTGCACGCCGAGCGCGGTGACGTCCCGTCCCCGCCACACCACCCGCCCGGCGGCCGGCCGCACCAGCCCGGCCAGCGTGTGCAGCACGGTCGTGCGGCCGGACCCGTTGCGGCCGAGCAGCACGGTCACCCGTCCGGCGGGCACGGCCAGGTCCACGCCGTGCAGGGCCTCCAGTGGCCCGTACCGCACCCTCACGCCCAGCAGGGCGACTTCGACGGGCATGCGGCGCTCCCGGGGGTCGAGTACGGTTTGAGGGTTGGGAATTGGAAATCTGTCATCTGATATCTGTCATCCGTCAGCTGTCATCTGTTATCTGAAATCTGTCAGCTGTCAGCTGTCAGCTGTCACGTGTCATCCGTCCCGTCACCGGCCCCAGGCGCGGACCACCCGGGGGTCGGCCAGCACCGCCGCCGGCGGGCCGGCCGCCACCATCCGGCCGTCGGCCATCGCGTAGACGGTGTCGGCGAGTTCGGCGACGAGGTCAGGGTCGTGCTCGACCAGCAGCAGGGCCATGCCGTCGTCGGCGAGACCGCGCAGGACGGTGAGCAGCCGGGCGGTCTGCGCGGAGTCCAGGCCCGCCGCCGGCTCGTCCAGCAGCAGGACGCGCGGCTCACCGGCCAGCGCCCGCGCCAGTTCGACCAGCCGCAGCACGCCCGTCGGCTGCCCGCCCGCCGGCTCCGCCGCCACCGGGCCCAGCCCGAACACGGCGAGCGCCCGCGCCGTCCGGCCGTCCGCCGCACCGGAGCGCCGCTCGGCACCGGCGCGCTGCTGCTCCGCGCCGACACGGACGTTGTCCGCCACGGACAGCGTCGGGAACACGGCGATCTGCTGGAACGTGCGGGCCAGCCCGAGCCGCACCCGCCGGTGCACCGGGAGCCGGGTGACGTCCCGGCCACCCAGCAGCACCCGGCCGGCATCCGGGCGGGCGGTCCCGGCCAGACAGTCGAACAGCGTGCTCTTCCCCGCCCCGTTGGGCCCGATGAGCGCCGTCACCCGCCCCGGCTCCGCGACCAGATCGACCCCCGCCACCGCCTCGATCCCCCCGTAC
Organism: Kitasatospora sp. NPDC058032; assembly: GCF_042885845.1. Classification (NCBI taxonomy): domain Bacteria; kingdom Bacillati; phylum Actinomycetota; class Actinomycetes; order Kitasatosporales; family Streptomycetaceae; genus Kitasatospora; species Kitasatospora sp. NPDC058032. Next base: position 496,749 of record NZ_JBHVRK010000001.1, on the reverse strand, counting down.
CGCCGCACCACCCCGCGGGCCGTCAGCCGGGCGGCGGGCACCCCGGCCGACGGCGCGACGGCGCGACGCGGCCCGGTCACGGCCCGGCCTCTCCGGGAGCCTCCCCGGGCGCCTCGCCCCCGGCCGTCCGGCGGGCCGCGATCAGCGCCCGCACCCGCCGCCCCGCCGGGGACAGCCGGCCGACGGGCCCGGGCGGCGCCGCTGCCGACAACGCCGACGGGGCGCCGGGCCGCACCGCCGCCCGGGCCGCGGCGAGGCCGGCCAGGCCGCCCGGCAGACGGCCGATCGCCGCCGCCAGCACGCCGACCGCGACCGCCGACACCCCCGCGACCGTGCCCGCGTCCAGACCGGTGAGCAGCGCCGCCGCCAGGACCGCCGCCAACGCGCTGTCCGCGCCCGCGACGACCACGGCCGCGAACCAGAGCAGCCCCTGCACGGGGTCGAACGCCGCCGGGTCGAACGCGCGCCCGGCCATGCCCATCAGACCGCCACCGAGCGCCGCCAGCGCCGCACCCACCACGAAGGCGAACAGCTTGAGCCCCGGCACGTTCACCCCCGCCGCCGCCGCCCCCGGTTCGTGGTCGCGCATCGCGCTCAGCGCCCGCCCGGTGCGCCCGCCGTGCAGGGCCCGCACGACGGCCGCGCCGAGCCCGAGCAGCAGCAGTTCGGCGACGTAGAACGCGCGGTCGCCCGCCAGGAACGCGGGCCGGTCCAGGACCAGCCCGGTGGTGGCGTACGGCTGCTGGAAGACGAAGCGGCTGAGCGTCGTGCCGACCGCGAAGGTCACCAGCGCCAGCGCCAGGCCGCGCCGCCGGATCGCCGGCCAGCCGGTGAGCAGGCCGAGCGGCGCGGTGGCGAGCACGGCGAACAGCAGCGCGGGCACCGCCGGCAGGGCGGGCAGCCCGGGGATCCGCCCGGACATCAGCAGCGCCGTCCCGAGCGCCCCCAGCCCCGCGTACCCGGCCTGGCCCAGCGAGATCTGCCCGCCGTAGCCGGTCACCACCACGATCGACAGCAGCACCAGAGCCAGCGCCGGCACCAGCAGTGCGCTGCGCAGGTCGTTGCCGCGGAAGCCGAGCGGCAGCAGGAGCAGTACCAGGCAGACCGCCCGCGCCGCCCAGGCGCCGCCGCCGCCCCGCGCCCGCACCCACGGGGGGACGGGCGACCCGTCCGGCCGCCCCCGCCCGTCGGCGAGCCCGGGGCCGGCCAGCAGTGCGGCGACCAGCAGCGCCACCACGAACAGGTTCGCCTGCACCGCCTGCACCAGCGGCAGCAGCTGCCCCTCCGGCCGGAACCGGGTCAGCTCGGCCTGCAGCACGCCCAGCCCCAGCCCGGTCACCACCGCGACCGGGATGCTCCGCAGCCGGGCCGCCACCGCGACGGCCATCGTCTCCATGACCAGCAGCGGCAGCCCGTACGGGTCGAGCAGCAGGTACGGCGCGAGCGCGATCCCGACCAGCCCCGCGGTGAACGAGCCGAACGCCCACCCGGCCGCCGACACCCGGTCGGCGTCCACCCCGGCCAGTTCGGCGAGCCGCCGGTCGTCCACCACCGCCCGCAGTGCCAGTCCGAACGGCGTGAACCGGGTCGTCGCCCCGACCGCCAGGGCGAGCACCAGGATCGCGGCCAACTGCGCCACCGTGTCCGGGCGCAGCATGTGCCCGCCCGGCAGCGCGATCGGCGCCCCGCCGAGCGGGGACGGCGCGCCGCCCACCGGCGCGGCCCCCCACACCAGCACCACCACCCCGATGAGCAGCACGAACACACCGAGGCCGGCCACCATCGTCTCGGCCGGTCCGGCGCCGCGCCGTTGCAGCGGCCGGTACACCAGGACGTCCAGCAGCACGCCGAGGGCGGGCGCCACCAGCAGCAGACAGCACCCCACGGCCGGCCAGACCGGCCAGCCCCGCACGACGACCAGGTCGCGCAGCAGATAGGCGACGAACATGGCCTGCGCGCCCTGGGCGAGGTTGAGCACACCGGTGGCGCGGTGGCAGACGACCAGGCCGATGCCGCTGAGCGCGGCGGCGCTGCCGACGGTCAGACCGGCGAGCGCGAGGTCGACGGTGAGACCGGTCGAGTCGAGACCGGCCGCGTGGAGCACGGCCGCGTCGCGCGGGATCGCGTGGAGGCCGGTCGTGTGGAGGCCGGTCGCGTGGAGGGCGTCCGCGCCGAGAGTTGCCGAACCGAGCCCGGTCATCGGCCCGCCGCCTCAGCCGGTCGGCGGGCGCGGATCGCCCGGACGGGTGGTGGGGCCGTCGGACGGCTCACCGGCCGGACCCGGGTCGCAGAGCGGGCAGGGCGTGAGCCCGCGCTCCCGGACGGCGGAGGCGTCGACGGGCGCGGCGGCGGCCTTGCCCACCACCAGCGGGCAGTCCGGGCGGTGGTAGAGCGTGCCACCGGGGACGGCCAGCGGGGCGCCGGTGGCGGCGGCCGGCGCTTCGTCGGCAGGCTCCGCCGGATCGACGAGCAGGGCGTACAGGTGCTCGATCCGGCGGTCCGTGGCCGTGGGCGCCCCCGAGGACGGTGGCGGTGGTCCGGGGCGGTCGCGCCCGGGCGGGCGCAGGGCGACCAGGACGGCGCCCGCCACGATCAGCGCCGCCCCGGGGACGGTCGCCGAGGCCAGGTAGGGGACCTGCTCCTCGACAAAACGCTCGCCGGACACCCCGTACCAGCCCAGTACGCAGAGCACCGCGCCCACGGCGACCAGCGCCCATCCGGCCCACCCGCCGTTCTCCCGGGCCGAGCGCACCGCGCTCGCCGCCGCGCCTTTCGCGCGGTTCGTACCGCTCGGTCGCCCCTGAGCCCCGGATTGCGATTCGTCCATGGATCCGCCTTGATGGTGTCACTTGCGACGTTTCCAGGATCGGCCTGGAACAGCATCCGGAACGGCGCGAACCGGCCCGAGCGGCGCCCGCGAGGCGCGCCCGCCGGTTCCGCCCGCCCCGGCCGTCGAGAGGAACACCATGCACGTGAGGCAGAGCGGTACCCGGCGGGCCGCCGGCCCGGTCCTGCGGTCGGCGGGCGCCCTGCTCGCGCTGCTGCTGGTGGGCACGGTGGCCGCCTGCAGCAGCGGCAAGTCGCAGTCCTCGACGGCGAGCCCGTCGCCGCCCGCCGCGACCGCCACTGCGACCGGCACCGCCACCGCCACCGCGACCGGCACCGAGACCGCGACCGGGACCATGACCGCGACGGCCACGGAGACGACCACCGGGACCGCGAGCCCCAGCCCCGGGGCGACCGCGCCCGCCGACCCGGCGGCCGCCACCACCGAGATCACCGCCAGCTGGCAGAAGTTCTTCGACCCGACCACCCCGATCCCCGAGAAGGCCGCGCTGCTCCAGAACGGTGACACGCTGCTGCCCGTCCTGGAGGGCTTCGCCCAGGACCCGCGGGTCGGCCAGGTACAGGCCAAGGTGACGAACGTGGCGTTCACCTCCGCGACCGAGGCCACCGTCACCTACGAGCTGTCCCTCCAGGGCAGCGTGGTCGAACCGGCCGCGACCGGCCAGGCGGTGCTGGACAACGGCACCTGGAAGGTCTCCCGCGCGACCCTCTGCGGACTGCTGACCCAGGCCGCCGGTGCCACCGGCACCCCGATCCCCGGATGCAGCTGACCCCTGCCCCGCGTCGGCGCCCGCGCCCCGCCGCCCTGGCCCTGGCCCTCACCTTCGTCCTCGGCCTCGTGCTGTCGGCCGGGGCGACCGGCTGCGGGACCCGCCTGCCGCCCGATGCCTTCGGCGCCCGCTCCACCACGGCGGGCGCCACCGGGACCGGGCCCGGCGGGAGCGCCGCCGGCAACCCGGCCTCCGACACCGGCGTCACCCCGACCGAGATCCGGGTCGGCATCGTCACCTCGCTGACCAGCCCCGTCGGCAGCGAGGTGTTCAGCGGACCGCGCTACGGCGCCCAGGCCTTCTTCCAGGCCCTCAACGACCACGGCGGCCTGCACGGCCGCACCGTCAAGGTCGTCACCTGTGACGACGGCGGCAGCGGCATCGGCAACCAGGACTGCGTGCACCGGCTGATCGACCAGTCGCACGTCCTCGCCTTCGTCTCCGGCAGCGTCCTCGACTACGCCGGCGCCCCCTACGTGAGCGGCAAGGCGGTTCCGGACGTCGGCGGCCAGCCGATCGGCACCGCGTACGACCGCTGGCCGCACCTGTACGGCATCTACGGCAGCAGCGCGCCGCGCGACGGGCACGCCGTCGGCTGGAACGGCACCCTCTACCAGTCCACCGAGGTGTTCCGTTTCTTCAAGCAGCGGCTTGGCGCGACCAGCGCCGCCGTGGTCGCCTACAACCAGGCCGACTCCGCCCGCTACGCCGCCCAGCTGCGCGCCGGCCTGGAAGCCGAGGGCTACCGGGTGCTCGTGCAGACGGTGGACTTCGCGCTGCCGAACTTCCAGGCGGTGGCCGCGGCCGTGCGGGCGGACGGCTCGCAGCTGCTGTTCGACGCCATGGACACCCGGGGCAACGCCGCGCTCTGCCGCTCCCTGGACGAGTCCGGGGTCCACGTCACCGCCAAGGTGACCAATGTGCAGAACTGGTCGGAGTCGGTGCGCACCGACTACCAGGCCTCGCCCACCTGCCGCAACGCGCTCTGGGCCACCTCCTCCTCGCTCAACTACGAGGACGTCGGCCACCCGGCGGTGGGCGCGTTCCGCGCGGCGATGGCGCGCTACTACCCGGACCGCGAGCCGCTGCTCTCCGCCTGGGAACTGGAGGGCTGGGCGGGCGCCCAGTGGCTCACCGACGCGATGGACTCCTGCGGCGCGGACCTCACCCGGGCCTGCGTCGAACGGTTCATGAACCGCCCCGAGCCCTACGACGCGCACGGACTGATCCTGCCCGCCTCGTTCGTCCCCCAGCCCCCGCCGACCGGGCTCACCCGGGCCTGCCTGAACGCGGCCCGCTGGCAGGACTCCGCCGAGGGCGGGCGCGGCGGCTGGGTCACCCAGGTGGCCTCGATGACCACCACCTGCTTCGACGTGCCGCAGCTGCCGTATCAGCCGTGAGCCGCCCGGCCCCCCGGTGGTGGATCAGCCGAGGCGCTCCACCAGGACCATCGCCGCGTCGTCGTCCAGCCGCCCGCCGACGTACGCGAGCAGGTCGCGGCGCAGGTGGTGCAACAGGGCGGCCGGGCGCTCGGCGGCGTGGGCGGCGGTCCGTTCGGCGGTCCGCTCGGACAGGGGGTAGAAGCGCCGCGCGTCGTCGCGGGCCTCGATCACGCCGTCGGTGTAGATCAGCAGCCGGTCGCCGGGCAGGAACGCGAACTCCTCCACCGAGTAGGGCTCCGGGGCCAGTTCGCCGAGGCCGAGCGGGGGCGCGGTACGGCCGGGCTCCAGGGTGGTGACCACGCCGTCGTGCAGCAGGAGCGGCGGCGGGTGGCCGCAGTCGACCAGCCGGATCACCGCCTCGTCGTCCGGGATGTCCAGGACGAGGGCGGTGATGAAGGACTCGCCGCCGTCGTCCGCGGCGGCGGACTCGGAGTCGGTGGACGTCGTGGTTGCGGGGGCCGCGGGGGTTGTTGCTGCCGGCGTCTCGCCGGGCGGCGGCGGACGGGCGCCGGGCCGGAGCCGGGGCGGGAGCCGCGGCTGCTCCTCGGCGCCCCGGTCCTGGGCGCGCTGCTGCTCCGCGAGCTGGGCGAGGTCCCAGGCGATGCTGCCGTCGAGGTAGCCGACCAGGCCCGGCAGGTCGGCGTGCAGGTGCGCGGCGGCCCGGAACGCCCCGAGCAGCAGCGCGGCGTCGCCGAGCGAGGACAGGCCCTTGCCGCGCACGTCGCCGACCAGCAGCCGGGTGCCGACGGTGGTGCGGGCCGCCGCGTAGAGGTCGCCGCCGACCTGGGCCTCCGCCTCGGCGGCCAGGTAGACCGAGGCCAGGCGCAGCGGGCCGATCCGCTCGGGCAGCGGGCGCAGCAGGACACGCTGCGCCGCCTCGGAGACGGAACGGACCTGGGCGAGTTGGCGCTCGTGGCGGTCGCGCAGCGCGCGCAGGCCCACGATGAGGGCCGAGACGGCGATCAGGGCGCCGAGCTGGGTCTCGTGGTTGGCGGTGGTGAGGCCGTCGCGCAGGGTGCCGATGACGGTGAGCCCGGCGATCGCCAGCACGGCCACGACGGCGGTGGCCCGGGCGCCGGCGACGGAGGCGGTGAGCGCGGGGGCGACGATCAGCAGCGGGCCCAGGTGGATGTTCGGCGGGGTGAGCACGTCGACCACCGTGATCAGCACGATCAGTGCGAGCGGGATCGCCGTCATCGCCCGGCGGCCGGGCCGCAGGGAACGGCGCCGGTCGCGGGAACGCCGGTCGTCGGGGTGCCCCGCGCCGGGGTGTCGCTCGCGGGGAGGCTGCCGAGGTGGCACCTCTCCTCTGTACACCGTCCGGGTGGTCCGCCGCACCCCGGGCCGGCCGGCGGTCCGCTCCGGTCCGGTCCGCGACGGTCCGGTCCGCCGGGGGTTGGGTCGGTCGGCGGCCGGGTCAGCCTTCGCTCGGCCTTCGCTCAGCCTTCCGAGCCGTAGCGGGCCAGGTAGTCGGCGAAGCGGGACACGTCCTCGTCCGACCAGTCGGTGAAGCGGGCGGCGAAGGAGAGCCGCCGCTGCTCGTTGGCCTCGCGCAGCAGGGTCAGCCCGGCGTCGGTGGCGAGCAGGATCTGCCCGCGCTGGTCCTCCGGGTCGGTCTCGCGGCGCAGCAGCCCGAGCTTCTCCAGGGCGGTGACCTGGCGGCTCACCGTGGACTTGTCGAGCATGAAGTGCGCGGCGACGTCGGCGGCCCGGCAGCCGCCGCGCTCGGTGATGAGGTCCAGGATGCTGTAGGTGACCAGCGAGAGGTCCGGGTGAAGCTGGGACGCCTTGTGGCGGGCGCGGCGGGCGAAGGCGGTCAGCTCGCGCTGGATGGTGGCGATCGACGTCTCGCGGTCGGGCACGGTGACCTACCTCCTCGGAGTCTCGGACTTTGTTGCACTATACAACGAGTTCGGGGGCGGAGGGGCGGCGGGACCGCCAGGCGCGCGCGGCCGCGATCCGCCGGGTGGCGCTCGGGTGAGTGGCGAACAGTAGCTCAAGCACCCGCGGCGGGTCGACGTCGGAGACGTTGGTGACCGCCAGCCTGCGCTGCATCGCGATGAACTGCTCGACGTCCCCGGTCAGTTCGAGGGCGTGCCGGTCCGCCCGGGTCTCCACCCGGCGGCTCACCGCGCACTGCACCGGCCCGGACAGCGCGCCCAGCAGTGCGGCGATGGCCGCGAGCAGCGGCAGCGACCGCGGATCGGCCGCGTCCGTCGCGCCCGCCGCCGACAGCAGCGCGTCCCAGCCGGAAGCCAGGCCCAGCAGCACGACCACGACGGCCGCGCCCACCGCACCCAGCACCGTGCCGGTCAGCACGTCCCGGTGCTTGACGTGCCCCAGCTCGTGCGCGACCACCAGCTCCACCTCGCGCGGGTCGGCCGTCGACAGCAGCGTGTCGTACGCGACGATCCGCCGGGTCGCGCCCAGGCCCGACACGTAGGCGTTCAGCGCCGTGGTGCGGCGCGAGGCGTCGGCCACCAGGACGTCCCGCACCCGGACGCCGTCCCGCTCGGCCAGGCCCAGCAGCGCCTCGCGTTGCGGGCCCGGTTCCATCGGGGTGAAGCGGTTGAACACCGGCTCGACGAGCAGGGGGTAGAGGAAGGAGAGGGCGGCGGTCAGCAGCGCGGCCGCGCCCGCTGCCGGGATCCACCAGCGGTCCGGCGAGCGGTCGGTGAGCGCGTAGAGGCCGAAGGCCAGGGGGAGGGCGAGGGCCAGGGTCAGCGCCAGCCCGCGCAGGACGTCCACCGCCCAGCCGGCCCAGCCCTGGGTGACCAGGCCGAATCGGGACCGCACCGACCGGGAGCCCGCCCCGAACGGCAGCTGCGCCAGTTGCCCGAGCAGCACCAGCGCGGCGGCCCCGGCGAGCACCTCCGCCGTCCGCGAGCCGCCGAACCACCCGCCGACCGCCGAGACCAACCCGGCGCCGGCGGGCGTCAGGCCGAGGGCCAGGGTCAGCGCCAGGCCGGTGAGCCGCCCGCCGAGCGCCCACGGGAGCTGGCTCCTGCGCAGCGCGCGGCCGCGGGCGCGCTGGGCAGGGGTGAAGTCGGGCGCGGGGGCGGGGTGGTCGCCGCCCGGAGTTGGGCTGACAGAATCTGTCATCTGTTATCCGTCATCTGAAATCTGTCAGCTGTCAACTGTCAGCTGTCAGGCGTCGGCCGTCGATCGTCGATGGTCATCTTGTCCTTCGGTAGTCAGCATGTCACTCCTCGGCGGACCCCGTGGCGCCGTGGGTGCCCGCGCGGAGCAGCTGGTGGCCGAGGTCGACCAGCGCCCGGCCGACCGCGAAGTCGTCGCCCACCGTCGGCGCCGGGGCGTCCAGCGGATTGCGGTGGGCCAGCGCGTCGCTGTGCAGCACGGCGCCGTCGGCGTCGAGCACCGCGTGCACCCGGGTGGTGTCGCGGTCCTCGACCACATGCAGGCTCAACTGCCAGTCCTTGGTGCGGACGGCCGTCTCGCCACTGCCCGCCGCCTCCGAAGCCGTGGCGGCCGCCGCGAGCGGCGCGGGCGCGGCGGCGGTCCCGTCCGCCCGGACGATCACCACCGGGCACGACCCGTGCACGGCGCAGCGTGTGCTCACCGACCCCAGCAGCGTCCGGGCGAACGTCCCGCGACCCCGGCTGCCGAGCACCAGCAGATCGGCGTCCTCGGCCGCCGCCAGCAGCGCCTCGGCCGCGTGCCCCAGTACCAGGCTCTCCGTGACCGGCACCGGCCGCCGCGCACCGATCACCTCGTCCACCTCGGCGGTCAGCGTCCGGCGCGCCGACTGCTCGAAGCCGTCGTCCACCATCGGCGCGAACCAGCCGTACAGCGACGGGTACTCCCACGCGGCCACCGCGTGCACCGTCGCCCCGGTCAGCACCGCCTGCGCGACCGCCCAGCGCAGCGCCGCCTTCGACGGCGCCGAGCCGTCGATCCCCACGACGATCCGCCGCCCGCTGCCCGTGGCCCCGCCGCCCGTGCTCTCGCTGGTCATGGTCCCGGTGCCCGTGGTTCCGTCGCTGGCCATGATGCACACCGCCCGCCTGTCGTCACGGCCCCGGCACCCTCGCGGGGCCTCCACGCTTCCACGCTGCGCGCCTCCCCGGGTGCCGCGCCAGGGACGGAATGGCCAAGGCGCGGCGGCGGGTTGGGACGCGCGGGCCCGGGGCGGGCGGCCCCGAACGCCGGGCGACGGGCGGGTTTCGATTGTGGAGGCGGGGCGAAGGCGGCGCGGGGGAGTGGCGTAGGCTGACCGCTTCCGGATCGACCTTGGGGGAGCTACTCATGCGCCGTGCCGCGGCCGCCGTCGCCCTGCTGATCGGGCTGATACCCGTGGCCGCCTGCGGACCGGACGACCCCGACCCGGCCGCCGTGAAGGCCTCGAAGTCCGCCAAAGCCGCGGCCGACGCGGCCGCCGCCGCCCAGGCCTCGCCCGGCGCGTCCGACGGTTCCGCCGTCCCCGGCGACCAGGAGTCCGGCGACACCGCGGCGCCCCGTCCCGACGGCAGCATCACGGTGGCGTTCGCCGGGGACGTCCACTTCGAGGGCCGCACCGAGGCCCGGCTCTCCGTGCAGCCGCCCGAGACGGCGCTCGGCCCGATGGCCAAGACCCTCTCCGCCGCCGACCTGGCCGTACTCAACCTGGAGACCGCGATCACCGAGCGCGGCGCCCCTGAGCCCAAGACGTACACCTTCCGTACCTCGCCCAAGGCGCTCACCGCGCTCGAGGACTCCGGCGTCGACGTCGTCTCGCTCGCCAACAACCACGCCGTCGACTACGGCGCCGACGGCCTCACCGACACCCTCGCCGCGAAGGCCTCCTCGCCGGTACCGATCGTCGGCTTCGGCCGCAACTCCGAGGAGGCGTACGCCCCGTACGTCAGCACGGTGCGCGGGGTGAAGGTCGCGGTGGTGGCGGCCAGCCAGGTCGAGGACCTCACCAACCAGAAGTGGCGGGCCGGCGCGAACAAGCCCGGCATCGCCTCGGCGCTGGACACCGCCGCGCTGCTCAAGGCGGTCGGCGAGGCGAAACGCCAGGCGCCGGTGGTGCTCGTCTACCTGCACTGGGGCGACGAGGGCAAGGCCTGCCCGACCGCCGCGCAGACCGCGATCGCCAAGAAGCTCGCCGCCGCGGGCGCGACCGCCGTGGTCGGCACGCACGCGCACACCATGCTCGGTGCCGGGATGATCGGGGACACCTACATCGGGTACGGCTTCGGCAACTTCCTCTGGTACGGCACCTCCAACTACGCCAACTCCAACGAGACCGGTGTCACCACGCTGACCGTCAGCCCGGCCGGCAAGGTGCTCGGCGAGGCGTTCGCCCCGGCGAGCATCGACGACAAGGGCGTGCCGGTGCCGCAGTCCGGTGCCGCCGCCACCGCCGCCCTCAAGCGCCGCGACGGCCTGCGCGGGTGCACCGGCCTGGCCCCCGTTCCCGGCCCCGCCGCCGCGTCCGGCACCAGCACCGCTTCGGGCACCGCGCGGACCCCCACCCCCACCCCCACCCCCACCCCCACGCCGACACCTACGCCCACCCGCACCGCTGCGCGCTGAGCGGTGGACGGCGATAATCCCCGCGGTGTCCTTCCTGGGGCCGGACCGGCCGACGACGGAACGCGGAGGCGCGCGGTGATCGAGGCGGAGCTGAAGGCGGTGGTGCGTGAACCGGCCGCCGTGCTGCGACGGTTGGAGGAGGCGTACGGGCCGGGGCGCGCCGAGCTGTACCGGGACACCTACTACGACACGGCCGACGGTCGGCTCTCCGCAGCCGACCGCGAGTTGCGGATCCGCGAGGTGACCGGCGCGGACGACGGTCGGACGGTGCTGCTCACCTACAAGGACGCCCGGGTCGACGAGGCGTCCGGGTCGAAGCCGGAACACGAGACGCGGGTGGCCGACGCCGAGGCCGCGCACGCGATCGTGCGCGGCCTCGGCCACCGGCCCGCCCTCGCCTTCGAGAAGCGGTTCCGGAACTACGCGTTCGAGTACGGGGGCCGCCGGATGCTCGCCACCCTGGTGCGGGTGCCGGAGCTCGACGGGGTCTTCCTGGAGGTCGAGACGGCCGCGGTGGACGAACGCGAGCTGCCCGCCGCGCTCGTGGCCGTCCGGGCGGTGCTGGCCGGGCTCGGCGTGCCGGAGAGCGACCTGACCGTCGAGTCGTACACCGCCGCCGTGACGGCCGCCCGCCAGCGCCCGCCTCACGCATGACGGACCGTCAATCCTTGTGGTCCGCCTCGCCGTGCTTCCAGTAGCCCTTGCTGTGGACGCGTTCGCGCGGCAGCGCCCCGTCGGTCAGCAGGTGGCGGCGCACGGTGGCCACGGCGTTCGCCTCGCCCGCCAGCCAGGCCGCGGTGCCGGCCGGGAGGTCGGCGGCGAGCAGGGTGTCCGAGAGCGTGCGGCCCTTCGGCAGGCCGGGGTCGCGGGTCAGCCAGTGGGCGGTCAGGCCGACCCGGTCGGGCAGTGGCACGGCGGACCCGGTCGCGTCGGCGACCTCGACGAACAGGGAGACCGGGACAGTTGCCGGGAGGTCGTCGAGGATGGTGAGCGCGGCGGGCAGGGCACTCTCGTCGGCGGCGAGCAGCACATGGCCGGCGTCGTCGAAGGAGGGGCGGCGGCCACGCGGCCCGGCCAGTCGGGCCGGATCGCCGGGGCGGGCGACCTCGGCCCAGCGGGACAGCGGGCCGTTGCCGTGCAGGACGACGTCGATGTCCGTCTCGCGCTCGGCGGGGCGGTGGTGGCGGATGGTGTAGGCCCGGGAGTGGCCCTCAGGAACGTCCAACTTGACCCACTGGGTGGGGTGTTCGATGGCGAGGGTGTCCAGGGTGGGTCCGGTGAAGGTGAGCCGGACGAGGGCGGGCGTGAGCGGGGTGACGGCGACGACCCGTACGTCGTGGGTCGGCCGGTGGCGACGGAACACGGTGACTCCTGGCGGGGATCCGGTGCGCGCAGGCGGTCGACCCGGAGGTGAACACGGGCCGGGCGCGGCGCAGTTGGGAAGGGGTGGGTCAGCTGGAGAGGTGCTGGTCGAGCAGCGCGTCGACAAACGCGGCGTCCAGCGGGCGGCGCAGCACCAGCGCGCGGTGGTAGAGCGGGGCGAGCAGGGCGTCCAGCAGGATGGCGGCCTCGTCGGTACCGCTCTCGTCGGTACCCGGGTCCGTATCCGAGATCGATCCCGCGCCCGCGCCGGGTCCGAGGCAGGCACGGGTGTGCTCGATGTCCCTGGCGCGAAGCTCGTCCAGGAACCTGCTGTGTAGCAACTCGGCCGTCCGGACGTCCAGTTGGGCGTGTCCGAGGAGCGCCTGGAGGACCTGGCCGGCCGGTTCCGTGCCGAGGAAGGCCGCGAACCGGTGGACGTAGGCGCGCAGGTCGGCCGGGCCGGAAGGCGTCTCGGACGGCCAGGCCAGGGCGGTGGCCGCGTCCAGGACGAGGTTGTCGAAGAGGATGTCGACCTTCGACTTCCACCACCGGTAGATCGTCTGCTTGGCGACCCCGGCGGCGGCGGCGATGCCCTCGATGGTGAGGCCCTCGAAGCCCACCTCCACCAGGAGGTCGTCGGCGGCGTTCAGCACCGCCAGACGCGCGGCCTCGCTGCGCCGTCCGCTGCCGGTACCGCTGCCGCTGCCCGCCGGGGTGGCGGCGCTCGCCCGGCCGTCGACGGCGCGGCTTCCGGTGGCGGGGCGGGGCTGGGCGGCGATGGCGGGTCGGTCCTTGTCCGGGGGCCGCTGCGGGCCGGTGGCGGTGGGCACGGCCATCCTCTCACGCCCGCTCGGGACGGGTGGTCGGCGCCTGCCGGGCTCCGCGCGGTCGACGCACCAGCCCGGCCGCGATCGCCGGCGCCAGCAGGGCGACCACGGTGGCGAAGGCGACCCCGCCGGTCCGCAGGTCGGTCACCCGCACCAGCACGCCGACGCCGATCACCGGTAGCGAGAGCATGGTGAACAGCACCGCGAAGAAGGCGGACACCGTCTCACCGCGCTGCTGCGGCGCCACCCCGCCGTTGATGGTGCCCAGTCCGGTGCCGATGGCCGTGCCGGTGGCGAGGCCGTTGACGCAGGCACCGAGCAGTAGCGGCGCCAGCGTGCCGCCGAGCAGCGCTCCGGCGACCAGTCCGGCGGCCAGCACCAGACCGGCACAGGCCAGCGGGAGCGCTCGGGCCGGCGGCAGGACCCGGACGAGGAGCTGTCCGACGGCGGTGGAGAGGAAGGCCAGGGCGACGACGAGCCCGGTCAGCGCGTGGTGGTGCAGGTGGAGCACGGTGGCCAGGAAGAGCCCGCTGACCGCCGTCAGCACACCGGTGACGGCGAATCCGGCGCCACCGGCGAGCGCGGCGCGCAGGAACTGGGTGCGGATCGCGGGTGGGACGCGCAGCGGTTGGAGGCGCAGCCGGAACCGGGAGGCGGCGCGCAGCTCGGCGGGCACCGTCTCGGGGACGGCGAGCAGGCCGAGCAGGGCGGCGCCGGTGAGGACGAGCGTGACCGTCCAGGGCAGGCGCAACGGCGAGCCGGCCCATTCGGCGAGGACGCCGGCAAGGAGGGTGCCGCCGGCCAGGCCGCCCATGTTGGCGGCGAGCGCCAGGGTCTGGGCGCGCAGTCGGCGCTCCGGCGGGGCGAGGTCGAGCAGGGCGGCGGTGGCGGCGCCGGTGACCAGGGCGGCTCCGAAGCCGGACAGCACCCGGGCGGCGAGCAGCCAGGGCAGCGAGTCGGCGGCCTCGAACAGCCCGGCGGCGGAGGCGGCGAGCAGCAGGGCCGTCAGCAGGACGGGTCGGCGGCCGATCTGGTCGGAGAGCCGGCCGAGGGCGAGCAGTCCGGCGACCACGCCGAGCGCGTAGACGGCGAAGACCACCGTGACGGTGAACGTCGAGAAGCCGAAGGCCTGTTGGTAGAGGGGGTAGAGCGGGGTCGGGACGGTGGTGCCGGCCATGGTGACCCAGAAGGCGAGGGCGGCGGCGGCCGGGGCGAGGCGACGGCCGGGGCGTCGGGGCGGGGCGGAGGGCATGGGTGCTCCTCGGGTGGGGAGACGGGGAGGGCTCAGAAGGCGTGAAGGCGTGAAGGCGCAGAGGTGCGCAGGCTCAGACTGCGGTGGCGTGGAGCGCCAAGAGTGGACGCAACGTTGCGTCTCGATGCGACGCCGCGACCGTAACGCTGGACGCAACGTTGCGTCTAGCTTCACCGACTGCCGGGGCTCGGCGCTCCATCCGCGCCACTGCCCGCAGTTGACGCCCCCGCAGGGGTCGCCCGACCTCGCCCGACCTCTCGGCGGGTCCGAACAACTGTGTTAGGTTAGGCTTGCCTAATGTTGCTGGTCGGAGGGGATTTCCTGTGCAGCAGTCCGAACTCGCCGGCGCCGTCGCGATCGTGACCGGCGCCGGGCAGGGCATCGGCGCGGCCGTGACGCGCGCGCTCGTCGCCTCCGGCGCCGTCGTCGCCGCGGCCGACCGCAACCCCGGCCCGCTCGCCGCCCTCGCGGACGAACTGGCGCAACGGCCGGGCGACCCGGCCGCGAGTTGCCCGGCCGCCGGCGGCCCCGTCCACCCCTACCTGCTGGACGTCACCGACGCGGCCGCCGTCGAGTCCACCGTCGCCCTGGTCGAGGATCAACTCGGCCCGGTCGGCGTCCTGGTGAACGTCGCGGGGATCCTGCGCGCTGCACCGGTGACGGAGCTGAGCGACCAGGACTGGGCCGACACCTTCGCCGTCAACACCACCGGGGTCTTCCACGCCTCCCGCGCGGTCGGGCGGCGGATGGCCGAGCGCGGCGGCGGCGTCATCGTCACCGTCGGCTCCAACGCCGCCGGCGTGCCGCGCACCGGGATGGCCGCCTACGCGGCCTCCAAAGCGGCGGCCACCATGTTCACCCGCTGTCTCGGCCTGGAACTCGGCCGCTCCGGGGTGCGCTGCAACATCGTCTCGCCCGGCTCCACCGACACCGAGATGCAGCGCGCGCTCTGGCACGACGACGCCGCGGCCGCCGAACAGCGCGTCATCGACGGCGACCTGTCCGGCTACCGGGTCGGCATCCCGCTCGGCCGGATCGCCCAACCCGCCGACATCGCCGAGGCGGTGGCCTTCCTGGTCTCCGACCGGGCCCGCCACATCACCATGCACGACCTCTACGTGGACGGCGGCGCCACTCTGCGCGCCTGACACCCTGCGGTCCTGACAGCCCGGCAGTTCGGGCATCCGGCGGCCCGGGCATCCGGACCGTCGCGCGGGCCGCGACCGGGGAGGAGCGGCGCCCGGACCCGCCGCCCCGCCCGGACCCGCCGCCCCGCCCGGACCCGCACCCCCGCCGGGGACCGCACCCCCACCGGGGCGCGCCCCGAACCACACCACCCGCCGGTCGCCGCGAACAGCGACGCCCGGCGACCACTCGCAGACTGGGAGAATCCAGGTGACCACGGTGCACCACGCCCCCGCCGGGACGGATCACACCGTCATCGGCGCGGCCAGCGGGCTGCTGGGCCAGTATCGGGCCGCGCCCGACGAGGCGTTCTTCGCCTCCCCGACCCGCACGCTGCTCGCCGAGGGCGTGCACGCCCGGGTGCCCCAGGACGGGCGTCCGCTGGCCGAGCGGGTCGCCGACACCCTCGCCCGGGCCCGCCGGGACGGCATCGAACACCCGCTGGTGGTAGGCGCGGTGGCGTTCGACCACGACGGCCGGGCCGAACTCGCCGTCCCCGCCCGGCTGCGCGGCTGCGGCGCGCTGCGCGACGACCCGCTGATCGCCCTGCCCGCCCCGGCCGCCGACCGGATCGACTGGAACGTCCGCCCGGTGCCCGCCCCCGAGGCGTACGGCGCCGGCGTCGCCGAGGCCGTGAACCGGCTCCGGGACGGCGAGTTGAGCAAGGTGGTGCTCGCCCGCACCCTGGAGCTGCACGCCGACCGCCCGCTCGACCTGCCCGCGATCCTCCAGCGCCTCGCCCGCCGCGACCCCGGCGGCTACACCTTTGGTGTTCCGGCCGGCGGCGGGCGCACCCTCATCGGCGCCAGCCCCGAGCTGCTGCTCTCGCGCCACGGCACCGCCGTCGTCGCCAACCCGCTGGCCGGCTCCGTGCCGCGCAGCGCCGACCTCGGCGAGGACGTCCGGCGCGCCGCTGCGCTGCTGGAATCGCCCAAGGACCTGCACGAGCACGCCTTCGTGGTGGACGCCATCCGCGCCGCGCTCGCCCCGTACTGCCGCACCCTGGACGTGCCGGAGCGGCCCACCCTGGTGCGTACGGCCGCGATGTGGCACCTGGCCACCACCATCACCGCCGAACTGGCCGACCCGGCGGTCTCCGCCCTGGAGCTGGCCGTCGCCCTGCACCCGACCCCGGCGGTCTGCGGCAGTCCGACCCCGCTCGCCCGCGCGGCGATCCGCGAGATCGAGCCGTTCGACCGGGGCCTGTACGCGGGCATGGTCGGCTGGGGCGACGCGGACGGCGACGGCGAGTGGGTGGTCACCCTGCGCTGCGCCGAGGCCGACGAGCGGACGCTGCGGGTGTTCGCCGGCGCGGGCGTCGTCGCCGAGTCCCGGCCCGAGGCCGAACTCGCCGAGACCAGCGCCAAGTTCCGTACCTTCCTGGACGCCGCGGGGGTACCGCGGTGAGCGATCTGCCCACCCCGGGGGACTCCGTGACCGAACCGCTCGACCTCGACCCGGCGGGCCAGACGGACCCGGCGGACCCCAGGGGCCCGGTGGACCGGCTGGACCAGGTGGATCCGATGCGGCAGGTGCTCGCCGGATTCACCCCCTGTCCGGCGGAGTTCGCCGAGCGCTACCGGGCCGCCGGCCACTGGCGCGGCGAGACCTTCGGCTCGATGCTGCGCGAGCGAGCCGCCGCCCACCCCGACCGGATCGCCGTCGTCGACCCGGCCGGCGGCGAGGGCGAGGACCCGACCCGCCGCTGGACGTACGCCGAACTCGACCGGCGGGCCGACCGGACGGCCGCCGGGCTGCGCGCCCTGGGCATCGGCCGCGGCGACCGCGTGGTGGTCCAACTCCCCAACACCGCCGAGTTCTTCGAGGTGGTCTTCGGGCTGTTCCGGATCGGCGCTCTGCCGGTCTTCGCACTGCCCGCGCACCGGTACACCGAGATCTCCTACTTCTGCGCCTTCACCGGCGCCGTCGGTTACGTCGTCCCGGCCGTCGAGGGCGGCTTCGACTACCGTGAACTCGCCACCCGGGTACGGGCGGAGACGCCGTCGCTGCGGCACGTCCTGGTGGCGGGCGGCGACGCGGGCGAGCACACGCCGCTGGCCGCCGTCCCGGCGGATCCGGTCGGCGAGGGGGAGGAGCCGCAGCCCGGACCGCGGCCGGGCGACGTCGCGTTCCTCCAACTGTCCGGCGGCAGCACGGGGGTGCCCAAGCTCATCCCGCGCACCCACGACGACTACATCTACTCGCTGCGCGGCTCGGTCGAGCTCTGCGGCCAGGACGAGAACAGCGTCTACCTGGTGGTGCTGCCCGCCGCGCACAACTTCCCGCTCAGCTCGCCGGGTTCGCTCGGCACCCTGTACGCGGGCGGCCGGGTGGTGCTCTGCCCGCAGCCGAGCCCCGAGACGGCGTTCCCGCTGATCGAGCGCGAGGGCGTGACCATCACCGGCCTGGTGCCGCCGCTGGCGCTGCTCTGGCTGGAGGCCGCCGAGCGGCGCCGGGCGGCCGGGGCGCCGACCGGGTTGGATAGCCTGGAGGTGCTGCTGGTCGGCGGTGCCAAGTTCAGCGAGGAGGCCGCCCGGCGGGTGCGCCCGGTGCTGGGCTGCACCCTCCAGCAGGTGTTCGGGATGGCCGAGGGCCTGGTCAACTACACCCGGCTGGACGATCCGGAGGAGGTCATCGTCACCACCCAGGGGCGCCCGATCTCCCCGGACGACGAGGTGCGGGTGGTCGACGACCAGGACCGTGAGCTGCCCGACGGCACCACCGGCCACCTGCTCACCCGCGGCCCCTACACCATCCGCGGCTACTGGAACGCGCCCGAGCACAACGCCAACTCCTTCACCGAGGAAGGCTTCTACCGCACCGGAGACCTGGTCCGCCGCACCGCCACCGGCCACCTGGTGGTCGAGGGTCGTGCCAAGGACCAGATCAACCGGGGCGGCGAGAAGGTCGCCGCCGAGGAGATCGAGAACCACCTGCTGGCCCACCCGGCCGTGCACGACGCCGCCGTGGTCTCGATGCCCGACCCCTACCTCGGCGAGCGCACCTGCGCCTACGTCGTGCTGCGCGAGGAGCACCGCGCGCGCCCGCCGAAGTCCGTCGAGCTGAAGCGCTTCGTGCGGGAGCGCGGGCTGGCCGACTTCAAGGTCCCGGACCGCGTCGAGTTCGTCGACGCCTTTCCCGCCACCGGCATCGGCAAGGTCAGCAAGAAGGACCTGCGCGCCGCCATCGCCGCCGGCCTCGCGACCGCCTGAACGCCCGACGTCCCCGACGTCCCCGAAGTTCCTGAACTCCCCGACACAGCTAAGGAAGCACCGCCGTGGGCCTGCCCCGCATCCCCTCCTACCTGATGCCCGCCGCCACCGACCTGCCGGTCAACCGGGTCGACTGGACGGTCGACCCGTCCCGGGCCGTGCTGCTGGTGCACGACCTGCAGAACCACTTCCTGAGCGCCTTCGACACGACGGCCGCGCCGGTTACCGAACTGTTCGCCAACATCAACCGGTTGCGCGCCTGGGCCGCCGAGCACGGCGTGCCGGTCGTCTACTCGGCGCAGCCGGGCGGCCAGACCCCCGAACAGCGAGGCCTGCAGCAGGACTTCTGGGGCCCGGGCATCCCGGACGACCCGCGGGCGGCGGCCATCGCCGACGCCGTCGCCCCGGCCGAGGGCGACCGGCTGCTCACCAAGTGGAAGTACAGCGCCTTCGTCCGCACCGACCTGGACGAGCTGTTGCGCGAGCAGGGGCGCGACGAGCTGGTGATCACCGGCGTCTACGCCCACATCGGGGTGCAGGTCACCGCCTGCGACGCGTGGATGCGCGACGTTCGGGCGTTCGTGGTGGCCGACGCGGTCGCCGACTTCGGCGCGGACGAGCACCGCGCCGCGCTCACCTGGGTGGCCGGGCGCTGCGGCGTGGTCACCGCCACCGATGCCGTACTGGAAGGGAAGTGACGGGCATGGCCTTCACCGTGGAGCGGATCCGGGCCGAGGTCGCCGACCTGCTCGGCGAGGACCCGGCGGACATCCCGCTGGACGAGAACCTGGCCGACTGGGGCCTGGACTCGGTGCGGCTGATGGCGCTGGCCGAGCGCTGGCGGGCCGAGGGCGCCGAGGTGGCCTTTCTGCAGCTGGCCGAGCGCCCGGCCGTCGCGGCCTGGGCCGAGCTGCTCGGC
This sequence comes from Kitasatospora sp. NPDC058032, assembly GCF_042885845.1. NCBI lineage: Bacteria > Bacillati > Actinomycetota > Actinomycetes > Kitasatosporales > Streptomycetaceae > Kitasatospora > Kitasatospora sp. NPDC058032. Next base: position 477,395 of record NZ_JBHVRK010000001.1, on the reverse strand, counting down.
GCGTCCTGATGGAGCCCGGCACGGGGGCGTCCCGGCCCGCCGGGGTGCGGCGGTGGCCGGCGACCACGGCGATCGGCCCCTTCGAGGCGCAGGCCGCGCGGACCCCGGACGCCCCGGCGCTGCTGCCGGCCGGTGCGCCGCCGGTGAGCTACGGCGCGTTGAACGCCGCGGCGAACCGGACGGCGCGCTTCCTGGCGGAGCGCGGCGCCCGCCCCGGTACGGTCGTCGGCCTCGCGCTCACCCGCCCGGCCGATCTCGTGCCGGCGCTGCTGGCGGTGGCCAAGTCGGGGGCGGCGTATCTGGCGCTGGACCCGGACGACGCGCCGGGGCGGCTGGCCTGGCTGCTGGCGGACGCGTCGCCGGTCTGCGTGCTGGGGGAGGGGGTGCCGGACGCGGAGCGGCCGGCCGCCGCCGAACTGGCCGGCCGGGCGGTCACCGATCCGCCGCGGGCGCTCGCCCCGCAGCACCCGCTCTGCCGGGCGTACGGCCCGGGCGGCCGGCCGGTGGGGGCGTGGACGACGCACGCCGAGGTGGACCGCCGGGTGCGCGAGCTGCAGGCCGCGTACGGGCTCGGGCCGGACGACCGGGTGCTGCAACTGGGGCTGCCGCTGTGGGAGTTCCTGTGGCCGCTGCGGACCGGGGCGGCGCTGGTGCTGGCCGATCCGGACCGGCCGGGCGAGGTGGGGGAGCTGGTCCGGGATGCCGGGGTGACGGTCCTGCGGGCCGCGCCCTCGGTGTTCGGCGAGCCACTGCCAGAGCCGGGACCGGTGCACCTCGTCCCGGAGCGCGGCTGACGGCTGACAACTGACGGCTGACAGATTTCAGATGACAGATAACACCTGACAGATTCTGAAATCTGTCAGGTGTTATCTGTCAGCCGTCAGTCGTCAGCACACCGCCGTCGCCGCTGCCCCGCCGCGAAGTCCGCCGCCGTCCACGCCATGGCGACGGCGCCCTCCACGATCGCCCGGTCCGCCGCCGGTGAGACGGCGGCCTCGGCGAATGCCGCCTCGTGCGGGCCGCAGGCGCCACCGGTGATGTCCAGCACCGGGTGGATGGCCGGCAGCACGTGCGAGACGTTGCCCATGTCGGTGCAGGCGAACGGTCCGCTCTCGACCGGCTCCGGACGCCCGACCGCCGCCGCGTTGGCCCGCCACAGGCCGAGCAGCCCGGCGTCGCTGCGGAAGTCCAGGTAGTCCGGTTCGGGCCGGGTCAGCTCGACCTCGCACCCGGTGGCCAGCGCGCCCGCCCGGAAGCAGTCCTCAACCCGGGCGCGCAGCTCGGCGAGGTCCTCGGCCGCCAGGGCGCGGATCTCGTACTCGGCCGCGGTGCTGTCGGGGATGAGGTTGGGCGCCGTCCCGGCGGCCGTGGTGACGCCGTGCACCCGCCAGTGCGAGGGCAGTTGCTGGCGCAGCAGCCCGAGGGCGACCTGCGCGACGGTGAGCGCGTCGGCGGCGTTGCGCCCCTCGTGCGGGTTGAGGCTCGGGTGGGCGGCGCGGCCGGTGTAGCGCACGGAGAGGGTGCCGAGCGCGAAGGAGTGGAAGTCGGCGACCTCCACCGGGCAGGGGTGGACCATCATCGCGGCGTCCACGCCGTCGAAGGCGCCCGCGTCCAGCAGCAGTGCCTTGCCCGCCCCGCGCTCCTCGGCCGGGGCGCCGATCACCCGCACGGTGAGCCCGAGCCGATCCGCGTACGGGGCGAGGCCGAGCGCGGCGCCGAGGCCGGCAGCGGCGATGAGGTTGTGGCCGCAGGCGTGGCCGAGCCCGGGCAGCGCGTCGTACTCGCAGACCACGGCGACGGTGGCCGGGCCGGAGCCGAGGCGTGCGTCGAAGGCGGTGGGCAGGCCGTACGCGCCGGGCGTGACGGTGTACCCGTGGGCGCGCAGCAGTTCGGCGCACCACTCGGCGGCCCGGTGCTCCTCGAACGCGGTCTCCGGATGGGCGTGGATGCGGCGGCTGAGCGCGAGCAGTTCGTCCCGGTGGGCGAGGACGCGCTCGCGCACCGCCTCCTTCGCTCCCGGGTCGGCCACGGCGGGCTCGCTCGCGTTCAGGGGGGACATCGGCGCCTCCGGGGGCGTCAGGGCCCGCCTCCCGGCGGGCTGTTGACCAGACGATATGTAGATAGCTTAGGCTAACCTAAGTAGGCAGTAGGCGTTCCGTTGCGCCGGACCCGAGGAGCTCTCAGAACCATGCGTCGCCACCAGGCCGCGTCCGACCCCGTCGCCGTCCCCGCCGCAGCCGACGTGCCGCTGCTCGCCACCCAGGCGGCGATCTGGTACGCCCAGGCGCTCGACCCCGACAGCCCGGTCTACAACACCGGCGACGCCGTAGAGATCACCGGCCCGCTCGACGCCGAACTCTTCGAGACAGCCCTGCGCCGGACCGTCGACGAGGCCGACGCACTCGGCGCCGTCGTCGTCACCGACGGCGCCGCCGGCGAAGCCCCGCACCAGCGCCTGGCCCCCGGCCGCCCCTGGCCCCTGCACCACCTCGACCTGCGCGCCGACGCCGACCCCGAGGCCACCGCCGAGGCCTGGATGCGCGCCGACCTCGCCCGCCCCGTCGACCTCACCGAGGGCCCGCTGTTCACCCAGGCCCTCATCCGCCTCGACGACCGGCGCCACTGGTGGTACCAGCGCGTCCACCACCTCGCCGTCGACGCCTACGCGCTCACCCTCCTCGCCGGGCGGGTCGCCGAGCTCTACACCGCGCTCGCCACCGGCACCCGCCCCAGCGACCGCACCTTCGCCACCCCCGCCGAGGCCGCCGCCGAGGAGGCCGCCTACCGGACGAGCCCGGACCACGCCGCCGACCGCGAGTTCTGGCGCACCCGACTGGCCGGCGCCGAAGCCCCCGCCACCCTCCCCGGCGGCAGCACCCCCACCGGCGCCCCGGCCGGAACCCCCGCCGCCCCGCCCCGCCTCGCCGCCGAACTGCCCGCCGGAACCCTGCCCCGCCTGGAGGCCGCCGCCAGGGCCGCCCGCGCCACCTGGGCCGAACTCGTCATCGCCGCCACCGCCGGCTACCTGCACCGCCTCGCCGGCACCGAGGACGTCGTGCTCGGCCTGCCGCTCGCCAACCGCCGCGGCCCCGCCGCCCTGCGCACCCCGATCGCCACCGCCAACGTGCTGCCGCTGCGCCTCGCCGTCCACCCCGGCGACACCGCCGCCGAACTGCTGCGCCGCGTCGTCCTGGAGGTCCGCGACGTCCGCCGCCACCAGCGCTACCCGCTGGAGGACCTGCGCCGCGACCTCGCCCTCACCGGCACCCGCCGCGCCCTGTTCGGACCGATGGTCAACATCAAGGCCTTCGAGGGCGACCTCGACCTCGCCGGCCTGCCCGGCACCGTCCGCAACCTCGCCGCCGGCCCCGTCGACGACCTCGCCCTCGCCGTCTCGCCCGGCCCCGGCGGCGCCCTGCGGATCGGCCTCGAAGCCCACCCCGACCGCTACGCCGCCGACACCCTGGCCGCCCACCGCGACGGCCTGCTGCGCTACCTCGACGGCCTCGCCACCCTGCTGCTCGACGACCCGCACACGCCCATCGCCCGGATCGACCTGCTCGACGAGGACGCGCTGCGCCGCGCCACCGCCGGGCGCACCGAGCCCTCCGTCACCCGCACCGTGCCCGAACTGCTCGCCGAGCAGGCCGCCCGCACCCCGGACGCGGTCGCCCTGCGTTGCGGCGCCACCACCCTCACCTTCGCCCAACTCGACGCCGCCGCAACCCGCCTGGCGCACCGCCTCGCCGCCCTCGGTACCGGCCCGGGCACCCCCGTCGCCCTCGCCATGCCGCGCGGCGCCGACACCCTGGTCGCCATGTTCGCCGTGCTCAGGGCCGGCGGCGCCTGCCTCTCGCTCGACCTCGCCCACCCCAGGCAGCGGATCGCCGACATCCTCGACGACACCCGCCCGGTCTGCGCCGTCGGCACCGCCGAGGCCCTCGCCGCCCTCCCCGGCGCCGCCGGACGCCCCGCCGTCGCCCTCGACGACCCGGCCGTGCGCGCCGAACTCGCCGCGCCGCCCGCAGCGGCGCTCCCCACCGGGCCGCTGCCCGCCCCCGACCCCGCGCACACCGCCTACCTGCTGCACACCTCCGGCTCCACCGGCCGCCCCAAGGGCGTCGTCGTCACCCACGCCTCGCTCGCCAACCTGCACGCCGGCCACGGCGAGGACCACATCGCCCCCGCCGTCGCCCGCACCGGCCGCGAACGCCTGCGCATCGCCCACAGCGCCTCCTTCGCCTTCGACGCCTCCTGGGACCCGGTGCTGTGGATGCTCCACGGCCACGAACTCCACCTGCTCGACGACGACACCTACCGCGACCCGGCCGCCCTCGCCGCCCACGTCCACCATGAGCGGATCGACTACCTCGACGTCACCCCCTCCTACCTCGAAGTCCTGCTCGCCGAAGGCCTGCTGGCCGAGGAGCGGCACCGCCCCGCCGTGATCGCGGTCGGCGGCGAGGCCACCCCCGACCCGCTCTGGCGCCGCCTCGCCGCGGTCGACGGCCTCACTCCCGTCAACCTCTACGGCCCCACCGAGACCACCGTCGACGCCTACTCCTGGACCCCGGGACCGGACGGCACCCCCGTCGGCCGCGTCGTGCGCGGCTCGCGCGCCTACGTCCTCGACGGCTCGCTGCGCCCCGCCCCCGACGGCGCCACCGGCGAGCTGTACGTGGCGGGGGCCTGTCTGGCCCACGGCTACCTCGGCCGCCCCGACCTCACCGCCGAGCGCTTCCTCGCCGACCCCTACGGCCCGCCCGGCGCCCGGATGTACCGCACCGGCGACCTCGCCCGCCGCCGCCCCGACCGCACCCTCGAATTCCTCGGCCGCGCCGACGACCAGGTGAAGATCCGCGGCTTCCGGATCGAGCCCGGCGAGATCGCCGCCGTCCTCGGCGAACTCCCCGGCGTCGACCGGGCCGTGGTGATCGCCCGCCCCGGCCCCAGCGGCAAGCGCCTGCTCGGCTACGCCGTCCCCGCCGCCGGCGCCGTCCTCGACGCCGCCGCGCTGCGCTCCGCCCTCGCCGCCCGGCTGCCCGAGCACATGGTGCCCGCCGCCGTCCTCGTCCTCGACACCCTGCCACGCACCGGCAACGACAAGCTCGACCACCGCGCCCTGCCCGAGCCCGAGTCCACCACCGCGACCTCTGGCGGTGCCGCACCCGCCACCCCGCAGGAGGAGATCATCTGCGGGCTGTTCGCCGCCCTCCTGGAACGGCCCGAACCGCTCTCCCGTGACGTCGACTTCTTCGACCTCGGCGGTCACTCCCTGCTGGCCGGACGGCTCGCCGCCCGGCTGCGCGAGGCGCTCGGGGCGGCCGTCGGCTTCGCCGACGTGTTCCGCAACCCCACCCCGGCCGCCCTCGCCGCCCTGCTGCGCGAGCGCTCCGCCCCCGAGCCCCGTCCCGCCCTGGTCCCCGTCGAGCGCACCGGGCACCTGCCGCTCTCCCCGGCGCAGCGCGGCCTCTGGTTCCACTACCGGCTCGAAGGCCCCAGCCCCACCTACAACATCCCGCTCGCCCTCACCCTCACCGGCCCGCTCGACCGCGACGCCCTCGCGCTCGCCGTCACCGACCTCGCGGCCCGGCACGAGACCCTGCGCACCGTCTACGGCGAGTCCGCCGATGGCGAGCCGTACCAGCGGATCCTGCCGCCCGCCCCCGTCGAGCTGCACCACGGCGCCGGCCCGCTCATCGACGCCGTCCGGTACGCCTTCGACCTCGGCGCCGAACCACCGGTGCACGCAAGCCTGTTCGACAACCCCGACGGCACCCGCACCCTCCTCCTGCTGCTCCACCACATCGCCGCCGACGGCGCCTCCACCACCCCGCTGGCCCGCGACCTCGCCGCCGCCTACGCCGCCCGCCTCGCCGGCCGCGCCCCCGAACTTCCACCCCTCGCCGTCCAGTTCGCCGACCACGTGGCCTGGCAGGCGCGGCTGCTCGGTACCGCCGACGCGCCCGGCCCACTCGCCGTCCGCCAACTCGACCACTGGCGCAAGACCCTGGCCGGCCTGCCCGACCAGCTCGACCTGCCCACCGACCGCCCCCGGCCCGCCGTCGCCTCCCACCGCGGCGCCACCGTGCCGTTCCACCTCGACGCCGACGCCCACGCCGCCCTGGCCGCACTCGCCCGCACCACCGGCACCAGCGTGTTCACCGCCGTCCAGGCCGGCCTCGCCGCACTGCTCACCCGGCACGGCTGCGGCACCGACATCCCGATCGGCACGCCCGTCGCCGGCCGCGACTCCGACGAAACCGCCTCCCTGGTCGGCTACTTCGTCAACTCCGTGGTCCTGCGCACGGAGACGTCCGGCGAGCCGACCTTCCGCGAGCTGCTCGGCCGCGCCCGCACCGCCGTCCTCGCCGCCCACGACCACGCCGACCTGCCCTTCGACCGCCTGGTCGAGGAGCTCAACCCGCCCCGCTCGCTCGCCCGGCACCCGCTGTTCCAGGTCATGCTCGCCTGGCAGTCCGTCCCCGACCGGGAGTTCGAGCTCGGCGGTGGCCTCACCGCCACCATCGCCGCGATCCCCTCCGGCACCGCCAAGTTCGACCTCACCCTCAATGCGGGCGAACTGCGCGAGGGCGGCATCGCGGGCTTCCTGGAGTACCGCACCGACCTCTTCGACGAGGCCACCGTCCAGGCGCTCGCCGAACGCCTGGCCCGGCTGCTCACCGCCGCCGCCACCGACCCCGACACCCCCGTCGGCCGGCTCCCGCTGATCGGAGAGGAGGAGCACCACCGCGCCCTGGTCGAGTGGAACGGCACCCCCGTCACCTCACAGCCCGGTGCGGCAAGGGCCGGCGCCACCCTGCCCGAGCTCTTCGAGGCCGCGGCCCTCGCCGACCCTGCGGCGATCGCGGCCAGTTGCGGCGGCGACTCGCTCGACTACGCCGAACTCGGCGCCCGCGCCGACCGGTTGGCCCGCCTGCTGGCCGACCGCGGCATCGGACCCGGCACCATCGTCGCGCTCGCCCTGCCGCGCTCCCTGGACCTGGTCGTCGGCCTGCTCGCGGTCGCCAAGGCCGGCGCCGCCTACCTGCCGCTCGACCCCGAGTACCCGGCCGACCGGCTCGCCTACATGCTCGCCGACGCCGCCCCCGCCGCGCTGATCACCGACCGCGCCACCGCGCCCCGGATGCCCGAGCACCGCGTGCCGCAACTCCTGGTCGACGGCGGCGAGTCGGACCGCTACCCGGCCGTCCCGCTCGCCCAGCACGAACGCACCCGGCCGCTGCGCGCCGAGGACACCGCCTACGTGATCTACACCTCCGGCTCCACCGGCCGCCCCAAGGGCGTGCCGGTCACCCACCACAACGTTGTCCGGCTGTTCTCCGCCACCGACCACTGGTTCGGCTTCGGCGCCGAGGACGTCTGGACGCTCTTCCACTCCTACGCCTTCGACTTCTCGGTCTGGGAGCTGTGGGGCGCCCTGCTGCACGGCGGCCGGCTCGTCGTCGTCCCGCACCTGGTCAGCCGCGACCCGGCGGCCTTCCTCGACCTGCTCGCCCGCGAGCGGGTGACCGTCCTCAACCAGACGCCGTCCGCCTTCTACCAGCTCAGTGCCGCCGACCGGGAACGACCCGGCAGCGAACTCGCCCTGCGCTACGTGGTGTTCGGCGGCGAGGCGCTCGAACTCGGCCGCCTCGACGACTGGTACGAGCGGCACGCCGAGGACGCGCCCACCCTGGTCAACATGTACGGCATCACCGAGACCACCGTGCACGTCTCCTACCTGGCCCTCGACCGCGCGAGCGCCGCCGCCGGCACCGGCAGCACCATCGGGGTCAACATCCCCGACCTGCGCGTCTACGTCCTCGACCGGTACCTGCGGCCGGTACCGCCCGGCGTCACCGGCGAGATGTACGTCGCCGGCGCCGGCCTCGCCCGCGGCTACCTCGGCCGCCCGGCGCTCAGCTCCGAGCGCTTCGTCGCCGACCCGTACGCCGAACTGTTCGGCGAGCGCGGCACACGGATGTACCGCTCCGGCGACCTCGCCCGCCGTCGCGCCGACGGCGTCCTGGAGTACTACGGCCGCGCCGACCAGCAGGTCAAGATCCGCGGCTTCCGGATCGAACTCGGTGAGATCGAGGCCGTGTTGGCTTCCCACCCGGCCGTCGCCGACGCCGCCGTGATCGTCCGCGAGGACGTGCCCGGAGACAAGCGCCTGGTCGGCTACGCCGTCCTCGCCCCCGGCGCGGAGCGGACCGGCGCGGAGGAACTGCGCGCCCGGACCGCCGCCGACCTGCCGGTCCACATGGTCCCGTCCGCCGTGGTGCTGCTGGACCGCCTCCCGCTCACCGCCAACGGCAAGCTCGACCGGCGCGCGCTGCCCGCCCCCGACGCCCCCGAGGCCGGCACCGGACGGCCCCCGCGCAACCCGCGCGAGCAGCAGCTCTGCGAGCTGTTCGCCGAGGTCCTGGGCGTCCCGGCGGTCGGCGTCGAGGACGACTTCTTCGCCCTCGGCGGCCACTCGCTGCTGGTCGTGCGGCTCGCCGGACGGATCCGCGCCGTGCTCGGCCTGGAGGTCGGCATCGGCACGCTGTTCCAGGCGCCCACCGTCGCTGCCCTGGACACCGCGCTCGCCGCCGACACCCCCGGCGCCGACGCGCTGGACGTCCTGCTGCCGCTGCGGCCCACCGCCCCCGGCCGGCGCAACCCGCTGTTCGCCGTCCACCCGGCCGGCGGCCTCAGCTGGTGCTACACCGGCCTGATCCGCAACCTCCCGGCCGACGTGCCGATCTACGGCCTCCAGGCACAGGGCGTCGGCGCCGCAACCGCCGGCGAGCCGCTGCCCGCCACGATGGAGGAACTGGCGGCGCACTACGTCGACCGGCTGCGGGAGGTCCAGCCCGAGGGCCCCTACCGGCTGCTCGGCTGGTCCACCGGCGGCATCATCGCCCACGCCATGGCCGTCCGGCTGGAGGAACTGGGTTGCGCCGTCGAGCTGTTGGCCGTGCTCGACGCCTACCCGGCCGAGGGCTTCCGCGACCTGCCCGTCCCGGACCAGGCCGAGGCCCTGGAGGCGCTGCTCACCATGGGCGGCTACGGGCCGGAGGACCTCGACGGGCGGCCGCTCGAACTCGCCCACGTCACTGAGCTGCTGCGCCGCGAGGGCAGTCCGCTGGCCGGTCTGGACGACGCCACCGTCGAGGCGCTCAACCGGATCTACCTCCACATCAACCACCTGGTGCGCGGCTACGACCACCGCCGCCTCCAGGGCGACGTGCTGTTCTTCCGCGCCACCGTCGACACCATCGACGAGACCCTGGTGCCCGAGCTGTGGACGCCGTACGTGGCCGGGCGGATCGCCAACACGGACGTCGCCTGCTCGCACAAGGACATGACGCTGCCCGAGCCGATCGCGCACATCGCGGGCGTCGTCGCGGAGCACCTCGCCGCCCTCGACTCCCGTTCCTGACAGCTGACAGCTGACAGATAACAGATGTCGGATGACAGCTGACAGATTTTGAAATCTGTCAGCTGTCATCTGTCAGCCGCCCACCGACCACCCCGTCTGGAGAACCCACCCCATGAGCGACGCCCCCGCCAACCCCTTCGACGGCGACGGCGAGTTCCTCGCGCTCGTCAACGACCAGGGCCAGCACTCGCTCTGGCCGGCCTTCGCCGCCGTCCCGGCCGGCTGGGCCGTCGCCCACGGGCCGTGCGAGCGCGCCGCCGCCCTCGACTGGATCACCGCCCACTGGACCGACCTCAATCCGGCCCGATGAGCCAGGCGGACACCCAGCCCGGCCCGGCCCCCGCCCAGCCCCCCGGGCCCGACGACGCCCCGGCGGCGCGCCCGCTGTTCGCCGGGCGCCTCGCCGTGGTTCTCGTCTACACGGCCGCGATGTGCATGAACGGCCTGGACTCGACGATCGTCAACCCGGCCCTGTTCACCATCGCCGGTGACTTCGGCCGCCCGGTCTCCGCGGCCAACGCCGTGGAGACCGCCTTCCTGGTCGGTCTCGCCGTCGGCCTCCCGGTGGCCGGCTGGCTCGGAGACCGCTTCGGCGTGCGCCGGGTCTTCCTCGGCTCGCTCGCCGTCTTCACCCTGGCCAGCGCGCTGTGTGCGGCCGCGCCCGGCCTCGGTGCGCTCACCGCCGCCCGCGCCGTGCAGGGCGTGGCGGGCGGCCTGCTCACCCCGGTCGGCATGACCCTGCTGTTCCGGGCGTTCGAGCCGCACGAGCGGGCGGGCCTCGGCAAGGTGCTGATCGTGCCGACCGCGCTGATGCCCGCACTCGGCCCGCCGCTCGGCGGCCTCCTCACCGAACACCTCTCCTGGCACTGGCTGTTCCTGGTCAACGTGCCGATCGGGGTGGCGGCGGTGCTCACCGGTCTGTTCGGCCTGCGCGACCGGGAGGAGCCGCCGGCCGGCGGCTTCGACACCACCGGCTTCCTGCTCGCCACCCCCGGCCTCGGCCTGCTCACCTACGCGCTCGGCTTCGGCCCCGCGCATGGCTGGGGCTCACCGGCGGTGGCGGCGTCCGGAGTCCTCGGTGTGCTGCTGCTCGGCCTCGCCGTCCGTCACCAACTCCGCGCCGAGGAGCCGCTGGTGGACCTCCGGCTGCTCGCCGACCGGTCCTTCGGCGCGGCCGGTTGGCTGGCGCTGCTGACCGCCGCCGGCCTGATGGGCGCGCTGTTCGCGTTCCCGCTGCTCCATCAGGCGGCGCTCGGCGCCTCCGCGCTGGACGCGGGCCTGAGCGTCTTCCCGGAGGCGATCGGCCTGATGGCGGCCTCGCAGGTGGTCGACCGGTTGCTGCCGAGGCTGGGCCCGCGCCTGCTCGCACGGCCCGCCCTGCTGCTGGCGGCGCTGGTGCTGGCCGCGCTGGCGGTGCCCGGCGTCGGCGAGAACGCCTGGGCCGTGCGGGCGCTGATGTTCGGCGTCGGCCTGATCCTGGGCACCGCCGTACTGACCGTGCAGATCGCCGGGTTCGCCGATGTGCCGCCGCCCGCGATGGGCCGCGCGATGGGCCTGTTCACCATCGTCCGCACGCTCGGCGGCGCCTTCGGCATCGCGGGAGCGGCGGCCCTCATCGGCGCCCTGTCCGAGGACGGCACCCACGCCACCGACCCCGGCCCCTACCGGATCGCCCTGCTGGCCACGGCCGCCGCCGTCGCCCTCGGCGCCCTGGTCGCGGCTCGCCTCCCGAAGGAGGCTCCGGGCCCCCCGCCGCTGGACTGACGACCCCGCACGACCGACGGCCCGCCGAGCCCCCGCCCGGCGGGCCGTCGTTTCGCCCCACCGCCCCACCGCCCCACCGCCCCACCGCCCCACCGTCCTGTCCCACCGTTCCGCCCCGCCCGCCCCCGGCCGCGCGCTCAGAACTCCTTGACCAGCCGCCGGTGCCCCGGCCCCCACCGGTAGCCGAGGGCCGTGTTCACCGCGACCATCGGCACGTTCGCGGCCTCGACCTCGGTGCTGACCGTCCGCACACCGTGGTCGGCGAGGTGGCGGGCGGCGTGCAGTTTGAGGGCCCGCGCCAGCCCCCGGCCCCGCCAGGCGCGCAGCACCCCGGTGTAGTGGATGTGGCAGGCGTGCGGGTCCGGGACGGCGTGCACGACGGTGACGCCGACGATGCGGCCCGTGCACTCGACGGTGAACACCCAGTCGGGCCGGCCGCCGGGCGCGCCCAGGGCGTCGGCACGCCACTGCTCGAACTCCGGTAGCGAGTCGACGAATCCCGGGTTGTCCCGCAGGGTCTCCCGGTAGAGGTGGTGGAGCTGCCGTTCGGGCTCGGGCGCGGTGGTGGTGGCGAGCGTGCCGAGCACCATGCCGGGCGGTGCCTGCGGGGCGGGCAGGTGCGGCCCGACGGCGGCCACGGCCGAGCGGATGTGCGCATCCATCCGGTAGCCCCGGCCGAGCAGCAGGGCGGCCAGGTCCGCCGGGCACGTCCCGTGGCTGTGCCCGGATGCCCCGTGCCCGTCCGGGAACTCGCCGAGCAGCCGGGAGGCGCCGGCCCCGCGCGCCCAGCGCTCCAGTCCGTCGTAGAGCGGCAGCAGCCAGGCCGGCGCGCGGCCGGGCGCGCTGACGGCGAGCGAGGCGAGGTCACCGGGCGGTGTCCAGGGCGCGCGCCAGGCGGTGGCGAAGGCGAGCAGGTCCCCGGACGGCCCGGGGTGCACCAGCCGCACCCGCCCGTGCCCGGTGAGCCGTCCCCGGTGGTCGGTGGAGAGCGCGTCCGCGTCCGGCAACGCCGCGTCCCGCTCCCGGAGTTCGGCCGCCGTCACGGGCGCGGGCCCCTCGGCCGACAGCAGCTCGGCCAGCGCGGGGTAGTCGACGGCGGGCAGGAAGGCGCGGATCACCGGAGGTCGCCGAGAAGGGATGAGTCCATCACATGTGACACCGTACTGATCCCCGGTCGGCCCCGCCGGGCTTTTTCCGGAAGCACCCGCCGCCCCGGGACCGTCACTCGACGGGGTGGTGAAAGCCCGAATCCCCGGCGGCCGGGCGCGGTGGGCAGTACGGTGCCCGCATGACCGTGCTCGTCCGCCGTCGTCACATCGACTTCGGCCGCATCCACTCCACCGGCTGTCCGGTCATCGTCTGATCGTTCGATCGCCCGGCCCGTCCGGCCGCGCCGCCACACGGGGCGGCGCCGCCGAGGCCGTCGTCCATCCCGTCGGGGAGCGCCGGCGACGAGTGCGCACGCCCGGAAGGTTCACGCCCTCCGCGCACCCGCATGCCCGCGCGCACCCCGGTCCACCACGATCCGACCGCACCGAAGGGACAGCCGTCCACCATGACCGACACCGCCACCGACCACTACCTGCGCAACAACGCCGACTACGCCACGGCCTTCGACGGGCCGCTCCCGCTCCCGCCGGCCCGTCGCACGGCCGTCCTGGCCTGCATGGACGCCCGGCTCAACGTCTACGGCGCGCTCGGCCTCGCCGAGGGCGACTCGCACGTGATCCGCAACGCCGGCGGCGTGGCGACCGACGACGCGATCCGCTCGCTGGCGATCAGCCAGCGGCTGCTCGGCACGCGGGAGATCATCCTCATCCACCACACCGACTGCGGCATGCTCACCTTCGGCGACGACGCCTTCCGCGAGTCGATCCGCGAGGAGACCGGCGTCAAGCCCCCGTGGGCCGCGGAGGCCTTCGCCGACGTGGAGACGGACGTCCGGCAGTCGGCCGCCCGGATCCGCACCAGCCCCTTCGTCCCGCACCGGACCTCGGTGCGCGGCTTCGTCTTCGACGTCGCGACCGGGCTCCTCAAGGAGGTCGTGCTCTGAGCGGCGGGCCCGGGTGCGGTCGGCGCCGCTCCCGGGCCCCGGTCCTCAGCGGCCCTGCGGCGCGGCCGTGCCCAGCAGGTGCACCAGGCCGTCGGCCAGGCCGCCGCGCCAGCAGGCGTAGTCGTGGCCGCCGTTGAACTCGCGGTAGGCGAGGTCGTAGCCGCGCGCGGTCAGCACGTCGCGCAGATGGCGGTTCTGGGTGAGCAGCATCCACTCCTGGAGCCCGACCTCCACCCAGAACCGGGCGCCGACCTGTTCGGCGGCCGCGAACTGCCTGGTCAGCCACTCGCTGCCGCCGTCGAACCCGGTGCCGTCCGGCCACCAGAACGAGCCGGACTGCGAGAGCGCGTTGCCGAACCGGGCCGGGCGGCGGAAGGCGGCGAAGGCCGCCGTCAGTCCGCCCGCGCTCTGTCCGGCGATCACGGTCCGGGCCGGGTCGGCGGTGGTGCGGTGCTCGGCGGCGGCCCAGGGCAGGATCCGGTCGGCGAGCAGGTCGACGAAGTCCGGGTTGCAGCTGAGGTCGTCCGGCCGGCCGGGGCCCATGGTGTGGACGAGCAGGGCGACGGTCGGCGGGACGAGACCCTCGGCCGTCAGGTTGTCCAGGGTGTCGCCGAACGACAGCACCTCGCCCCACATCTCGCCGTCCAGCAGGACCAGCACCGGGTACGGTCCGGCGTCGACGCGGTGCCCGGCGGGCAGGTGCACGTCGATCCGCCGCCCGGCCACCTCGGCGCGCACGGTGCGGCCGCGGGGCACGTCGGCGCGCCGCGCCGCGTACGGCTGGGCGGGTGCGTCCGGCAGGGCGAGCACCGAGGAGGGGTGGCGTCCGTCGCGGGCGGGCAGCAGCGCCCCGGTGCCCCGCGGGTCGGGGCGGGCGCCGTCCAGGACCCGCAGCCAGTCCGCCCGCCGGGTGCCGGGGAGGGCGCCGCGCACCGGGTACAGCTGGTAGGACGCCCGGTGGTCGGCGCGCAGCCGGTAGGTGCGCGACCAGCCGCCGGCCCGGCGTTCCATCAGGTGCGGGGTGAGGTCGCCGGCGTGCCGGTCCTTGTCGGTGACGGTGTGGACGAGCGCGAGCACGCCGTCGTACGGCGGCCCGTCCGGCTCGTCGCGCAGCACGAAGGTCACCTGCCGGTAGGCCGGGTCGTCGGGGTCGGGATCGACCAGCGGCGCGCCCTCGGCGGCCACCCGGTCCCAGAACTCGTCGCCCATCGTGGTCCGTTCGTTCGGCACGGGAAGAACTCCTCAACGGTCAGGCGGGGTTGCCCTTGCGGCCGAGCAACACCCAGAGCAGGAAGGGGCCGCCGAGCACCGTGGTGACGATGCCCACCGGGATCTCGACGCCGGAGATCAGCACCCGGCCGAGGGTGTCGGCCAGGACGATCAGCACCGCGCCGACGAGCGCCGAGCCGAGCACCGGCACCCGGGCCGGGCCGGCCAGCCGTCCGGCGACCACCGGCGCGGCCAGCGCGACGAAGCCGACCGGTCCGCAGACGCCGACGGCGAGGCCGGCCAGCGCCACCGCGAGCAGCAGGCAGACCAGCCGGACCCGGCCGGGGTCGACGCCCAGCGAGGAGGCGACGTTGTCGTCGAACCGCAGCACGGCCAGCCGGCGGGCCACCACCAGGGCGAGCGGCACCAGCACGGCGAGGCCGATCAGCACCGGCGTGGCCACCGCGTAGTCCCGGCCGTTGAGGCTGCCGGAGGTCCAGACGTACAGCGACGTGGCCGAGCTGAGCGAGCGCCGGGCCATCGCCACCTGGATGACGGCGGAGGCGAGCGCCGACATGGCCAGGCCCACCACCAGCACCCGGTAGCCGCGCGCGCCGAGCCCGCCGGAGACCACGGTGACCACGGCGACGGCGGCCAGCGCGCCGATCGGCCCGGCCCACCAGGCGCCGAACGCGCCGGAGGCGGTGACCGAGATCAGCACGGCGGCGGTGGCGCCGTCGTTGACGCCGAGCAGTTCGGGGGTGGCGAGCCGGTTGCGGGCCAGCGTCTGGGTGAGGCAGCCGGCCAGGCCGAGCGCGGCGCCGGCGGCGAGGCCCGCGACGATCCGCCCGAGCCGGAACTTCTGCACCAGCAGCACGTCCAGGCGCTCCCCGTGGCCGAAGACGGCCTGGAAGGTGCGGCCGAGGCCGAGTTCGCTCTGCCCGGCGTGCGCGGAGACCACCACGGCGGCCAGCAGCGCCGCGGCCAGGCCGAGCGCGGCCAGCGCGGAGCGGCGGGGGAGTAGCACCGACAGCGCGCCGCGCCGGATCACCAGGTCGGGCCGGGGCGCCTTCTCCTCGGTGTGGCCGTGGCGGCCGGAGGATTCGGCGGGTGCGGTGTCGGTCATGCCGAGTGCGGCGGTCCTGCGGGAGCGGACGATGGCGATCAGGGCGGGCGCGCCGATCAGCGCGACGATCACCGACACCGGGGCTTCGAACGGCCGGGCCACCACCCGGGCGAGCACGTCGGCGCCGGTCAGCACGGCGGCGCCGACGAGTCCGGCGAGCAGGGTGAGCCGGCCGACCCGGGGCCCGGCGACGGCGCGGGCCAGGAAGCCGGCGAGCAGGCCGAGGAAGGAGATCGGCCCGGCGAGGGCGACGGCGGAGGCGGTGAGCAGGGTGACGGCGAGGGCGACGGCGGCCCGGGTGGCGCCGGGGCGGTGGCCGAGGCCGCGGGCGAGGTCGTCGCCGAGCGCGAGCGCGGACAGCGGCCGGGTGGTGAGCAGGGCGACCGCGAAGCCGAGGCCGAGCACCGGGGCGAGCTGGCGCAGCGTCGTCCAGCCCTCCACGCCGGCCAGTGAGCCGAGCACCCAGACCCGGTAGCGGTCGTACGCCTCGGGGGAGTTGACGATCAGCACGCCGGTCAGGCCGCCGAAGGTGGCGCCGACGGCGGAGCCGCCGAGCACGAGCCGCATCGGGGAGCCGCCGCCCCGGCTGCCGGCGATGGCCAGGACCAGTCCGCTGGCGAGCACGGCGCCGACGAAGGCGAAGGCGAGGTAGCCGTAGGAGGTCTGCACGCCGAGGACGGCGATGCCGAGCACGACGCCGAGCGAGGCGCCGGCGTTGACGCCGAGCAGGCCGGTCTCGGCGAGCGGGTTGCGGGTGACGGCCTGCAGTTGCGCGCCGGCCACGCCGAGGGCGGCGCCGACCAGCAGGGCGGTCAGGGTGCGGGGCAGGCGCAGGTCGCCGACGACGAGTGCGAGCCGGCTGTCGGCGCGGGCGCCGTCGGTGTCGAGCAGGTAGTCCAGCACCCGGCCGGGGCCGACCTCGCCGGCGCCGACGGACAGGGAGAGCGCGGTGAGCGCGAGCAGGGCGGCGAGGATGCCGCCGACGGCGGCCCAGGAGGTGCGGCGCGACCGCTCGGCCGCCGGCGGGGCGGGGGCGGGGGGATCCGCGTCGGCCGCCTCGGCGGTACCCACTTGCGACAATGTCATAAGGTAAGGCTAACCTAATGGTGATCGCGGTCGGACGGGTGTCCGACCCTGCGTCGGATCCGTCCGGATCGTCCAGGTGCGCGGCGCCGCAGCGCAGTTCCACCGATCCACCGTCCGCACCGCCCGTCTGCAACACCCCTGCCCGGAGGCCCCCATGTCGACCCCGTCGACCCCCCAGAGCCCGTTCGACCTCGCCCGCCGCCGTGCGGTCCAGGTGCTGGCCGCCACCGGGGCGGCCACGCTCCTGCTCGTCGGCTGCGGCTCGTCGGGCTCCTCCGACAAGGGTTCCTCCGGCGCGGGCTCCTCCAGTACCGGCTCCCCCTCGGAGCAGGGCTCGCCGTCCACCGCCGCCACCGCCGCGGGCAGCCCGGCCGCCGACGCGGCCGGCGGCAAGCGGACCGTCAAGGACGCCACCGGCACGGCCGTCGAGATCCCCGCCGAGCCCAAGCGCATCGTCACCCTCACCCAGGAGGACCTCGACGCGGTGCTCGCCCTCGGCCTCAAGCCGGCCGGCATCACCAACGGACAGGGCCTCAACGAGCCGCCGGCGTACCTGAAGGACAAGGTCCAGGGCGTCCCGGTGGTCGGCAATCTGCTGCAGCCCGTCATGGACAAGGTGATCGCCGCCAAGCCTGACCTGATCCTGGCCGGCGACATGCAGGACCAGCAGGTGCTCAAGCAACTGCGCGAGATCACCCCGGCCACCCTGGTCACGATGGCCCCGACCGACGACTGGAAGCTCTCCTTCCGCGGCATCGGAAACGCCGTCAACAAGCTCGACCAGGCCAACAAGGTGATCGCCGACTACGACGCCAAGGCCGCCAGGACCGGCGGCGAGCTCGGCGAGAACAAGGGCAAGGCCGTCTCCATCGTCCGCTGGAACCCGACCGGCCCCAGCTGGATGGAGAAGAAGCAGTTCGCCAGCGGTGTCGCCCTCGACATGGGCCTGACCCGCCCGCAGGCCCAGGACAAGGACGGCAACGCCCATACCCCGGCGCTGAGCCTGGAGAAGATCAACGAGATCGACGGCGACTGGCTGTTCCTCTCCACCCTCACCGACGACGGCAAGGCCGCGCTGAAGGACGTCCAGTCCAAGCCCGCCTACCAGGAGCTGAACGCGGTGAAGAACAACCACACCGTGACCGTCGACGGCTCGGTCTGGTCCACCCGCGGCGGCCCGCTGGCGGCCGACGCGGTGATCGGCGACATCGCCAAGGCGCTCGGCGCCAAGTGACCGCCGGCGGCGGGCGCCCCTCCGTGCGGGGTGTCCGCCGCCCGGTCCGTCTCCCCTCCCAAGCGAAGGAAACCGCCATGGAGTTGACGGTCGAGGGCCTCACGGCCGGGTACGGCCCCGGGCGTCCGGTGCTGGGCGGCGTGGACCTCACCGTGCCCGGCGGGCAGGTGGTGGCGATCGTCGGCCCCAACGGCTGCGGCAAGTCCACCCTGCTGCGCTCGATCGCCCGCCTCCACCGGCCCGACTCCGGGCGGGTGCTGGTCGGCGGCGAGGACGTCTGGAAGCTGCGGCCCCGCCAGGCCGCCCACCGGGTCGCGCTGCTGCCGCAGAGCCCGCAGGCCCCGGAGGCGGTCACCGTCGCCGGGCTGGTCCGCTACGGCCGCCACCCGCACCAGGGGCTGTTCCGGCAGTGGTCGGCCGACGACGAGCGGCTCACCGCCGAGGCGCTGCGGGCCACCGGTGTCGAGGAGTTCGCCGACCGCCGGCTCGACCGGCTCTCCGGCGGCCAGCGGCAGCGCTGCTGGCTGGCCATGGTGCTCGCCCAGGACGCCCCCGTCGTGCTGCTCGACGAGCCGACCAGCGCCCTCGACCTCGGCCACGCGGTGGAGGTGCTGGAGCTGGTCCGCGAGGTCGCGGCGGCCGGGCGCACCGTCGTCATGGTGCTGCACGACCTCGCGGCGGCGGCCCGCTACGCCGATGTGGTGGTGGCGATGCGCGGCGGCGAGGTGATCGCCTGCGGTGCGCCGCGCGAGGTGGTGGACGCGCCGCTGGTGCGGGCGCTGTACGACGTGGACAGCGATGTGCTCGCGGCCCCCGGGGACGGCGCGCCGGTGATCGTCCCGCGCGCCGGGACCCGGTCGGCCGCCTCGCGGATCGGCTGACGCGCGCCTCTCCCGGGGTGCCGGAGTCCCTCGAACGGTCGTGCGGGCGCGGCGGGTTGCGATCGGCGCCGGGCCGGGTGTGGTCTGCTGGACGGGCGTCCGCCGGACGTCCGTTCCGTCGCCGCGTCCGCCCCCCGCCGTCCCCCGGGAGAGGTCACCGATGCCCCGTCGTTCCGCCGCACTGTTCGCCGCCCTCGCCGTCGTGCTCGGCCCGGCCGTCACCGTCGGCTGCTCCTCGGCCGCCGCCCCCGAGTCCGCCGTCGCGCCGTCCGTCCCGGCCTCGGCGCCCACCTCGCCCGCCGAACCCGCGCCCACGACCTCGGCCGCTGCCCCTACCCCGCCCCCGGCGCCGTCCCCGACCCCGGGTGCCGCCGTCTCGGTGGACGTCTCGGGCACCGTCACCGACGGCCTGGCCTCCCCGTGGGGCCTGGCCGTCCTGCCGGACAGCGACCTGCTGGTCTCCGAACGCGACGACGCCCGGATCCTGCGCGTCTCGGCGAAGGACGGCACGAAGACCGTGGCCGGCACCGTCCCCGGCGTCACCGCCGGCGGCGAGGGCGGCCTGCTCGGCCTCGCCCTGTCGCCCGGCTTCGCCTCCGACCACCGGGTCTACGCCTACTACTCCACCGCCTCCGACAACCGCATCGCCCGCCTCGACTACGACCCCGCCCGCCCGGCCGGCTCCCAACTCGGTGAGCCGGTGGTGCTGTTGGCCGGGATCCCGCACGGGAGCCGGCACAACGGCGGACGGATCGCCTTCGGCCCCGACGGTCTGCTGTACGCCGGAACCGGCGACGCGAGCGAACCCCCGCTCGCCCAGGACCGCGACTCCCTCGGCGGCAAGATCCTGCGCCTCGCCCCGGACGGCGCCCCCGCCCCCGGCAACCCGTTCCCGGGCTCGCCGGTCTGGTCGCTCGGCCACCGCAACGTCCAGGGCCTGGCCTGGGACCCGCAAGGACGGCTCTGGGCCTCGGAGTTCGGCCAGGACACCTGGGACGAGCTGAACCTGATCACCCCCGGCGGCAACTACGGCTGGCCGACCGTGGAGGGCGCCGCCGGCCGGCCGGGCCTCGTCGACCCGGTCGCCCAGTGGCACCCCGCCGACGCCTCCCCGAGCGGCATCGCCTACGCCGCCGGGGGCGTCTGGATGGCCGCCCTGCACGGCGCGCGGCTCTGGCGCGTCCCGCTGGACGGCGACCGGCCCGCCGCCCCGCCCATGGACTTCCTCTCCGGCGCGTACGGCCGCCTGCGCGCCGTGGTGGCCGACCGGGACGGCACCCTGCTGCTGCTCACCGACAACACCGACGGCCGCGGCGATCCGCGCCCCGGTGACGACCGGATCCTGCGGCTGACCGTCAAGCGGACGTGATCCCGACCGGCATTGGATCACCCGTTCGAGCGGTTTGAGGCCGGCCCAGAACCGCCGCCCGGCCTTCCTACCGTTCAGTACCCCTCCCCGCGGGCCGCGTTGTCAGTGTGTCCCGTTACGTTCCTTCCATCACTGACCAGCTGGGAGGAGAGCGGCCGTGGCGTGGGTGGAAACGGGAACGGGCGGCTACCAAGTCGCCTTCGACGAGGAGGGCAGGGTGGTCTGCCGCAACGCGGCCGGCCGCCTGCTGAAGGCCGTCCCGCCGAAGCTGAACGACGACCCGGTGGTCGTCGGCCTCAAGCAGCTCACCGAGTGGCTGGAGGCGCACCGGCGCGGCTGCCTGGAGACCGTCGAGCGGTGGATGGTCCGCTCGCTGCCCGTGCCCGCCGCCGTGGTCACCGCCGTCTGGGCGGACGAGGCCTGGCAGGAGGTCCTGCGCGACCTGGTGGTCACCGGACCGGACGGCGCCGTCGCCGGCTTCCTGCGCGGCGCCGACGCCGAGCGCGGCCTCGGCCTGGTCGACCTCGACGGGGACACCGTCCGCCTGACCGACGGCGAACTGCGCATACCCCACCCGGTCCTGCTGGAGGACCTCGACGAGCTGCGCGAGTTCGCCGTCGAACTCGGCGTCTCCCAGCAGGTCCAGCAGCTGTACCGGGAGGTCTGGCACCGGCCCGGCGACACCGCCGGCACCGAGGTCAGCACCTACGCCGGCGGCCACTACGCCGCGCTGCGCGACCTGCTCGGCCGCTGCGCCCGGCTCGGCTACCGGGTCCGCGGCGGACACGCCGTGCTGCCCGTCGTCGAGGACGGCCTCGCCCTGGAGGCCCGGGTCTGGGTCGGCGACTACTACGAGTACGACGAGTGCGAGACGGGCGCGCTCAGCTGGACCGGCCCGGACGGCAAGGTCCTGCCGCTGGCTGAGGTCGGACCGGTCGCCTGGTCCGAGGGGATGCGGATGGCCGCCGCACTGTACGCCGGCCGCACGATCGAAGGGGAGGAAGCCGCATGAGCACCACCACCGGACCCGACCGCACCACCGGTGCGCCCGGCGGCGGCGACGCCGCCCGCCACGAGCGGCTGCTGGAGGCCGGGGCGATCCTCGCCCCCGGCGCCCTGTCCGGCGTCGGCACCCCCGACAGCCCCGCCGACGTCCTCACCGCCCGCGGCTACGCCCACCCCGCCCTGGGCGATCGCCGGATCGTGCGCCTGGTGCCCGGCGCGCTCGGCCCCGCCGAGGACGCCGCCGTCGACTTCCTCGGACTCGCCCCCGCCGCCGAGCCGGTCGAGGTCGGCCAGGTCCGCCAGGAGGCGCTCGGCTTCCCCGCCTGGGCGCTCGTCAATGACCCGGCCAACGGCCACCACGCGCTCGCCCTGGTCAAGGAGATGGAGCGGCTCGCCCGCCAGGCCAAGTCCAAGCCCGGCAACGCCAAGGACGGGTTCGACGCGCTGGCCGTGCGGCTCGGCCGCGCCGTCCCGCACTTCCTGCCCACCTACTGCGAGCAGGTCGGCCGGATCTTCCTCGAACAGGGCAACCAGAGCTACGCCAGCACCTTCTTCGGCAAGGCCCGCGAGGCCGAGCGCACCCACAACCTCGCCGTCGACGAGGAGCGGCTGCGCGCCGTCTTCCTGGAGTTCGCGCTGGCCGGCGCGCTCAGCGTCAAGGCGCTGCGCCAGTACGTCAAGGAACTGAGCGGCCGGCTCGACCCGCTGACCGCCTGGCAGCGGTTCCGCCAGCTGTGCACCGAGCGCTCCGCCGCCGGCATGGCCCCCTACGCCGGGGTCGCCGAGGACGCCCGCGCCCTGCTCAAGGCCGCCGAGCTGGACCGCGACGAGCACGAGCGGGAGCTGATCGCCGAACTGCTGGCCTCACCCGCCGTCAACCGGGCCCCCGGCGCCTTCTGGAAGGTCTGGCACGGCGCGATCGTCGCCCTCGGGCAGCGCGACGACACGGTCCGCGCCCGGCTGCTGGAGCTCATGCCCGACCCGCCCGGCAACAACGACGCCGACGTCCAGGACGCCGCCTGGCTCGCCCTGCTCGCCGAGAGCGGCGCCGAGCGGCTGCTCACCGACCCGCCCGCCGCGGCCGCGGACGGCGCCGCGGCCCCCGAGCCGGCCGCCGCCTGGCTGCAGCGCTGGACCAACCACCTCGGCCGCGGCTGGCGCGACCGGGGCCTGAACGCCGACACCCTCGGCCTGGTCGACCGCATGCTGGAGCGGCTGCGTGCCGAGGCCGTGCCGGTCGACCTCCTCACCGGGGTGCGCCGCAGCGCCACCCAGATCGAACTCCTCGACCTGCTGCTCGCGCAGGGCGTCCCGGTCGCCGACCCGGACGACGGCTACAGCTTCCTCCTCCAGCAGTGGGTCGCCTCCTCCTCGGCGGACGGCCGCACCCTGGCGGCCGTCGCCGCCGACCCCCGCTTCCGGCCCGCGCTGCGCGCCGCCGTCCCCCCGGTCTGGGACACCGTCGACAGCCGCGGCCTGGCCGCCCGGCCGGTGCTGCGCGAGCTGTTCGTCGAGTGGTCCGACGCCCGCGTCGACGAACTGGTGGCCGTCCGCGGTCTGGAGAGCGCGACGGCGGCGGTGCGCGAGCTCAGCGCCCACCGCACCGGCATCCGCGACGAGAACCCGGCCGCCGCCCGGCGTGTCGCCGACCTCGACGTGGCCGGGCTGCTCGCCGGCGCCCTGCGCGGCGGCATCCTCGACGAACTCGCCTGGCCGGCCCTGGAGGAGGCGCTCGACAAGCTCGGCGCCGAGTACGGCGAGGCCCCCGGTTACGGCGCCGGACGCGCCCACCCCAAGGGGCTGGTGCTGCAGGAGGCCTGGCCGAACCTGGTGCTCGCCCGCGGCAACCAGATCGTCGTCGCCGGACCGCAGGGCATCGTGCTCGAACACACCCTGCGCATCCCCGACAAGCTGGAGAGCCACCAGCACCCGCACTTCCGCTTCGCCGACGGCGAACTGCTGGTCGTCTGGTTCCACGACGGCAAGCAGCACGCCTACTGGTCCGGCCGGCCCGCCGAGACCTTCGTCCTCGGCGGCGAGAGCGTCGCCCGCTACTACGGCGGCAACGACGAGATCGCGATGCCGAGCCTGCCGCTGCCCGGCGGCGGCCGCACCGGCGGCCACCGCCCGCTGCACGTCGGCGACACCTTCATGTCCGACCAGGACCACGTCCTCGCCGACGGCACCGGCCACTGGACCGCCCGCTGGACCCGCGGCGGCAACGTGCTGCACGAACTCGACGCCGCCACCGGCACCCTGGGCCGCGCCTCCGAGCCGCCGCGGATCGCCGCGAGCGCCGCCGCGGGCCGCCTCGACCTCGGCCGCACCCGGCTGCTGCCGCTGCTGCCCGGCCTGGAGGCCACCCCGCTGGGCACCGACGGCACCGTGCTCGGCAGCTGGCCGCGGGTCGACACCCTCAAGGTCACCACCGGCACCGCCGACGGCACCACGCTCGTCGCCGACCAGGCCGGGCAGCAGTCGCCGACGTACCCGTCCGGCCTGCTCACCCTGCCCGGCGGCGGCCGGCCGGTCGTCCAGTCCGGCGCCGGCCACCACCTCGGCCTCGCCCTGCCCGCCGCGCACTCCGCGGCGGACGGCACCGTCGCCGCGGACCCGACCGGCTACACCGCCGACTTCGAACCCGGCCGCCCCGGCGGCCTGGACGCCGCGGGCACCCCCGTCGTGGTGCCGCTCGCCTTCTGGCACGCCCTGCGCCCGCGCGACGAGCAGGGCTCGACGGTGCTGCGCGCCGTCACCGACGAGCAGGCCGCCCGCCTCATCGACGCCGCCTGGCCGGCCGACGCCCAGCCCGTGCCCGCCGCGCAGCAGCGCTGGATCACCGTCCAGGGCGTCCGCCGCCCCGTCGTCAGCGGCGGCAAAGCCGTCGAGGAGCTCCCGCTCGACGCCATCGCACAGGTCCTGCCGGGGATCGGCCACCGGCAGCTGGTGGCCGGCGTCGCCGGCCTCGCCCGCACCGCCGCCAAGCTGCTCGACTCGATCGCCCGCTACCTGCCGCAGCCCGAGAACGACGGCCGCACCACCGGCCCCTCGAGCGCCCCCGAGTTCGCCCACCGGCCCGAGTACGGCACCGACTACGAGCTCAGCGAGGCGGTCACCCTGCTGCTGCCCGGGACCGGCGGCTTCGGCCGCTCCTGGGAGCGCAGCGCCAACTACCGCGTCCTCAACAACCTCCGCACGGTCACCGCCGTCCTCGCCGATCCCCCCGCGGCCGACGGCGACGGCTGGAGCACCCCGCACCAGCTCCAGCTGCACGGCGACGACAACCACCACGGCTGGCTGCACGTGCTCGGCAACCTCGGCGCCCTCGCCTACGCGGCCGCCGCCCCGCTCACCTCCGCCGAGCACCGTGCCTCGCTCGGCCTGCTGCTCTCCGAGTTCACCACCGGGCCGCTCGCCGACCGCGGCGCCACCCTGCGCGAGCTGCTCCTCACCGAGCCGCTCACCGATCCCAACGCCGACGAGGGCAAACACGCGCCCCGGGCCGGCCAGGTCTGGCGGCACGGTGGGCGCACCGTCGTCATCCTCGGCTGCCGCCACCACCAGGACGACAAGGTGCACTGGCTCGCCGTCGACCACGACCCGAGCGGCGCCTTCGGCCCGGTCGCCCACTTCGGTACCGCCAGGGAGCGCGGCACCGAGGACACCGTCACCGGCACGTGGCTCAGCGAGTTCACCGCTCAGCTCGCCCTGCACGGCGCCATCACCCACCGCGCCGAGCGTGCCGCCGACTTCGGCGAGCGCACCGGCATCGGCGCCGTCCGCTCCACCCTGCTGCTGAGCCCCACCAGCACCCTCTTCCAGTGGTACGGCGCGCCGCTGCCCGCCACCGCGCTCAAGGAGTACGGCCTCAAGTCCGCCGAGGCCAAGGCCGCCCGCGACTGGCTGCGCGGGCGCGAGCGGTCCGTCCTCGGCGAGGTCTGGGCGGCCCTGCTGCCCGCCGACCCGCAGGACCTCTGGACCACCGGCCCGGACAGCGCCGCCGGCGCCGCCCGCTGGACGCAGCGCCTCGGCCGGATCGTCACCCTGTCCGACGAGGACCAGGCCGCCGTCAGCGGCACCAGCATCCAGAACGTCGAAGAGGTCCTGAACCACGCGGTCACCCCGTGGCTCAGCCGCACCACCCGTCAGCGGCTGCGCGCCGAAGAGGGGGAGGCGGGCACGATCGGCCTGCTGCCCGACGACGCGGACGCCCTGCCGGGCTACAGCAACCCGTCGGAGTTCGTCGACGCCCTCGCCTGGCTCGCCTACCGGCTGCCCTGGAACAGCCCGCTGCGCGCGCTGCTCGCCCCGGCCGTCCAGGCGCTGCGCACCCGCCTGGCCGACCCCGGGCTGATGCTCGCCTTCGACCTGCGCCGCAACAGCAAGGGCGAACCGCTGGCCGCCGTCCTGCGCACCCGCTACGGCCTGCCCGCCGAGGGTGGTGCCGACGCCGACGGACTGGTGCGCTGCGGCGAGGTCGTGGTGCTGTCGCCCTCCCGCGGCGGGGCGGAGCACATCTGGTGGCGCCCGGCGGGCGTGAGCGGGCCGCAGGACCCGACGCTGGACCTGCTCGCCGGCCTGGCCGAGAGCTACTGGCTCGCCCGTCAGCGGACCGTTCTCGCCGCCCTCCTGGACGGAACCCTGGACCGCCTGGTCACCCTGCCGGACCTCCCCGGCACGGCCGACGCGGAAGGCGGTACCAAGGCCGGTACCAAGGCCGGTGCCAAGGCCGGTGTCAAGGCCGAGACCGACGCCGAGGTCGAGGTCTGGCCCCACCACCCGCTGCTCACGGTGCCGGAGCTGGTCACCGAGGTCGCCAAGACCCACGAGCTGGGGGAGGACGCCGCCGTGGTCTACCTCCAGCTGCTCGCCCTGCCCGACCCGACCGACCGCAACGTCGCCCGCTGGACGGGCTGGAAGCCGGCCCGGCTGAAGAAGGCACGCGCCGAACTCCTGGCCTCCGGGCTGGTCGTGGAGGCCAAGCGGGCCCGCGCCGGGCGCAGCCTCTTCCTCCCCTGCGGCTGGCAGGAGGCCAAGGCCCCCGGCCTGCCCGTCGAGACCTGGAAGGCAGGCCTCTACGCCCTGCCCACCCACCACGCGGCACTGCCGCAGCTGTCCGTCCCGGAGCTGTTCACCCGGGCCTGGCAGCGCGTCACCGACGGGGACGCCCCCGGCTTCGAAGAGCTCCAGACCGGCAAGCGCAGGAAGGCCCGCCGATGACCACCACCGCGACCACCACCACCACCGCGACCGCCGGTGCCGCCGGCACCGTCGGCGCTCCGCCCGGGTCCGCCGCCCGGCAGATCGTCCTGCCGGAGGAGAAGTACGCCGCCGAGCTGGACTTCCTCGCCGCGCACGACTCGGGCCCGCGCCCGCCCGGCTGGCGGCTCACCCCGCGCGCTGTGGTCACCTTCGTGATGGGCAGCGGCGGCGAGAAGCTCAAGGCCGGCCGGAAGAGCCTGGCGATCGAGCAGAAGTTCGTCGGCGAGCGGGCCCTGGTCGAACGCTGCGTCGTCACCCTCGCCGGCGAGCGCGGCCTGCTGCTCGTCGGCGAGCCCGGCACCGCGAAGTCGATGCTCTCCGAACTCCTCGCCGCGGCCGTCTGCGGCACCAGCGCGCTCACCGTCCAGGGCACCGCCGGCACCACCGAGGACCAGCTCAAGTACGGCTGGAACTACGCCCTGCTGCTCGCCAAGGGCCCCAGCCGCGACGCCCTGGTGCCCTCCCCGGTGCTCACCGCGATGACCACCGGCGCGGTCGCCCGCGTCGAGGAGGTCACCCGGTGCCTGCCCGAGGTCCAGGACGCCCTGGTCTCGCTGCTCTCCGAGCGGCGGATCGCCGTCCCCGAACTCGCCGGCACCCCCGACGGCCAGCTGCACGCCGTCCCCGGGTTCACCCTGATCGCCACCGCCAACCTGCGCGACAAGGGCGTCAGCGAGATGTCCGCCGCCCTCAAGCGACGGTTCAACTTCGAGACGGTCGGCCCGATCGGCAGCCTCGCCGCCGAGGTGGACCTGGTCCGCCGCCAATCCACCGCCGCCGTGGCCCGCGCCGGAGCCGCCTACGCGGTGGACGACGCGGTGCTGGAGGCCCTGGTCACGGCCTTCCGCGACCTGCGCACCGGCCGCTCCACCGAGGGCTGGGACGTCGAGCGTCCCTCCACCGTGATGAGCACCGCCGAGGCCGTGTCGGTGGCCACCGCCCTCGGCGTCACCGCCGCCTACCTGCCCGACGGCGGCGACCTGCTCGGCCGCCTCCCCGGCCAGCTCATCGGTGTGGTGCGCAAGGACGACCCCGCCGACGCCGCCCGGCTGCTCGGCTACTGGGACGGCCCGGTCCGCCGCCGCGCCGAACAGGGCGCCGCCACCTGGCGCACCCTGTGGGACCTGCGCTCCGCCCTGGAGCACTGAGCCCCCGGCCGGCCCGGCGCCCCCGGTGGGCGCCGGGCCGGCCGGCCCCCGTCTCCGACGCCGAACCTCCGCACCTCCGAACTTCCGAACTTCCGAACTTCCACCGAGAGGTGAACACATGAGCAGCGCGGTGCCGCCCGGCGGGGCGGGCCCCGGCCTCGACGACCCGCGCGGGACGGTCGAGGCCCAGGCCGCCCGACTGGCCGCGTCCGGCCTCGACACGCCCGGCCCCTACCTGATCGGGGTGCGCCACCACGCGCCCTCGCTCAGCGCCGTTGTGCCCGCGCTGCTCGACGCCGCCGCGCCCGAGGTGCTCCTGGTCGAGCTGCCCGCCGAGTTCCAGCCCTGGCTCGACCTGCTCGCCGACGACGCCACCAGGGCCCCGGTCGCCCTCGCCGCCGCGCCCGCCGCCGACCGCTCGGACGAGCGCGCCGACGGCATCGGTGCCGAGGCCGGCCCCGGTCTCGCCTTCTACCCGTTCGCCGACTTCTCGCCCGAACTCGCCGCCCTGCGCTGGGCCCGCCGCCACGGCGTCGAGACCATCGCCTGCGACCTGCCGCTCGCCGTCCGCGACCGCAGCACCGGACGCGAGCGCACCGGCCCCGAGACCCGCCCCGATGCCCGCCCCGGTGTCGCCGACGCGCTGCGCCACCGCCTCACCGGCCGCGACGACGACGAGGACCTCTGGGACCGCCTCGTCGAGACCGCCGCCCCCGGCTCCACGCCGGAGGCCGTCCGGCGCGCCGCGCTGCTGGTCGGCTGGGCGCTGCGCCGCGATGCCGAGGACGGCCCCGGCGTCGACCCGTACGACCTGCGGCGCGAGGCCTGGATGCGCGAGCGCATCCGGGAGGCGGGCGCGGGCGGGCGCCGGGTCGCCGCTGTCATCGGCGCCTTCCACGCCCCCGCGCTCACCCAGCACGCGCCCGCCGCGCCCGCCGCGCCCGCCGCGCCCGCCGCGCCCGCCGCGCCTGCCGCGCCCGCCGAGCCCGCCGAGCCCGCCGACGGGTCGGCCCCGGACGCCCGTCACGTGGTCTCCCTCATCCCGTACACCTACCCCCTCCTCGACGCCCGCTCCGGCTACCCCGCCGGCATCCGCGACCCCGAGTGGCAGCACACGGTGCTCGACGCCGCCGGCGATCCGGACCGGCTCGCCGAGGCGCTCGTCCGCACCGCCGTGCGCATCTGCGAGGCCCTGCGCGCCCAGGACCACCCCTCCGGCCCGGCCGACGCCCGCGAGATCGTCCGGCTCGCCGGCGACCTCGCCCGGCTGCGCGCCCTCGCGGCCCCCGGGCGCGGCGAACTCGTCGAGGCGGTGCAGACCGTCCTCGCCCAGGGCGAGCCCCTCGGACGCGGCCGGGCGGTGGCCCGCGCCCTGGAGAAGGTCCTGGTCGGCACCCGCACCGGCGAGCCCACCCCGGCTGCCCCGCGCAGCGGCCTCGGCCCCGCCGTCGAGCGGCTGCTCGCCGACCTCGGCCTCCCGGGTCCCGGAGACACCGCAGAGCCGGTGCCGCGCGAACTCCGCCTCGATCCGCTCCGCTCACCGCTCGACCGACGCCGCGAACTCCTGCTCAACCGCCTCACCGCCTGCGGCGTCCCCTACGCCGAACCCGTAGAGACCACCGGCGCGGGCGGCACCGAGACCCTCACCACCCGCTGGCGCGTCCGCTGGACCCCGGCCGTCGCCGCCATGCTGACCGTGGCCGGCACCCGGGGCGTCACCCCGGCCCAGGCGGCCGAGGGAGCCCTGCGGGAACGGCTGCGCCGCGAACAGCAGGCGGACGGTCCCACCGCCCGGGAGGTGCTCCGCGGCCTCGCCGACGCCGCCGCCTGCGGCCTCCCCGCCCTCACCGACACCCGTCTCACCCAGCTCACCGCCGTCCTCCCGGCGAGTGGCACCCTCCCCGACCTGCTCGACGGGCTCGCCCTCCTCGACCGCCTCACCGCCACCCACCAGCCCTCGGCGCCCGCCGACCCGGCCTCCTCCACTGCGGCCCCGGGGGCGCCGGCCACGACGTCGCCCGCCGGTGGTCCGGCGGTCGCCGCGCCGCAGGGCGGGGCGTCCGCCGCTGCCGATCCGGTTCTCGGCGCGCTCGCGGCGGCGGCCGAGGTCGTGACGGTGGCGGCGGTGCGGCAGCTGGAGGGGCTCGGCGGATCGGACGACGCGGACGACGCCCGGGCGCTGGTGGAGCTGGCGCGGCGGGCGGACTTCTCCGGAGGCATCCGGCTCCGCCACGTGCTGACCGAACTCGCCGACGGCGGAAGCCCGTTGGTGCGCGGCGCGGCCGGGGCGGTGCGGGTGCTGCTCCGGCAGGAGGAGCCGGCGGTGTTCGGCGACCGGGCCGCCTCCTGGGTGGACGGCGCCACCGGCCCCGACGCCCGGCACGCTCTCGGACGCTCCCTCGTCGGACTGCTGACGGCCGCCGAAGGACTGTTCTCGACCGCCCCCGGCGTGCTCGAACCGGTGCTGGAGAGGGTGGTCACGCTCTCCGACAGCGCCTTCCTGGACCGCCTGCCGGCGCTGCGCGGCGGGTTCGACACGCTGAGCCCGGCCGCCCGCGACCGGCTGCTGCAGCTGGTCGAGGAACGTCTGGGCACCCGCCTGGAGACGCTTCCCGAGGAGGTGCCGCCCG
This sequence comes from Kitasatospora sp. NPDC058032, assembly GCF_042885845.1. NCBI lineage: Bacteria > Bacillati > Actinomycetota > Actinomycetes > Kitasatosporales > Streptomycetaceae > Kitasatospora > Kitasatospora sp. NPDC058032. The sequence goes on along the minus strand of NZ_JBHVRK010000001.1, from coordinate 447,198 downwards.
CGCTGCTCGCCGACTGGTCCCGCGCCGACCTGGCCGCCCGCGCCGCGCTCGCCCGCCGTGGGCTGCTCCCGGCCCTCCTCCCGGCGCCCACCGCCGAGGTCCCGGACCCCGCCCCTGCTCCCGCTCCCGCTCCCGCCCCCGCCCGCACCGGGACGGACACCCGGACCCACGCCCTGAGCCCGGCCGAGCGCTGGCGGCTGCTGCTCGGCCGACCGGGCAGCGGCGGCCTCGGCGGCCGGGCCGCCCGCCTGGCGACCGCGCTCGACGAGCTCTACGGCACCGGACAGGGCGAGGGCTCCGGCCCCGGTCTGGAGGGCCGGGGCGGTGCGGGCGGCAACCGGGGCGGGCGCGAGGCGCCGTACCCGGGTGTGCGCGAGTGGTCCGAGGAGCTGACCGCCCTGTTCGGGCCGGGCCTGCGGGAGGAGGTGCTGGCGGCGGCCGTCGCCCAGGGCCGGGGCGACGCCCTGGAGGCGATCGACCCGGGCGCCGTCCGCCCGTCGGTCGACCTGCTGCGCACCGTTCTGGAGCACGCGGGCGGCCTGTCCGAGGCCCGGTTGGCGGGGCTGCGTCCGCTGGTCCGGCGCCTGGTCGACGAGTTGAGCCGGGAGCTGGCGACCAGGCTGCGCCCGGCGCTCACCGGGATCAGCGTGCCGCGCCCGAGCCGCCGCCCGGGCGGCGGCCTGGACCTGCACCGGACCATCCGGGCCAACCTCGCCACCGCCCGCCCGGCCGACCCCGTCGGCAGTCCGTCCGGCGGCCCGTCCGGCGGCGAACCAGGCGGCATGATGATCGTTCCGGAGCGTCCGGTCTTCCGGACCAGGGCCCGTCAGGCGTCCGACTGGCGGCTGATCCTGGTGGTGGACGTCTCCGGCTCGATGGAGGCGTCGACGGTCTGGGCGGCGCTGACGGCGTCGATCCTGGCCGGGGTGCCCTCGCTGAGCACGCACTTCGTCGCCTTCTCCACCGAGGTGGTCGACCTGACCGACCGGGTGGCGGACCCGCTGGGCCTGCTCCTGGAGGTCCGGATCGGCGGCGGCACGGACATCGCGGGGGGCCTGCGGTACGCGCGGAGCCTGGTGACCGTGCCGTCCCGCACGCTGATCGCGGTGGTCAGCGACTTCGAGGAGGGCGGCCCGGTCGGCGGGCTGCTCGCGCAGACCCGGGCGCTGGTCGGTTCCGGCTGCCACCTGCTGGGCTGCGCGGCCCTGGACGACACCGGGACGGCCCGGTACTCGAAGGCGGTCGCGGGCCAGCTGGTCGCGGCCGGGATGCCGGTGGCGGCACTCAGCCCGCTCGAACTGGCCCGCTGGGTGGGGGAGAAGGTCCGATGACGGAGGTGGCAGGGGCAGTGACGGGAACAGGGACCGGGACGGGGCCGGGCGGGCAGTGGCCGGCGGTCCGGCCCGAGGTGGTCGCCGAGGTGGTGGCCGGGCTGTCGGCGCGGCTGCAGAAGCGGCTGGACGGCGCCGCGGCCAAGCTGGCCGAGCGACCGGTGGAGCGCACCGGCGAGGACTGGCGGATCGCCGTCGACGAGGAGGCGGTGCTCGTCCTGCACGCACCGGGCGGGGTCGTCGCCGACCAGGCGGACGTGCGCTGCGGCTGCCTGCTGGCGCCCGCCTGCGTGCACCGGGCCGCGGCGGTCACGGTCTGCCCGCTCGCCGACGACGAACCGCCGGCCGACGCGGACACCGCACCGGACGAGGCCCCGACCGTCCCGTCCCCGGCTGCGGACTCCCCGTCGGACCCGGCGGACCCGTCGGACCCGTCGGCTCCGTCCGGGCCCGCCCGCCCGGCCGAGGACCTGCCCGCCGGAGCCGGGCCCACCGAAGCCCGGTCCAGTGAGGCCGAGCCCACCGAGGCCCTCACCGCCGTCGAACTGGCCGCCGTTGATCACCTCTACCGGGTGGGCTCCGCGGTGGTGGCGGCGGGCGTGGGCGGCGCGGGCGCGGTGCTGCAGGCGGAACTGCTGCGCGCGGCCCACCGTGCCCGGCTGGCCGGCCTGTACCGGCCGGCCGCCGCCGCGGTGGCGGTGGTCACCAGGATCCGCGCGGCCCGCTCGGGCGAGCCGGACCACCGGCTCGCCGATCTGGTGGCCGGTCTGCGTGAACTCCTCGGCCTCAGCACGGCACTGGCCCTGGCCGCCACCCCGCGACCGGGCGGGCCGGGCGGGCCGGGCGGGCCGGGCGTCGCGGAGCTGCGCGGCACGGCCCGCCAGGCCTATGCGCCGGCGGGCGGCCTGCGGCTGTACGGGCTGTTCGCCGAGCCGGTGCTGACGGCCACCCACGCCGGTGTGCTCACCTGGGCCGTGGACGCGGGCGGCGGGCTGCACACGATGGCGGAGGTGATGCCGCACACCGACGCCACGGCGGCGGCGCCGCAGGCGGTCGGGGCCGGGAACCGGACGGTGCGGTTGGGGGACGCGATGCTCAGCCACCGCGAGTTCACCCGGGCCGGGCTGGCCGTCCAGGGGGCGACCAGGTCGGCGGCGGGACGGCTCGGGGCGGGCGCCTCGGTCCGGGCGGTCCGCGCGGCGGGCGCGGCCTGGACGGCGGAGCCTCTCGCGGGGCTCTGGGCCGAGCCCCCGGCCGCCCAGGTGGCGCGGGCGCTTGCGGCGGGGGCGGTGCCGCCGGAGACTCGGCCGGCCGGGAGCGAGTTGCTGTTCCTGGACGTGACGTTGCTCGGTGCGGTGCCGTACGGGCCGGGCGGGGAGCCGCGGCTGCTGGCGGAGAGCGACGGGGTGGTGCTGGCGCTGCGTGCCGCGCACGACCACCCGGGGCTGGCGTACCGGGGCAATCTCGCGCTGCTCGCCACTGCTCCGGGCTTGCGGCTGCGGGTGATCGGCCGGCTGGAGCGCGCGGCCCGTCCCGAACTGCGGCTGCTGGCCATCGGCCTGCCGCCCACGGGCCCCTCCACGACGGGCCCCTCCACGACGGTCGGATCCACGACGGCCGCCGACGGCGACGCCGCTACCGCGCACCCGGGGGAGCCCTCCCTCGCGCTGCCCGCCGACCGCTCGGGTCGGGTCAACCTGGGGCTGGAGCGGCTCCAGACGGCGGACCTCACCCTCCCGCCCGCCGGCCCGACCGGTCCTTCGGCACCTGCGGCGTCCGGCGCACCCGCCGGCGGCGAGGCCCCGACGACCCCGGTGCACCTGCTCACCCGCCGGGTGGGCCAGGCGGTGACCGGCGGCCGTGCCGCGCTGGCGCTCGGGTCCCGGGCGGCCGACGGTGACCGGGCCCGGCTGCGGTCGGCCGGACTGGCCACCGGTGCGGCGCTGCTGGACGGGCTGCTCGCCTCGGCGGTCGACCAGTCGCGCGACGTCTTCGGCCGGGTGGTCGCGGACGACCACGGCGCTTTCGCGGCCGCGTGGCTGGCGGCGGCCTGGTACGAGGAGGAACTGGCCTCGGCGCTCTGCGCGACCGTCTGGTCCGGGCCCCAGGACGGGGTTTCGCCGGAGGCGACCACGCATCGGCCATGAGGAGAACTATTTGCACAAGCAGGTAAGCCGCGCCGACTGGCATAATTGAGTCCGGGGGAGCGCGTTCCACCGGAACCGCACCCCTCCCGACCGGAGCACGACCCGAGCACAACCTGAGCAGAATCCGAGCAGAGAGGGGCGAGCCATGGGAATCCAGGACGACGCCGCCGAGATCCGCGCCGGCGGCTGGCGGACGCTCGCCGCACTGCACGGGCTGATCGACTCGGCGCTGGAGAAGGCGCTGCAGGCGGAGCACCGGCTCTCGGTGGTCGAGTACACGGTGCTGGAGGCGCTGTCGCGACAGGACGGCTGGCACATGCGGATGCAGCAGCTGGCCCGCGCGGCCGCGCTGAGCAGCAGCGCGACCACCCGGCTGGTGAGCCGGCTGGAGGAGCGCGGCCTGCTGAGCCGCTACCTCTGCGCGGACGACCGGCGCGGCATCTACACCGAGCTGACCCCGCAGGGACGCGAACTGCTCGCCGCGGCCCGGCCGTTGCACGACGCGACCCTGGAGGCGACGCTCACCGAGGCCGCCGACCTCCCCGAACTGGCGCCGCTGGTCCGGGCCCTGTACGAACTGGAGCCGGCCCCGGCCAAGGCCTGACCGCCTCACCCGGGCGCTCCCGAGCGTGTCGCCCGACCGCCTCACCCGGGCGCGTCGCCGCGCCGGCGGCGCGCCGTTCTCACCCGTGCGCCGCCAGCGCGTCCCGGTGGACCCGGTCGAGGAGGGCGAGCAGCAGTTCCTTGCTGGAGGCGCGCTCCCGGACGTCGCACAGCACCACGGGCACGCCCGGGTCGAGGTCCAGCGCGCGGCGGACGTCCTCGGGGGCGCAGTCGCGGCGCCCGTAGAAGCAGTTGACGCCGACGGCGAAGGGGATGCCGCGCTGCTCGAAGAAGTCGACGGCGGCGAAGCTGGACTCCAGCCGCCGGGTGTCGGCCAGCACGATGGCGCCGAGCGCGCCGAGCGCCAGGTCGTCCCACATGAACCAGAAGCGGAACTGGCCGGGCGTGCCGAACAGGTAGAGCACCAGGTCCTCGCGGACGGTGATCCGCCCGAAGTCCATCGCCACGGTGGTCGTCGACTTGTCCTGGACGCCGTCGAGGCTGTCGATCCCGATGCTGGCGCGGGTCATCCGCTCCTCGGTCTGCAGCGGCTCGATCTCGCTGACCGAACCGACCATGGTGGTCTTGCCGACGCCGAAGCCGCCGGCGACGAGGATCTTGACCGCGCCCGGCACCAGGCTCTGGGTCGTCACGTCGGGTCTCCTGAAGGGGGGAACGGGGCCGAGGAGGGAGCGCGTCGGCTCAGAGCCGGCGGACACCCTCGATCACGGCCTGGATCAACGCGATGTCCGGCGCCTCGGCGAGCTCGACGGGTGCCCGGGTGAGGATCATCCGGGCCTCGGCGAGGTCGTCCAGCAGCACCTTGACCACGCTCACCGGGAGGTCCAGCACGGCCGCGATCTCGGCCACCGCGAGCGGGCGTTCCCGGCAGAGGTCCAGGATCGCGGCCGGTTCGGGCGTCAGACGGCTGGTGTCGGTGCGGGGGTCGGCGGTGACCACCAGGGTGATCAGCGCGAAGCCGTCACGGACCGGACCGGTGCGCCCGTTGGTGATGGCGTAGGGGCGGACCAGATGGCCGGCCTCCTTGTCGAAGAACCAGGCCTCGGCGGCGTCGGCGGTCACGCACCGCCACCCGCATCCGGATGGCCGGCGTCGCTGCGCGGCGCAGCGGTGAGGTACTGGCCGACCTGCTTGACCAGCATGTTGATCTCGTAGGCCATCAGCCCGGCGTCGACCGCCTCGCTGGTCAGCACGGCGAGCCGGGCGCCCTGGCCGGCGGTCGTGACGAACAGGAACAGCCGGTCCATCTCGATCACGGTCTGCCGCACCCGCCCGCCGTCGAACCGGTGGCCGGCGCCGCGGGCGAGGCTCTGCAGGCCGGACGCGACGGCCGACAGGTGCTCGGCGTCGGCCCGGTCGAGCCCCTGGGAGAGCCCGACCAGCAGGCCGTCCTCGGACAGGACGACGGCGTGCCGGGTCTCCGGGACCCGCGCCACGAGCTGGTCCAGCAGCCAGTTGAGGTCGCGCTCGGCGTCGGTGTGCTGCGTCATCACTGCTGTTCCTTAGCTGCGGAAGGCGCGTCCGGGTCGGGGGTCGTGGCACGGGCGGTGCGGGTGCCGCGCTGGATGGCGGCCATGGTGGCCCGCGAGCGCTGCGGGGAGGGGTCGTCGCCGGGCTGTGCGGGGAAGCCGGGCTGCCCGCCGTCGTGGGGCGAGGGCTGTCCGTACGGGGCCGGGGGGGACGCGTGGGCCTCGCGCAACTGTTCGGCGAGGCTGGCGTTGCGGACCCGCTGGGGCAGGATGCGCGGCGTGCGCAGCTCGCTCTGGCGCCCGTGCTCGTCGCGGGTCTCCCCGGCACGCTGGTGCACGGGTGCCGCGGGCGGGGCAGGCGGGGCGGGCGGCGCGGGTGCCACCGGCGGCGCGGCCGACGGCCCGCGGGCGCCGCTCTCGAACATGCTCGGCCCGGGCTCGTCCACCGGTTCCTGGTAGGGCAGGGGCCGACTGGGCCGCGCCACGACCACCGCGCCCGGCAGACCGGGGATCGCCGAGCCCACGGGCAGGCCGCCGTTGACCGTCGGATCGTCCTGGCCCTGCGGGCCGACACCCTCGGGGTAGCGCGCGACCAGCTCGCCGATCACCAGACCGCCGTCGCCGCCGTTGCCACCGCCGCCCGCGAGCCCGTCGTCCCCGGCGGCAACCTCATCCGAACCAGCACCAGCACCAGTACCAGCACCAGCGGCACCGGGACCGGGTCCCACCGCCGAGGGCCCGTTGCCCATCAGCCCGTCGAGCACCCCGGCGAGCGCGCCCGAGAGCTCCTGGTCGGTCCTGCCGGCGCTCGTACCGACGTCCGTACCGGCGCCCGCCCCGGTGCCCGCACCCGCACCCGGCCCCGCCCCGCTCTCCGGGCTGCCACCGGGCTCGCCGCCCGGCCGCAGGTCCGGCGCCGGGGACCGGGTGACCCGGGCGCCCGCCGGCAGGCCGGTGACGGCGGACGGTGCCTCCGCCTGGTGCAGCAGCGCCGCCGGCACCAGCACCACGGCCCGCGTCCCGCCGTACGGCGAGGGGCGCAGCGTGACCTGGACGTCGTGCCGGGCGGCCAGCCGGGCGACCACGAAGAGCCCGAGCCGCAGGTCGTCGCCGAGCGCGGAGACGTCCAGCTCCGGCGGGTTGGCCAGGTAGTCGTTGAGCCGCTGGTACTCCTCCTCGACCATGCCGAGGCCGCGGTCCTCGACCTCCACCACCAGGCCCTTCGGGACCTCCTGCGCGGAGACCTGCACCTGGGTGTAGGGCGGGGAGAAGGTGGTGCCGTTCTCGATCAGCTCGGCGACGAGGTGGATCACGTCGGCGACGGCCTGGCCGCCGAGCGAGGTGCGCGGCACGCCCTGGACGACGACCCGTGAGTAGTTCTCGGTCTCGGAGACGGCGCTGCGCAGCACGTTGACCATGGGCACGGCGTTGCGCCAGCGCCGTGCGGGCAGCGCGCCGCCCAGGATGACCAGGTTCTCGGCGTTGCGCCGCATCCGGGTGGCGAGGTGGTCGACGGCGAACAGCTCGCGCAGCAGGTCGGGTTCCTCGTGCTCGCGCTCCAGCGCGTCCAGCATGCTGATCTGGCGGTGGATCAGGATCTGGGTGCGGCGCGCGATGTTGAGGAAGACCTTCTTCGTCCCCTCGCGGCCCTGGGCCTGGTGAACGATCGCGGCGACGGCGGCCTGCCGGACGGCGGCGAGGCCGTCGGCGGCCTGCTGGAGTTCGTCGCCGGTCCGCCGGGACGGGGTCCGGGCGGGCGGGGTCGGGACCGACTCGCCGGCCCGCAGACGGCCGACGACCTGCGGGATCTCCTGCTGGGCGATCGCCAGGGCGTCGGTGTGCAGGGAGGCGATCCGGGCCGGAAGGACGCGCGCGGTGCGCAGCCCGCGTGCCAGGCTCAGGAGCAGGACGACGGCGACGGCGGCGCTGCCGGCGTACAGGGCGTTGCGCTCTCCGGTCCCGCGCAGCAGGTAGCAGGCGTAGCCCCAGGCGGCGGCGAGGCCGAGGCAGGGGAGCAGCGTGAGGGTGAGGATCGAGCTGCGTAGGGAGCCGGGCCGGCCGGCGCGGTGGCCCGTCCGGGGGGACGATATGCCTGGCATCTGATTCCTTGTAGCAGGGCCGAACGGCGGGGTGTCCGTCTGCGGTCCGGCGGGGGCCGCTGGGGCGCCACGGCCGACAGTGCCCGGAGGGTTGCCGGAGCTGGTGACCCGGGGGTTCACCGTCCGGACGGATGCAGCACGGCCGCCGACTCCAGGCACGCTACCAGCCCGGGGTGCCCTTCGGGCAACATCAACTGACCATATGTGAACGCCTGATGACAGGTCGTCCGGGCATCCCGTGGCCGCCCGACCGGGTATTCGCACTGGTCGGCGAAGGCGTGGGGGAGTGGCGGGCGGCTTTCCGGCGGCCGGGGCCGTGGTCGCCGGAAAGCCGTCAGGGACAGGTCAGGAAGCGCCGTCCTGGTGGGCCGCGCCGAGCGCGCGGATCCGGCGGGTCAGCCCGCCAGCGGCATCCGCAGCACCGCCGCCGCGCCGCTCTGCAGCTCCGCCTCCGCGCGGGCCTCGCGTTCGGCCGCCTCGCTCCACGCCCAGCCGGCCAGGTCGGCGAGCTCGGCCGACCACTGCTTGCCGTAGGTGCCCGAGGCCACCTGGCCGAGCCGCAGCCGCTGGACGTCCGAGGTCCCGGCCGGCGGGTAGGTGTGGGTCGCGTCGCGCAGGTAGCGCTCGATGTGGAACTCCGCCTGCAGGCCGCGGCCGGCGTGGATCTCCATCGCGTTGCGCGCCGAGTCCAGCGCGTACTCGGTGTTGACCAGTTTGGCGTTCATCAGTTCGGCGTCGCACGGCTTGCCGTGGTCCAGCAGGTGCGAGGCGTGGTACGCGGCGAGCTTGGCGGTCATCAGCCGGGACTGCATCTCGCCCAGCTTCAACGCGATGTTGGGCAGTTGGGAGAGCGGCTTGCCGTAGAGCACGCGCGCCTCGGCGAACCGCACGGTGTCCTCGACGATCGCCACGTGGATGCCGAGGGCGACCGCCGCCAGGTTCAGCCGCCCGTACAGCGTGGAGGAGGAGTAGGCGACGTCCAGGCCCTGGCCCTCCCGGCCGAGCAGGTTGGCGGCCGGGATCCGGCAGCCCTCGAAGACGAGTTCGCCGAAGCTGAAGCCGTGCAGTCCGCTCTGCGAGCCGAGGGAGCCGGTGCGGAACCCGGGCCGGTCGCTCTCCACCAGGAAGGCGGAGAGCCCCCGGCTGCCCTGGCCGGTGCGCAGCACCACGCCGTGCACGTCGCCGATGTGCGAGTTCCCCACGAACCACTTGCGGCCGTCGAGCACGTACTCGTCGCCCTCGCGGCGGGCGGTGCCGCTCATGCCGAGCACATGGCCGCCGGACTCCGGTTCGGTCACGGCGATGGTGGGCAGCGCCGCGCCGGAGGCGAACCTGGGCAGCCAGTAGCGGCGTTGGGCGTCGTTGCCGAAGTGGATGACCTTGGCGACGCCGAGCTGCGAGGCCTGGGCCATCGCCCCCATGGCGCCGCTGACCCGGGACAGCTCCTCGACGATGACGGTCTTGGCGAGGTGTCCCAGACCCAGCCCGCCGAATTCGCGCGGGATGGTGACGCCGATCCAGCCCCGGCGGGCGATCTCCTGCGCGATTGCGAACTCGACCTGGCGCTCGGCCTCCATTCTGGTCACCTGCGGGCGCACTTCCTTCTCCGCGAACTCGCGCACCTCCGCACGGAGGCTCTCGTGTCGTTCGTCGGTGAAGTAGTCCATCGCCATGCCCGGGTCCTCTCGGGTTCGGTTCGTTCGGTGGATGTGCCTCCGTCCGTGCAGCCGATCCGCGTCGGCCGCCGAGGGCGTGGGGGATGTGACGGTGGCGGCCGGGCGCCCCGTTGCAGCGGGCGCGTGCGGAAGTGCCGGCGGTGGCCCTCGCTGCCCTTGGGGACCGCCGATTTTCGGCAGGGCTCATTGTCATATGCGCTTGGGAAGCGCTCTACGGAGGATCTTGGATTGGCGCGATCAGGTCGTTCGGGCGCGGTGGAGGATTGAAACCCCGCGAGGCGGGGATATGTCGTTCCCCCGATTGCCGGATGGCTCGGATCCGATGGTTCCGCTTCCGGTTCCCCTCCCGTTCCCGGCAGGCGGCCTGCCCGCCGCCTCCTTGTCCAACATCAGGCTTTGACGCCTCATCAGCAGTCGAGACGGCACGGGCCGAGAGCGCCGAAGCTGCCGGATGTCTGATTACATGTGCGCCATGACTGATGTGATGAGCACTCAAGGCCAGTTCCCGGGTGCCGCCGGGGAGTCGGAACGGGCCCGCAGGCTTCGCAGCCTGGGGCTCGACGAACCCACCGCGGACGAGGCCTTCGACCGCTTCGCCCACCTGGCCGCCAGCATCACCCGCGCCCCCATCGCGATGGTCAACTTCATCAACGACGAGCGCCAGATGTTCCGGGGGCTCTACATTCCGCCAACCTCCCCCGACATTCCGGCCGGAGAGGGCTCCTCCTGGGCCGACCGCGGCATCGCCTTCGACCTGCCGACCCGGCAGATGCCGCTGAGCCACGGCTTCTGCCCCCACGTCGTCGCCCAGCGCTCCCCCCTCGCGCTGGACGACATCCTCGCCTACCCCCGGTTCGCCGGGAACCCGGTCGTCGACGAACTCGGCGTGCGCGCCTACCTCGGCGCCCCGCTCGTCGACGACACCAACACCGTCATCGGCACCGTCTGCGTCCTCGACCGCGAACCCCGCCAGTGGGGCCGCGAGCGCCTGCGCGACATCCAGCACCTCGCCGAGGCCCTGCTCTCCGAGATCCGGCTGCGCGACAACCTGCTCGCCCAGCAGCAGGAGATGTTCGCGGCCTTCGACGGCTCGCCCTTCCCGATCATGCTCACCGACGGCCCCGGCCAGGAGATCCGCTACGCCAACGCCCAGCACGCCGAGGTCTTCGGCGCCCCGGCGGCGTACGGCGCCATCGGCCAGGCCTACCCCCAGCTCGGCGCCGCCGGCCTCCAGCAGGCGGTCTCCGAGGCCTACCGCACCGGCCGCGCGACCGTCCTCAACGACGTACGCGTGCCGTCCCTGCGCCCCGACGCCCAGCGCGGCCAGCAGATCTTCAGCTTCACCTGCAGCCCGCTGCGCACCGCGCGCACCGGTCAGGTCACCGGGGTGCTCACGGTCGGCATGGACGTCACCGCGCAGTCCCGCACGGAGGAGGAACTCGGCACCCTGGCCGCGCTCCTGGTCGACCGCCTCCAGCAGAACGGCGCCCCCGTCACCCGCCCCGGCACCGGCGAGGCCGGGCTCGTCCTGCCGGCCTGAGCGCCGGCCGTCTCCCCCTACCGCACCAGTTCCCACCGCACCGTCTCCCCACCGCACCGTCTCCCCACCGCACCGGCCCCCTGCCGTGCAGGCCTGGTACCACAGGCCCCGAAGGACCCCGGGCACCCGCCGCACCCCGACCGTGCGCCCGGTTCCGCCGCGTCCGCCACCACGGCGGGGCGCCTCTCACCCCCGAGGAGAGGCCCCCCGCCACGGTGCTGTCCCGACCGGCGCCGTCGTCCGGATCAGCGCCGTCGTCCGGATCAGCACCGTCCCTCCCGGCGCCGTCCGGGTGAACGCCGTCCGGGTGAACCGGCGCCCACCGCCCCGCCGGGCACGCCCGCGCGAGCGCCGCCGATGGTAGGCATGGGCCGCATGCAGTGGTTCGCCGCCCCCGAGTACTGGCTCAGCAGGCTCCTCGTGCAACGGCTGCTGGCCGCCCTCTACCTCACCGGCTTCCTCGCCGCGGCCCTCCAGTTCCGCGCCCTCATCGGCAGCCGCGGCATGCTCCCCGTCCCCCGCTTCACCGCCAGGGTCCCGTTCCGGCAGGCGCCCGGCTTCTTCCACCTCCACTACAGCGACCGCTTCTTCGCCGCCGTCGCCTGGACCGGCGCCACGCTCTCCGCCGCCCTCGTCGGCGGCCTCGGCGACGCCGTGCCGCTGTGGACGTCGATGCTCTGCTGGGCGGCGCTCTGGGCCCTCTACCTCTCGATCGTCAACGTGGGGCAGACGTGGTACTCGTTCGGATGGGAATCGCTGCTGCTGGAAGCGGGCTTCCTGGCCGTCTTCCTCGGCAACGGCGACACCGCCCCACCCGCCCCCGTGCTGTGGCTGCTGCGCTGGCTGGTCTTCCGGGTCGAGTTCGGCGCCGGACTGATCAAGCTGCGCGGCGACAGCTGCTGGCGCGACCTGACCTGCCTGCGCTTCCATCACGAGACCCAACCGATGCCCGGGCCGCTCAGCTGGTTCTTCCACCACCTGCCCGACCCGCTGCACCGCGTCGAGGCCGCGGCCAACCACGTCACCCAACTCGCCCTCCCCGTCTGCCTGCTGCTCCCGCAGCCGGTCGCCGGCTACGCCGCCTGCGTCGTCGTCGCCACCCAGCTCTGGCTGGTCGCCTCCGGCAACTTCGCCTGGCTCAACTGGCTCACCATCGCCCTCGCCCTCGCCGCCGTCGACCCGGCCCGCCTCGGCCTGCCCGTCCACCCCCGCGCCTACGGCGACACACCGCCCTGGTTCGAGGCCCTCGCGCTCGCCGTCACCGCCACCGTCCTCGTCCTCAGCTACTGGCCGGTCCGCAACATGCTCTCCCGCCGCCAGGTCATGAACCGCTCGTTCAACGGCCTGCACCTGGTCAACACCTACGGCGCGTTCGGCAGCGTCAACCGGACCCGTCAGGAGGTCGTGGTCGAGGGCACGGACGAGCCGGTGGTCACCCGGCACACCGTGTGGAAGGAGTACGGCTTCAAGGGCAAACCCGGCGACGTGCGCCGGGCCCCGCGCCAGTACGCCCCCTACCACCTGCGGCTCGACTGGCTGATGTGGTTCGCCGGGATCTCGCCGGGCTACGCCCGGCCGTGGTTCCTGCCGTTCGCCGCCCGGCTGCTGGTCAACGACCCGGACACGCTGCGCCTGCTGCGCCACAACCCCTTCCCGGACGGTCCTCCGACCCACGTCCGGGCGACCCTCCACCTCTACCGGTTCACCGATTGGCGCGAACTGCGGCAAACCGGAGCGTGGTGGCACCGCACGGCGCTCTACGAGTACCTCGCGCCGGTCGACCTCGCCACCCTGGCCCGCGCCGGCCACCGTCCGCCGCCCGCGCGGTGACCCGGCGGTGACCGGGCGGCGGAGCACCGGCGGCCCCCGGGTGACCGGGCCGCGCACGACCGGGGGACGACCGGTGGACGACCACCCGACCGGCCCTCCCGAGTGGCGCCCGGGCGGGCGGTACGGCACGCCACACCGCCCCGAGGGACGGTGGGTGCGTGCATGGCTCGAACGGGCACCCGTATTCTTGGCCTCCGACCGGCAGCCCGACCGCGCGCCCCCCGGCCCCTCGCACCGAGGCCCACCGCGCACCCGGACCGCCGCCCCCTCGCCGCCCGTCCACGCCCCCGCCGCAGCCGCCCAGAACCGGACCTCACATGACAGTGCTTCACTCCCGCAACGCCGACGCGGCCGACGCAGCCGGCTCCGCAGACGTCAAGGACACCACGGACACCAAGGCCGCCACGGACACCGCCGACACCGCCGAGACCGCCAACCCCGCGGACACGACGGACACGGCGGACACCAAGGACGTCGCGGCCACGGCCGACACCGGCACCGACACCGACCTGCGCGAGGACCTCGGCCGCTACGCCGAACTCGGCGCGTTCACGCTCACCGCCGACACCCACCCCTGGTACGCCGCCCTCGACACCGTCGCCACCCCCGAGGACGCCCGCGCCGCGTCCACCGTCCTCGCCGAACTCCGCGGCCACGACCTCCAGCAGGTGTGGGAGGACATCACCACGCTCGCCGCCGACGTCAAGCTCGACGCACCGGACACCGTCGGCAAGACCGCGGTGCTCGTCGAGATGCTCCAGCTGGTCCGCCGCACCGCGACCGTCCTCGTGCCCGCCGCGTACGACACCGACCTCGAATCCCTGATCGCCGCCACCGCCGACCGCAACTGGCGGCGCGAGCGCGGCGTCAAGCTCTCCTGGCTGCGCGCCCGCTCGCTGCGCAAGCAGGCCGCCGCCCTCGCCGTCACCAGCCGCCCCCGCGCGCAGGACCTCCACGAGGCGCTCGCCTCCGCCGAGGTCGAGCGGCGCGCCTGGGCCGCCCTGGCCCCCGTCGGCACCCTGCCCAGCGCGCCGTCCGACGGCGAGCTGGCCCACCGCACGGCGCAGGCCATCGAGGCCGTCAACAGCGGCGTGCGCGAACTCGCCCGCCTGCTGCCCGGCCAGGACCTCGACGCGCTGTCCTTCCCGGACCTCGTCGACCTGGTCGACCGCCTCGCCACCGACGAGGGCACCCTCTACCGACTCCCCACCCTCCGCGGCCTGCGCGCCACCCTGGAGGACGCCGGCCTCGCCGACCTCCTCACCGAACTCGCCGCCGCCCACGCCGACCGTCGCGCCGCCGAGGCCGCCTACACCGCCCGCCAGGCCCTGGCGGGCGGCCAGCGCGACGGCCTGACGCCGGCGACGCAGGAGCGGGCGGCGGACGCCGCCGAGGACGCGGCTGCGGAGGCCGTCGAGGAGACCGCCGAGGCGGTGACCGAGACCGAGGCCGAGACCGCCGAGGCCGGGACCGGGGTTGAGCCCGAGGCGGCGGAGCCGGAGGCCACGACCGACGAGCAGCCGCTCAGCGTCATCCTCCCCGCCCCGTCCCCGGCCGCCGACGACCTGGTCGGCATCACCGCCGCCCCGCCGGCCCAGCCCTCCGCCCCCGACGCCGAGACCATCGCCCCCGCCGAGACGGAGGCCGAGGTCGCGGTCGAGGCCGAGGAGACCTCCGAGCCGGCCGCCGTCGTGATCACCACGTTCGTCGCCGTCGACGACACCGAGGCCGAGACCGTCACCGAGGCCGAGGCCGCTGAGGAGACGGCCGAGCCGGTTGTCGAGCTGCCGGTTGAGGTTGAGCCGGTTGCCGAGGAGGCTGCGTCCGGGGTTGTGGCGGAGGCCGTGGTTGACGAGGTGGTCGAGCCGGCGGCGGAGGTCGCGGTCGAGGCTGCTGGGAAGGCCGTGCCGGAGCCGGTTGCCGAGGTCGCTGCTGAGGTTGTGGCCGAGTCCGCCGTGGAGGCTCCGGCTGACGAGGTGATCGAGGCCGAGGCTGCTGCCGAGATTGCGGCGGAGCCCGTGGCTGAGACTCCGGTCGGGGAGACGGCCGAGCCGGTTGTTGACCTGCCGGTTGAGGTTGAGCCGGTTGCCGAGGAGGCTGCGTCCGGGGTTGTGGCGGAGGCCGTGGTTGACGAGGTGGTCGAGCCAGCGGCGGAGGTCGCGGTCGAGGCTGCTGGGAAGACCGTGCCGCAGCCGGTTGCCGAGGTCGCTGCTGAGGTTGTGGCCGAGTCCGCCGTGGACGCTCCGGCTGACGAGGTGGCCGAGGCCGACGTTGAGGAGGCTGCGCCCGAGGCCGCTGCCGAGGCTGGGGCGGAGCCCGTGGCTGAGACTCCGGCTGAGGAGACGGCCGAGCCGGTTGTCGAGCTGCCGGTTGAGGTTGAGCCGGTTGCCGAGTCCGCGGTGGAGGCTCCGGTCGGCGACGAGGTCGAGCCCGAGGCTGCTGCTGAGGACGCTGCGCCCGAGGTTGTGGCGGAGCCCGCCGTGGAGACTTCGGCTGAGGCTGAGGCTGAGGCCGAGGCGGCGCCGGTTGCCGAGGTTGCCGAGGTTGCCGCTGCGCCTGAGCCCGAGGCCGAGCCGGTCGCCGAGGCTGCCGAGGAGCCGGCCACCGAGGCCGCCACCGCCCCCGAGGCCGGTGGGCGGCCGGAGAAGCCCGAGTTCACGCCGGGGCGGCCGGTGACCGCGTACTCGGCGGAGGAACTGCTCGCGATCGTGCGCTGGGTGGACGGCGACGGGGTCGAGCGGAGCGACGAGGAGCTGCTGCGGGCGGCGATGAAGGAGCTCGGCTTCGCCCGTCTCGGCCCGCGGATCAAGGAGGCGCTGGGCGCCGCCGTCGGCGCCGCGCGGGCCTGACGCCCGAGGGGTACCGGGAAGGCCCCGGGCACGTGGTCACCGACCGCCTGCCCGGGGCCTTCGCCGTGTCCACCCATCGAAATCCGATTGCCCTACGGGCGTGGGCTGTTGAGACTCGGCGACGGTCGGACAAACCGATCAACGCCGATCGGCGCCAACAGAGTGGAGCCCCCGCATGCCCGACCTCCTGCGCCCCCGCGCCCTCGGCCCGGGCGACGTCGTCGCCGTCGCGGCGCCCGCCGGACCCCTGGAGGCCGACGCCGCGCCGCTGCTGGAACGCGGCGTCGCGACGCTCACGGCCATGGGCTTCCGCGTGCGCCGCACGCCGCTGACCGAGCCGGGGCGCCGCCGTTGGTGGGCGGCGGCCGGGCCCGCCGCGCAGGCCGAGGAGTTCAACCGGCTGCTGCGCGACCCCGAGGTCCGGGCGATCGTCGCGCACACCGGAGGGCAGGCTGCCGCGGGGTGGCTGGACCGGCTGGACGTCGATGCCGTCCGCGCCGACCCCAAGCCGGTGCTCGGGTGCAGCGACGTCTCGCTGCTCCTGCTCGCGCTGCACGCCCGTACCGGCCTGGTCGGTGTCCACGGCGACATGGCGACATACGGACTCGGCGGCTCCTGGCACGCCGCCGAACCGACCGCCGCACCGACCGCCACACCGGCCGCCAGGACGCTCGCCGGCCTCTACCGCCGCGTCCTCACCGACCCGGCGGTGCCGCTCGGCCCGCTCCCGGAACTCCGCGCCTCGGGCGGCTGGGAGTGCTGGCGGCCCGGCCGCGCGTCCGGACCGCTGCTCGGCGGCCTGCTCGGGCGGCTGGTCGCGCTCCAGGCGACGCCCTACGCGCTGCCCGCCGAGCGCTTCGACGGAGCGGTGCTGTTCTGGGAGGAGGTGGACCGGCCGCTGTCGGGGGTGTGGCAGGACCTGCACCTGCTCCGGATGTCCGGCGTGTTCGACCGGATCGCCGGGATGGTCGTCGGTGTGCCGCACCGGGTCACCGCGGCCGGCTGCGCGGACGACGCCCCGGCGCCGTCGCTGCGCGAGGTCGTGCTCGACGTGCTGGGCGACCGGCCGCTGCCGGTGCTCGGCGGGGTGGACCTCGGCCACGCCGGTCCCAACCTGCCGCTGCCGCTGGGCGTGCGCGCCACCGTGGACGCCACCGCCCGCACCCTCGGCCTCGACGAACCGGCCGTCACCCCGCGCTGACGCGGCCCGGGAGCACCCGGCCCCGGACGACCGGATCACTCACCCGTGCACCGAAGCCCGGGCGAGCTGCCGGGCCAGGACCGCCGGGGCCTCGACCAGGGACGGGCCGTACCAGGTGAGGTGGCGGCCGCTCACCAGGGCCGTCGGGATGTCCGGGAAGCACTCCGGGCCGTCGTCGGCGGTGAACCGGTAGGGCTCGTCGGGCAGGACCACCAGGTCGGGGCGGGTGGCGAGCAGGTCGGGGAGCGGGACGGCCGGGTAGCGCTCGGGCCGGGCCGGGTCCTCGGCGTGCGGGAGACGCAGGCCGAGGCGGCGCAGCAGGTCCCCGGCGAAGGTGTCGTGGCCGAGCACCATCCAGGGGCGACGCCAGATCGGTACCACCGCCCGGCGGGCCGGTCCCGGCAGCGGGCGGACGTCGGCCCGGGCGGCGGCGTCCGAGGCGTCGAGGTCGAAGGTGTCCAGGGCGGCCCAGGCGGCCTCGGCGGCGTCCAGCCAGGGCGGGCGGGGCAGGCCGCAGCCGACGGTGAGCAGCCGGTCGAGGGAGCGGAACGCCTGGTCCAGGGTGCGGATGTCGGTGACCCAGACGGGCAGGCCGGCCGCACGCAGGGCGTCCAGGTCGGGGCGGCGGTTCTCCTCGTCGTTGGCGATCACGAGGTCGGGAGCGAGCGCCGTGATCCGGGCCACGTCCGGGTTCTTGGTGCCGCCGATCCGGGGCACGTCCAGGCCGGCGGGGTGGCTGCACCAGTCGGTGGCCCCGGCCAACAGCCCCTCCGCGCTCGCGGCGACCGCCTCGGTGAGCGAGGGCACCAGCGACACCACCCGCCGCACCGGCCCCGGCCCCAGCGGCACGGGCAGCCCGAGGTCGTCGGCCGGAAGCCGTTCGGCGGGCGGCCCGTCGGCCGACGGGCCCGGCCCGGGGGTGGCGGAGAGCGAGGTCACCGCGTCACCATAACGGCAACGGCCGGTGGCCGAAGGGGCAAACTCACGGGAACCGGGCGGGCACAGCGGCCGACTACTGGTCCGGGTTCAGCGGACGAACCCGAGCACAACCATTCACCAGGAGAGTTTCTGATGCGCCCTCGCGTCTTCTGCGGTATCGCGGCCGCCGTCGCCCTGTTCGCCACGGCATGTACCAGCGGTGGTGATGGCGGTGGGGACACCGCGGGAGGCGGCGTCAGCGCCTCGGCGGGGGCCGGCGGGGCGTTCCCGGTCAAGGTGGCCGACTGCGCAGGCAAGGAGACCACCGTCAAGCAGGCGCCCCAGCGGATCGTCACCAGCGACGCGGCCGCGCTGGAGATGCTGCTGCAACTGGGTGCCGGCGCGCGGGTCGTGGGCACCGGGTTCCCGCCGGGCAAGGGCAGCCTGTCGGCGGCCGTCGCCGAACAGGGCGCCAAGGTGCCGGCGCTGGGCGACACCCTGATCCCCAAGGAGAAGCTGCTCGGCTCCGGCGCCGACCTCTACGTGGACACCTTCGGGCCGATGCCGGGGATGGGCGCGGCGGGCGCCGGGCCGAGCGAGGAGGAGCTGAAGGCGGTCGGCATCCAGCACGTGCTGCTGCTCTCCACGGCCTGCGCCACCGGGCCCAAGGCGGCCCAGGGCCCGCGCACCGACCTCGCCGCCGTCGAGGAGGACGTCCGCCGCCTCGGCGCGGTCACCGGGACGGCCGCCCGGGCCGAGGAACTGGTCGGGGCGATGGAGAAGCAGATCACGGAGGTCAAGAACGCCACCGCCGGCGTACCGGAGGCGCAGCGTCCCGGGTACTTCCTCTTCGACTTCGACGCCGGTACAAAGCAACCGATGGCCGTCTGCGGCAAGCAGGTCGCCAACGCGGTGATCACCCTGGCCGGCGCGCGCAACGTGTTCGCCGACTGCGACGCCGACTTCCGGCCCGTCTCCTGGGAGGACGTGGTGGCGAAGAACCCGGACTGGATCCAGCTCGCGGTGCGCAACCGCGGTGGCGAGGAGGAGAACCGCAAGGCCTTCGACGAGGCCGAGGCGTTCCTCAAGGGCTTCCCGGCCACCCAGGGACTGAAGGCCGTGCAGGAGGGACACCTCCTGCGGATCGGCTCCGAGGTCACCACCATCGCCGGGACCCGCAACGCCGACACCGTGCGGCAGATCGCGGCGGCGCTCCACCCGACGCTCGTCAAGAACGGGCAGTAGGCGATGGCCAGGGCCACCAGCACCGCCACGGCCGCCACGGCCGCCACGGCCGCCACGGAGCCGTCGGCCGAGGACGCCACCGGGGCGGCCGTCGGCACCGCCTTACGGCGCAAGCGCGTGCGGGCGCTGCGTGCCGGACCGCTCGCCGCCGTGCTCACCGCCGCCCTGGTCGTCGCGCTCACCGCCGCCGTCTCGCTCGGCGCGGTGGACATCCCGCCCGGCGAGGTGTGGAGGGTGGTCGGCCGCCGGATCACCGGGCAGCACCCGGCGCCCGGCACCCGGGACCTCATCATCTGGCAACTGCGCGTGCCACGTGCCCTGCTGGCGGCCGTGGTCGGGGCCGGGCTGGGCGTGGTCGGCACCGCCGTCCAGGCCCTGGTCCGCAATCCGCTCGCCGACCCGTTCCTGCTCGGCATCTCCTCCGGCGCCTCGCTCGGCGCGGTCGGCGTGATCGTGCTCGGCAGCGGCCTCGGCCTGTCGCTGACCATCGGCGGCATCGCCGGGATCACCGTCTCCGTGGCCGCCTTCCTCGGCGCGCTCGCCGCGTTCTCGCTGGTCTGGGTGCTGGCCCGGCGCGGCGGAGGATTCTCCCCCTTACGCCTGGTGCTGGCCGGCATCGGCATCGGCCAGTTCCTCACCGGCCTCACCAGCTACCTCGTGCTGCAGACCGGCGACGAGCAGCAGACCCGGGGCGTGCTGTTCTGGCTGATGGGCAGCCTGAGCGGCGCCACCTGGGGCCAACTCGCCGTCCCCGCCGCCGCCGTGGTCCTCGGCACGGTCCTGCTCCAGGGCCGCGCCCGGGGGCTGAACGCCATGCTGATGGGCGACGAGACGGCCGCCGGCCTCGGCATCGACGTCGCCCGGCTGCGCCGCGAGATCTTCGCCGTCACCAGCGTGCTCACCGGGGTGCTGGTCGCCGTCTCCGGGGCGATCGGCTTCGTCGGGCTGATGGTCCCGCACGTGTGCCGGATGCTGGTCGGCGGCGACCACCGCCGGCTGCTGCCGCTGTCCGCCCTCACCGGCGCGGTCCTGCTGGTGGTCGTCGACCTGCTCGCCCGCACCGCGCTGGACGGCCAGGAGGTGCCGATCGGCGTGGTGACCGCCCTGCTCGGCGCGCCCACCCTGCTCTACCTGCTGGACCGACGACTGGAGCGGAATTGAGAATCGCCGTCGAAGACGTGAGCGTCGCCCTCGCCGGGCGGACGGTGGTGGCCGGGGTCCACCTGGTCGCCAAGGAGGGCGAGATCGCCGGCCTGGTCGGTCCCAACGGCAGCGGCAAGTCCAGCCTGCTGCGCACCGTGTACCGGCATCTGCGGCCGAGCGCGGGGCGGGTGCTGCTGGCCGGGCGGGAGCTGTCCGAGCTGAGCCCGGCGCAGTCCGCCCGGCACATCGGGGCGCTGCCCCAGGAGCGCGGCGGGGACTTCGAGTTGACCGTCCGCGAGGTCGTCGCGATGGGCCGCACCCCGTACAAGCGGGCCTTCGCCAAGGACGACGCCGAGGACCACCGGCTGGTCGGCGAGGCGCTGGAGCGGGTCGGCATGGCACACGCGCCGGACCGCCGGTTCGCCCAGCTCTCCGGCGGCGAGCGTCAACGCGTGCTGCTGGCCAGGGCGTTGGCCCAGCAGCCGGACGTCCTGGTGCTGGACGAGCCGACCAACCACCTGGACGTCCGGCACCAGGTGGAGCTGCTCGCGCTGCTGCGCGAACAGCGCCGCACCACGCTGGTCGCGCTGCACGACCTCAACGCGGCCGCCTCGGTGTGCGACCGGCTGCACGTGCTGCACCGCGGCACCCTGGTCGCCTCGGGCGAGCCGCGCGAGGTGCTGACCCCGGAACTGCTCGCCGAGGTGTTCGGCGTCCGAGCGGCGGTGGTCGAACACCCGCTCACGGGTGACCCGTTGATCGCGTTCGACCACCGCACGCCGGCCGGCGCACCGGTCCCGGGGCTGCCGGGACCGGGCGCTCGGGGTTCAGCGGCGGCCCCGGGACGTGACGTGCCGGCCGTGGACGTACCCGGCGTGGAGCTGCCGGGCGTGGACGGATCGGCCGTGGACGCCCCGGGGGAGGGTGCGCCGCTGTCCGGGGCGGGCGCCGTCCGGGGGTCCTCCGGACTCCCGGTCACCGCCGCCCCGGCCTCCGTGGAACGTCAGGAGGTCTCGTAGTGGCTGGGGCGGCCGTTGCGCTCGACCAGGCGGCCGACCCCGGCGGCCTGCTCGCTGCGCAGCAGCTCCCATCCGCCGTCCTGGCGGTGCAGCACCGAGGAGTGCCACGGCGTCATCCACATGTCCGCGTGCTCCAGCAGCCGGATGCCGAACTTCAGCACGCCGACCTTCTGCGGGTGGATGGAGAGCCGGAACGAGCGGGGGTGCTGCTCGGCGATGAGGTCGCCCCAGGCGCGGCTGCGCTGGATGACGCCGTAGGCGCGCTGACGGCAGTCCTTCTGCAGGGCGGACTTGGTGCCGGTCCAGCCGAAGGTGTCCTCGGTGAGGAAGCGGGTGATGCCACGATAGAGCTTGGCGGTCTCCTCGTCGGTCAGCACCTGCTCGCGCAGCTCCTCCTTGGTGGGCGCGTACTGGGCGTGCACCCGGGCGCGCTTCTCGTCGAAGGGCAGGTCGCCGAGGACGGCCCGCAGGTCGAAGGTGTCGAGGTGGGACAGGCCCTCGCGCTCGATCAGCGCCGACAACTCGTCGGAGTACTGGTCGATGTGGTCGTCGGGCACGTGGATGAGGTCGCCGAAGATGTGGCCGTCGGAGCAGATCAGGATCTTGGCGCCGGGCTCGTAGAGCTTGCCGATCTCCTGGGCGAGGCCGTTGAGGAAGGTGAGCGAGAGTCGCTCGCCCTCGTCGGGCAGGTGGCCGAGCACCTTGGCGAGGTTGGGGGATTTGCAGGGGAACCCGGGGAGGGTGAACAGGATCGGGTCCCCGGCCGTGATGAAGTCGGCCAGCTGCTCCATCTGGAGCGGGAATTCGGCGGGCGTGGCAGCGACCTCGGGATCGGAGGCGCGGCGGTGCGGGAGCAGCAGGTCGAGGATCTCGGCGGACAGCCGGGCCACGGTCTGCTGGTCGGGGACGGTGTACCCGGTGGTGGTCTGCACGGTGGTCACGTTGCTCTCGTTGCTGTCGGCCTGGGAGTTGCTGGAGTCAGTGGCGACGGTGCCGGCGCGCGGCATGGTGGTCCTCCATGGAACGGTGAACGGGCTTCGGGCAGGCGGAGCCACGCCCCGGCGGCGTACGCCGGGACGCTGTGGTGGATGCAGGGAGATGCGTGGGTGCCCCTTCGCGGGTGCTCGGATCCGCGGTGCTCAGATCCGCCGGTCGTAGGCGACCGGGAGCCGGTTGACGCCACGGGCCAGCACCGCGGGCACCCAGGCGAGCGCGTCGATGCGCTCGTCGTCGGCCACGGACGGGCGCAGCCCGGGCAGCCGGGTGAGCAGGGTGGCGATGGCGATCTGCAGCTCGGCCCGGGCCAGGGCGGCGCCGGGGCAGAAATGGATGCCGTGGCCGAAGGCGAGGTGGGCGTTGGGGGAGCGGTCGAAGTTCAGGACGTCGGTGTCCGTGAACTGTGCTTCGTCGCGGTTGGCGGCGCCGAGCGAGACGATCACCGAGTCGCCGGCCGGGACGGTGGTGCCGTGCAGGTCGCTGTCCTCGGCGAAGAAGCGCCAGGTGGTGAGCTCGAACGCGCCGTCGTAGCGCAGCAGTTCCTCGATCGCCCGGGGGAGCAGGCCCGCTTCCTCGCCGGCCGTGGCGGGGTCGAGGCTGCTGCGCAGTCGGTCGAGCTGCTCCGGGTGGCGCAGCAGGGTGATCAGCATGGTGGTGATCTGGTTGGTGACCGGCTCCTGGCCGGCGACCAGCAGCTGGAACACCATCGAGTCGAGCTCCTCGGGGCTCAACTCGCCGGTGTCGCACGCGGTGACGAGCCGGCCGAGCAGGTCCACGTCGGGCCCGGCGGGGTCGTAGGTGGCGCGCTTGTGCGCGACCACGTCGGCGATGTAGGTCTGCAGGCCGCGCAGCCGGCCCTCGTACGCCGGTCGGCCCGGGTCCTGCGGGCCGACCGGTTGCACCACCTTGCCCCAGTCGCGGTCGAACTTGACCGCCAACTCCTGCGGAAGGCCGATCACTTCGGCCAGCACCCGGAAGGGGTAGTGGGCCGCGAAGCCGTCCACCAGGTCGGTTCCGCCGGCCGGCGCGGTCGGTGGAAGCCGGTCGATCAGAGTGTCGGCGAGCTCCTGGATGCGCGGGCGCAGCGCCTCCACCCGGCGCGGTGAGAAGGCGTCCAGGACGAGCTTGCGCATCGTGGTGTGCTTCGGCGGGTCCTGGTGCAGCAGGTGCACCTGGAGCTGCGAGTGCTGCGGTTCGGGCATGATCGAGGCCAGCCGGCGCCAGTCCTCGTTGCCGAGCTCGTGGTTCTTGCCGAGCCGGGGGTCGTTGAGCGCCTCGTGCGCGGCCTTGTAGCCGGTGACCAGCCAGGCGCCGACGCCGCTGGGGAAGGTCACCCGGTGGACCGGGCCGGCGGCCCGCATCTGCCGGTAGAGGGGATAGGGGTCGCTCTTGTACTCCGGGCCGAACAGCGATACGGGGTCGGGGAGTTCGTCGTATCCGAACGGGCAGCGGGGCCCGTCGGGCGCCTCGCCCGCCGCGGTCGGGTCGTGGACGGTGTCGGTCATTGCGAATGTTCCTCCGGTGTGGATCTGTGGTGTGCAGGCCGGCCTTGACGGCGCGTCAGGTCCGGCTGCCGATCGTCCGGTCGTTCTCGGTGGTGCTCGTGGTGCTCGTGCTGCTCGTGGTGCCGTCGGTGGTCTCGGTGTGGTCGGTGGTCTTGGTGCGCTTGTCGGCGGTGCGGTGGTGCAGGGTCAGCAGGGCCACGGCGATGGTGGCGGCGAGTCCGGCGAGGGTGAGGCCGGCCCGCACACCGGCGATCTCGGTGGCGCCGTACAGGGTGGCGGCGGTGCCCAGCGCGGGGCCGAGCGCGAAGCCGAGGCTGCGGGAGAGCTGGACGGCCGAGCCGGCGGTGGCGAGCTGGTCCGGCGGGGCCGAGGTCATCACCAGGGCCTGGACCGGGCCGCCGTTGAGGCCCATGCCGACGCCGGCCACGGCGAGGCGCCAGGCGATGTCGGGGGAGGACCAGTCCGTGTCCACCGGGACGAGCAGCAGTAGGCCGAGGGCGGTCACGGCGGCGCCGGTCAGCGCCGTCGGGCGGGCGCCCCAGCGGTCCGCGAGCCGCCCGCCGAAGCGGCCGGCCACCACCATGCCGAGCGGGAACGCCAGCATGGTGAGCGCGGTGGCGGTGGCGCTCTCGCCGTCCTCCCGGCGCAGGTACTGGGCGAGCAGGAAGTGGTTGGCGGCGAAGCCGGCGGCGAGCGCCAGCACCGAGCCGTTCACGGCGGCGGTGCCGGAGGCGCGCATCACGGTGGCGACCGGGCGCCCGCCGGGGCGGCGCAGCCAGAACAGCACCAGTGGGACGGCGGGCAGGGCGAGCAGCAGCCAGAGCGGGGCGTCGGGGGCGAGGGTGAGGCCGAGCAGCACGGCGGCGATCGCCGAGCCGATCAGCGCGGCGTCGCCGAGCGAGCCGCGGTCGGGCAGCCGCAGCCGTCCGCCGCCGCGCGGGGCGTCGCGGCGGGCGATCAGCCAGGCGGCCAGGCAGATCGGCAGCTTGACCAGGAAGATCGCCCGCCAGCCGACGTGGTCCAGCAGCAGGCCGCCGATCACCGGGCCGAGCACGGCGCCGAGCGGGCCCAGGGTGGCGGGCACGCTCATCGCCCGTCCGCGCAGCTCCGGGCGGACGGCGGTGGCGGCGAGGACCGGCATGAGGACGAACAGCACGGCGCCGAAGGCGCCTTGGGCGAGGCGGGCGGCGATCAGCCAGCTCGCCCAGGGGGCGGCGGCGGCCAGCGCGCTGCAGAGCGCGAAGCAGCCCACGGACAGCAGGAGGGCGGCGCGCAGGCCGACCTGGTCCAGCCACCGCCCGGCGGGCAGCAGCAGGGCGACCAGGGGGAGCTGGTAGCCGAGCACGGCCCACTGGGCGGTGGTGGGGGAGACGTCGAGGGCGTTCGCGATGTCCGTCAGCGCGAGGTTGACGACGTTCATGTCGAGCATCGCGACGAAGGAGATCAGGCCTGCGGCGAAGACCAGGCTCCACCGGTCCACCGCCGCCCCGGCCGGGCCGTCACCCGGTGCGCTGGTGGCGGGCGACTGCTGCGTTGCCATGGGTCATCCTCCGTTCCCCCGTGCTGTCCGGACACCACCTCGGCGGCGGCGTCCGGTACATCAGTCGGAGGTATCCGGGCCCGAGTTCCGAACAGGTGGGGGATTTTTGCGGCTTGGCCGGATCATGACGACCGTGGCCGATGTTGCCCGCCCGTCCGGAGGGGACTCCGGGGAGCCCGGCGGGCGGGCCGGCGGCCGGCGGACGACTGACAGCTGACGGATTTCAGATGACAGATAACAGCTGACAGACATTGAAATCTGTCAGCTGTTATCTGTCAGTCGTCAGTTGTCAGCCGGACCGGCGCCGCCTCAGCCGACGGCCGCCAGTTCGGCCGGCGGGGCCGGGGTCGGCTCCCCGGCCTCGGCCGCCCGCAGCCGGGCTATCAGCTCCTCCCGCGCCCGGGCCACCCGGGAGCGGACGGTGCCGACCGGGCAGCCGGCCACCTCGGCGGCCTCGGCGTAACTCAGACCGACGACCTGGGTGAGCACGAAGGCCTCGCGCCGCTGGGCGGGCACCCGGTCCAGCAGGTCGCCGAGCGCCACGCCGTCCTCGAAGCCCGCGGTGGGCGCGATGCCCTGCCGCTCGGCGGCCTCCTGCCAGTCCGGCAGCGCGGCGCAGCGCGGCCGGGCGGCGGCGGTGCGGTAGCGGTCGATGACGGTGCGCCGGGCGATGGACAGCAGCCAGGTGCGGGCGGAGGAGCGTCCGGCGAACCCGGGCAGGCTGCGCAGGGCCCGCAGGAACGTCTCCTGGGCGAGGTCGTCGGCGGACTGCACATCGGTGAGGTGGGCGACGAAGCGCCACACGTCCCGCTGGGTGGCCCGGACGAAGGCCTCGACGTCGGCGGACCGACCCTCGCGGGCGGCCAGCGCGAGCGCGGTCAGCTGCTCGTCATCCACGACGGCCCCCCACCCGGTCGGTCCCACCTGGGAGGAGGTACGGGACGATGGTCATATGAGATGCGCGCAACTCCGTACCGCTCTGTCCGCCCGCCTCGACGGCGAACCGGCCGGTGTGCCGGACCGCCGGCTGGACAAGCACGTCGCGCGGTGCGCGGCCTGCCGGGAGTGGCTGGAGCGGGCGGAGCGACTGCGCGGGCCGCGGCTCGCGGACACGGCCGACGGGCCGTCCGCGGACTGGACGGCGAAGCTCCTCGCGCGCCTCGGCGCGCAGGGTCCGGGCGTGGCCGGCGGCCCCGGAGGGGTCGATGACGGTGGAGCCGGAGAGGGCCGCCCCGGGCAGGGGGACGGCGGACGGACGCGGTAGGACGGTGGCGCCGGGCAGGGCCGGTGCGCCGTCGAAGTCAGGCATGAAGGGATCCTGAGGAGAAGACGGGGTGCGGTGCCGTTGCGGACGGCACCGTCGGCGTCGGTGGGCGGCCGCGCGGCCTCGACCCCGGCCGGCGGAGCGGCGGGGAGGGTCGGCGCACGCGGGCCCGGGCCCCGGCGGCAGCGGCCTCCGTCGGTACCGGCGGCTTCCCGGACCCCGGCGCACCGGCCGTCCACGCCGGACCACGGCCGCCCCGGGGGAGGGACGGCGGCAGTGGCGCGCGGTCGGTCGGCGGTCGTCCGGGGACGGGCGGCGGTACCCGGCGGCGCGGCTGCGGCGCGGGGCGACCTGCCCACCGCGCGGCGGACACCGGCGGTGTCCGGGAACGGCGGCGGGCGCGTCAGCGGGCGAACGCGGTTGAGGGAGGTCCGCGGCGGACCAGGGCGTGCGAGAGCAGCACCGACCGCGCCCGCCGGGCCCGGTGGCCGTCGGGTCTGGGCGAGTCCGGCGGCCGGTAGCCGGCCGGGCGGGTGAACAGGACGAGCAGCGGCGCCAGCAGCGCCCCCGCCAGCACCGAGCCCAGCGCGCCGAGCAGGTCGAACAGCCGCACCAGCGCGGTCTCGCCGCGCCAGAGCAACAGCGCGCAGGCCAGCGCGGCGAGCACGTGGGCGGTGACCATGCCGGGCGACATGCCGTGCGCGGCCATGTCGTGGCCGCCCATGCCGCCCATCCCGCCCATCCCGCTCATACCGTGGCCGGTCATCCCGGACACGGCCGCAGACCCGGAACCGGACCCCGGCAGCGGCACACCGGCGGTGGAGGACGCGAGGTCCGTGGCCGCCGCCGCGCCGTGCGTGTGGGCGACGGCCACGGCGCCGGACGGCGGGACGTCCGGATCCAGCCCGGCCATCAGCGCCAGGTCGTCCGAGGACAGCCCGGTCGGCGTCGTGTCCGGATTGCACAGCAGCAGCGAGGCCCAGTCCGTCGGCTGCGCGCCGGCGAACCCGCCTCCCCCGAACAGCGAGCCCGCCTGTTCGAACGTCAGGTGCAGCGCCGTCTGCGCGGCCACCATCCAGCAGCTGATCACCGCGAGCCCACGCCGTCGGCCGGCCAGCAGCCAGGTGAGGCCGAGGGTCAGACCGAACGCGCCTGTCAGGACCGGGAGCGAGACCCCGGAACCGGCCATGGCGACGTGCGCCGTGGCGGCCAGCGCCACGCAGAGCGCGGCGAAGACCACGGCGCGCAGCGAGCGGATCCGGTCGGTCATCACGATGACACTCATCGTCGCACCCGCCTCCGTCGACCTGTACCGCGCCCTCCGGTATTGGCCGGTTCCGCCCCCGTCCGGGCATGTCCGGCCGCCTCGGGCCCGGCCCGTCGGGGCAAGCCGTTCGGGCACCCGCACTGTCGGGGGCCGGTGGGGGCGCTGGTGGGGGCGGTGACGCTGCGGTGGCCGGATCCCGGCGGTGCGCGAGCGGCCGGCGTGACGGCGTGTGCCGGACTGGTCCCGGAAGATGCTCTTCATGCCGTCATATCGGTTTGACACGTCCGTGCTGATACGTACTGAATGTGACGCCACGAATGTGACGTCGCACACACGGGCACCGAGGGCGACCACCGACGGCGACAGGAGACCCGGCATGGACACCACCGCACCCGAGACCGACACCGGTCCCGCCGCACCGGCGGTCCCGGCCGCCCCCGTCACCCTGCCCGGCCCCGCCGCTCCGCCCACCCCCGTCGACCTCCCCGACCTTCCAGACCTCCCTGACCTCGCCGACCCGGCGTTCTGGCGGCTGCCCGACCGCGCCCGCGCCGCCGCCTTCGCCGAGCTGCGCCGCCTGCCCGCCCCGGCCCGCTTCGGCGCCGCCCCGGGCTTCCACGCCCTCGTCCGGCACGCCGACGTCGTCGAGGCCAGCCGCAACCCCGCCGTCTTCCTCAGCGGACCCGGCGTCACCACCCCCGAACCGGCCCGCTGGGTCCGCCTCCTCTTCGGCGACTCGATGGTGAACCTGGACGACCCCCGGCACGCCCAGCTGCGCCGCATCGTCTCCCGGGCCTTCACCCCGCGCCTGATCTCGCGCGTCGAGGACGACATCAGGCTGGTCGCCGCCGAGCTGGTCGACCGGGTCGAACGCGAGCGCCCCGCGGACTTCGTCAACGCCGTGGCCGCCGAACTCCCCTTCCGGGTGATCTGCAACATGATGGGCATCCCGGAGGAGCCCCGCCGCGCCATCCTCGACCAGGTCGACCACGCCTCCGAGCACACCGGCGTCGACCGCCCGCTGCGCCAGCGGATCCGGATGCCGGGACGCGGGCTGCGGGCCCTGGCCCGGATGCAGGGCATGGTCGCCGACCTCGGCCGCGAACGCCGCCGCCGACCCACCGACGACCTGATCTCCGCCCTGGTCACCGCCGACGTCGACGGCCGCCGCCTCACCGGCCGCGAACTCGGCGCCTTCTTCTCCCTGCTGCTCGTCGCCGGTGTCGAGACCACCCGCAACGCCCTCGCGCACGGCCTGCACCTGCTCACCGTCCACCCCGAGCAGCGCGCCCTGCTCCTCGGCGACCTCGACGGGCACCTCGGCGGCGCGGTGGACGAGATCGTCCGCCACGCCACGCCGATCATCCAATTCCGCCGCACCCTGGCCGTCGACCACCGGCTCGGCGGCCCCGACGGTCCGCTGCTGCGGGCGGGCGAGAAGGTGGTGCTCTACTACGGCTCCGCCAACCGCGACGAGACCGTCTTCAGCGACCCCGAGGCCTTCGACATCACCCGCGCTCCCAACCCCCACCTCGGCTTCGGCGGCGGCGGGCCGCACTACTGCCTCGGCGCGCACCTCGCCCGGCAGGAGATGAAGGTGCTCTACCGGGAGTTGTTCACCCGGCTCCCCGAGGTGCGCTCGGTCGGCGAGCCGGAGTTCGTCCCGTCCAGCTTCGACCACCGGATCCGCGCGCTCTGCTTCACCTTCTGAACGTCCCGAGCGAGCCCCGGTCCACCCCGCTCCACCCCGCTCCACCCCGCTCCGCCCCGGTCCACTCCGGCTCGGTCGGTTCCCCCGGCTCCCAGACCGCGTGGTCGTGCGCGAACAGCACCCGGCGCGGGCCGGACGCCGTCAGCCGGTCCAGCCAGGCCGGATACCCGGGCAGCGGCGCGCCGACCACCCCCTCCCGGGCCGCCCGCCGCGCCAGCACCGCCGAGCCGTAGCCGGACGCCGTGTCGAACGCCTGCCCGGCCAGCACGGTGCAGCCGTCCGGCCCGGTGACCACCAGTGACTGGTGACCGGGGGTGTGACCGGGCGTCGGCACCACCCGCACGCCCGGCCACACCTCCGCCTCGCCGTCCAGCTCCCGGTGGCGGACGCCCGGGAAGTCCACCAGCGCGTCGATCGTGTACCCGCCCGCCCGGGCCGCCGCCAGCTCCGCCGCCTGCGTCCACACCGGCACGCCGGCCAGCAGCGGATTGCCGCCGCAGTGGTCGAAGTGCAGATGGCAGTTGACGACCACGTCCACCTCGCCCGCTGCCACACCCGCCGCCGCCAGTGCCGCCGTCAGCGGCCGCCGCACCGGGCGGTAGCGCGCGTCCGCCTCCGGATCGCCCTCGCCGAGGCCGGTGTCGAACAGCAGCAGCCCCTCCGGCCGGCGCACCAGGTACGCCAGCACCGGCTCCACCCGGGGCTCCGGACCGCCCGCCTCCTCGGCCGGGCGGACGAAGTAGCCGAGGTCGAGCCGCCGGATCGACGGCGTTCGATCGGAGGGGAGCCTGGCCACGCGGGTCCTCCTGAGGGGTGCGGTGGCGGACATCACTGCGCCTACCCACCATGCGGAGCACAATGCGCACATGACCGACCGTCCGCTCCCCGCACCGACCGGCCCCGACGACGTGCTGTCCTCCGCCACCGATTCGCCCACCGCCGGCGGCCCCGGCGTCGACATTCCCGGCGTCGACATTCCCGGCGTCGGCAACCCTGCCGTCGACGGCCCCACCGCCGACGCCTGGCGCGCCCTCGACGGGCCGAGCGCGCTGCTGGAGCGGGTCTCCTTCCACGGCCCCGACGCGGTGCTGCCCTCCCGGCTGCCCGTGCGGCGGCTGGCCCGGGCCACCGTGGCCGCCTGCTCGCTGGCCGCCGCCGAACTCGCCGCACTGCGCTCCGCCGGCCCCGGCCCCGGCCCTGGCCCCGGACTCGTGCCGCAGGTGCGGATCGACCAGGGCGCGGTCGCCACCGCCTTCGTCAGCGAACGCCACCTGCGGATCGACGGCCGCGCCCCGGTCTCCTTCGCGCCGCTGTCCGGCTTCTGGCCGACGGCCGACGGCTGGCTGCGCACCCACGCCAACTACCCCCACCACCGCGAGCGGCTGCTCACCGCCCTCGGCCTGCCCGAGGGCACCGGCCCCGACCGGCTCGCCGCTGTGCTGCGCGAACTCCCGGCCGCGGCCGTCCAGGAGCGCGCGTACGCGGCGGGGGCGCTCGCCGTCGCGGTCGCGCCGGTCAGGGACACCACGCTCCCGCTGGTCGAGGTCCACGCCGTCGACGACACCGCGCCCCGGCCGTTGGGCCCCGCCCCCGTCGACCGGCCCGCCGCCGGGATCCGCGTCCTCGACCTCACCCGGGTGATCGCCGGACCGGTCGCCACCCGCACCCTCGCCCTGCTCGGCGCCGACGTGCTGCGCATCGACGCGCCGCAGCTGCCCGAGGCCGAGGACGCCCACGCCGACACCGGGTTCGGCAAGCGCTCCGCCCGCCTCGACCTCGCCGAGCGCGCCGACCGGGAGGCCTTCGAGGACCTGCTCGCCACCGCCGACGTCGTCGTCACCGCCTACCGCCCCGGCGCGCTGGACGCGTACGGCCTGGCGCCCGACTCCCTGTCCGCCCGCCGCCCCGGCCTGGTCGTCGCCCAGCTGAACGCCTGGGGCTGGACCGGCCCGTGGGCCGGACGACGCGGCTTCGACAGCCTGGTCCAGGCCGGCTGCGGCATCGCCGCCACCGAGGCCGGCGCCGACGGCCGCCCCGGCGCCCTGCCCGCCCAGGCCCTCGACCACGGCACCGGCTACCTCGTCGCGGCCGGCGTGCTGCGCGCTCTCACCGACCAGCGCACCGTCTGGCCGGGCGGACGCCACCTGCGCTACTCGCTCGCCGGCACGGCCTCCTGGCTGCTGCACGGCATCGCGCCCACCGCCGACCCGCACCGGCCGCCCAACGCCGAGCCCTACGACCCCGCCCGGTGGCTCACCGAGACCGACACGTCGTACGGCCGGCTCCGGCACGCGCTGCCGCCCATCGGCTACGCGGGCGCCCCGGCGGACTGGGAGCGCCCGCCGGGGCGCTGGGGCACGGACGAGCCGCTCTGGCGCTGAGAGCCGTAGCCGTAGCCGTGGCCGCAGCCCCGGCCGACGCCGCGCCGACGCGTTCAGACGCCGGAGGGGATCTGCCTCGCGGTTCTGCGCATCTGGAAGGCCGTCGCGATCTCGATCAGCCCCAGGATCACCAGCCAGCAGCCGGCCAGCACGGTCAGCGCGGTGATCGAACCGGCCGGGAAGACCATCAGCAGCACACCGGCCAGCGTGTTCGCCCCGCCCGCGAACGCCTGCCAGCCGCGGGCCGGCATGGTCGGGTCCGAGGCGGCGGCGGCGAGCTGGGTGATGCCGCGGAACAGCCAGCCGATGCCGATCCAGATCGCGAGCAGCAGCACCGACTGCGCCGCGCTGCGGAAGCACAGCAGGCCGAGCAGCACACAGATCGCCCCGCTGATGAACGCCAGCACCCGCATCGCGGTGGTGGCGTGCGTACCGAACGAGGCGACCAGCTGCACGATGCCGATGACCAGCAGGTAGAGGCCGAACAGCACGCCGACCACCAGCAGCGTCTCCTCCGGCCAGACGAACACGACGATCCCGAGGCCGAGCGAGACGAGTCCGGCGACCAGCAGGACCTGCCAGGCGGCCTTGGCCAGCAGTCCGAGCGGGCCCTGCACGGGGTCGCCGTCGGGGGTGATGATCGGGGAGACCACGGTGGCGTCCTCCAGGGGAGCTTGCAGCGGAGCGGGCGCCCGGGCGTGCGAGCGGGCACCCTCGGCGCTCGGGCGGGCGGGTGCTCCTCACGATCGCCGCACACGCCCCGTCCCGCGCGCCGGATACACCCGTTCGGGCGATCCGACAGGTTCTCCCCGGAGTTGCCGGAACGCCATCTGCGCCACATCCGACATCGATAAGATCCGTCGATGTGACTTCTGAAGGGTGGGGGACCCCTCCGGTCGAGCCGATCAGCCAGCACTACATCGTCTGCGGCGGCAACGCGCTCGCCCACCGCCTGGCACTCGAACTCGTCGAGCACTACGAAGTACCGGTCGTCGTCCTCGTTCCGGACCGCGCCCGCGACCACGCGCCCCGGATCGAACAGCTGGAGGGCGTCGCCGCCGTCGTCGAGTACAGCAGCGTCACCGAGGAGGCGCTGCGCGCCGTCCGGGTGGAGACCGCGCGCGGCATCGCCTTCGTCGACGGCGACGACCAGGGGAACATCCACGCCGCCCTCTCCGCACAGGGACACAATCCCGGCATCCGCATCGTCCTGCGCATGTTCAACCAGCGGCTCGGCGCCAACATCCAACGCCTGCTCAGGAACGGCACCGCGCTGTCGGGCTCCGCCACCGCCGCCCCCGCCTTCGCCGACGCCGCCCTGTCGCGCCCCAACTCCGTCCAGGTCGGCGACCGCTTCCTGCACATCGCCTACGACGACGACATCACGTCCGACCGGCTCTGCGTCGTCGCCGACCGGATCGACCCCCAGGACCTCGACCGCATCCGGCTGCTGCCCGACCAGGGCGGCGACTCCGCCTCCTTCGTCCGGCTGGCCAGCGAGTTCGGCGACGACGGGCCGATCCGCTCCGGCACCGAGGCCCGCCGCGCCGCCGGCTCGGGCGGGCAGGGCGGCCCGGGCGGTCTGGGCGGCCCGGGCGGTCTGGACGGCCCGGGCGGCGGCATCGCCGCCCTGCAGACCCTCCCCGTCGAACCCGCCGTACGGATCGCCTGGTGGCGGCGGTTGCGCTGGCGGGTGCTCGACACCCTGCGCTTCTTCACCAGTGCCCGGCTGCGCCTGGTGCTGATCACCGCCCTGGTCGCGGTGCTGCTCGCCTTCGCCCTGCTCTGGCACCTCAACGGCAACTTCGCCTGGACGCTCTACGCCTCGCTGCTCGACCTCGCCGGCGCCGCCCAGCCGGACCAGCCCGGCTCCCCCGACGGGACCGGCGGCGCCTGGCAGCGGGTCGCCCAGGTGATGATCACCTTCTGCGGCATCACCTTCGCGCCGGTCGCCACCGCCATCGCGGTCGAGGTGCTCGCCTCCGGCCGCCGCGGCCAGCCCCGCAACCCGGGCGCCGGCACCCGCGACCACGTCGTCGTGGTCGGCCTCGGCAACGTCGGCACCCGGGTGGTCAGCCAACTGCACGGCCTCGGCGTGCCGGTGGTCGGCCTGGAGAGCGACCCGCAGGCACGCGGCATCTCCGCCGTCCGCGCGCTCGGCGTCCCGGTGGTGGTCGACGACGGCCCGCTCGCCGAACAGCTGCGCCGGGCCCGGCTCAAGCACAGCCGCGCGGTGGTCGCGGTCAGCGGCGACGACGCCACCAACCTGGAGGCGGCCCTGGAGGCGCGCGCCGAACGGCCCGACGTCCGGGTGGTGCTGCGGCTCTTCGACGACAGCTTCGCGAGCCATGTGTACGCGACCCTGGACAACGTCGCCTCGCGCTCCACCTCCTACCTCGCCGCCCCGGCCTTCGCCGCCGCGCTGATGGGCCGCGAGGTGCTCGGCACGCTCTCGGTGTTCCGGCACGTGCTGCTGATCGCCGAGCTGTCCGCCGAACTCGGCAGCGGCCTGATCGGCCTCAACCGCCACGACCTGGAGGACCCGGGCGGCGTCCGCGTCCTCGCCGTCCGACTGGCCCGCAACCCGCAGCTCTACCAGTGGCGCTACGCCGACCGCACCCGCGCCCTGGAGCCCGGCGACCGGGTGGTGGTCGCCGCCACCCGCAGCGGCCTGGCCCGCCTGAACACCGCGCTGACGGCCGACGGCTGAGCCAGGGGCCTCCCCGGCGCGGCGCGTGAACGTACCACGGAGAGTCTCATTCCGCTTGCGAATGGACGGAAGCGGATCGTCGGGGGCCCCGCCGTCGCCCTCGGCCGCCGCGACCTCGGCCGACCGCACGAACCCGGCCGACCTGGCCGACCTGACCACCCCGCCCGCGCGTGATCAGGCGAACGGACCCGCCTGCGTGAACGCGATCCCGGCGAACCGTTCGGCGATGCGGCGGTGGCCGGCGCTGTTGGGGTGAAGGCCGTCCGGGAGGTCGGGGATGTCGCCCTCGCCGAACAGGTCACGGCCGTCGAGGTGGTGCAGGTTCGGATCGTGCACCCGGCGAGCGCTCACGATGCGGGCCAGCTCCTCGCGTACGACGTCGAGCGTCAGCGCCCCGGCCGGGACGTCGGCGGGCGCGCCGAGCGCGGTGAAGCGTCCGTCGGCGGCGATGGTGACCGGGCCGGGGGTGCCCTCGACCGGAGGGCAGATCACCGGGGAGACCACCAGCAGGGGGGTATCGGGGTGCCCCTCGCGGATCGTGTCGAGGAAGCCGTGCACCGCCGGCCCGAAGGAACGCCGTCGGAACGAGGCGCCGGTCACGACGTTGAGACCCAGCTTGAGGCTGATGAGGTCGACCGGCGCGTCCCGGATCGCACACGCCACGAACGGGTCGAGCCGGGCGTTACCGGCCAGCGAGAGGTTGACGAGTTCCACCCCGCCGAGACCCGCGGCGATCACCGGCCAGGTGTCGAAAGGCGAGTCGGCCTCCGGGAAGTGGCTGACGGAGCTGCCGTGGTGCAGCCAGCTGCGCCGACCGGTCGCCGACGGCGGCCCGACCGCGGCATCGGCCCACAGACCGACCACCTCGGTACGGGACTGCTGCGGCAACCACAGCTCGATCGCCTTCTCGCCCGGTGGCAGCTGATCGAACGTCACGCGGCAGCTCGGGCCCGGGATCGTCCTGCTGCGCCCGACCGACACCTGCGACACCTTGCCCGCGAGCAGCGGTGCCCTGCGCAACCGGACCCCGTCGACCACCAGCTCCAGGGCCCCGGGCGCGGAGTGTCCGGCACTGCCGTCGTACTGGGTGACGGTCGTGAGCGCCTCGACCTCCAGCACCGTCGCGCTCGTCACGAACGCCAGCCGGACCCCCGAGGACAGCGTGGCGATCCGCTGGACGGAGTCGTCCGGGAACTGCGCCCGCGTCCACAGGGGCAGCCGCCACGGCAGCACACCGGCCTCGGTCCGCTCCAGATCCAGCGCTCCGCGGAACCTCACCGGACCGTCGATCAGTGGGATCTCACGCAGTTCGCCAGTCACGTCACGCCCGCCCGTTCCGCTGCTTCGTCAACGACCGAAGCAGCGTATCCCGCCGCGCAAGTGCTTTTCCGCGCTCACCGGATGACGACACCGCCTCCCGTCGCAGCCGCCCGCCCGGCGACCTCCTCGATGATCGCCAACCGCTCCGAGACCGCGGTCCCGGGCTCCTGGTTCGACATCACGGGGCCGGTGCCCGCGACGACCCTCTCCAGGTTGTCGCGCAGCATCAGGCACTCGCGCAGGAACGCGGGGACCTGCTCGGGCTCGACCCACAGGTCCCGCTCGGCCAGGACCGGAAGGAACCCGGCCCCCAGCGAGCGGACGACCTCCGCGCCCCACACTCGAGTACGCCAACTCTCGGGGCCCGCACCGTTGAAGTATCCGTCCGGAACGTCCTGCACCTGCCTCTCACCATCCGCACCGACGACGAAGACATGTACCGACAAGCTCATGAGCGCAGTGGATCACGCGCCCGACGGCACGGTCCAAGGAATTCGGCGTCAGCCCCTCGGAGTCCTTCCCGTCACGATCAGCGTCCCGATGTGCCCCTCGGTCGGGGCGTCGAGCACCGAAGCCTCCACCGACTCGAACCCGCTCCGCCGGAGCAGGCCGAGCCACCCGCGGGGCGTGTAGGAGTAGCGGTACGTGTACAGCGCCCTCCCGGCGAAGCCACCCTTGTACATGCCCTGCGGACCGTAGGCGCCGGGAATCGCGGGGGGTTGCGAGAACGCGAGGACGCCGCCGGGGCTCAGACGGGAGGCGACGAGGGGGAGCAGCTTCAGCGGGTCCGTGAACCAGACCGCCCCGAACACCGAGTAGACCGCGTCCCAGGTCTCGTCGGTGCCGCGCAGGTAGTCCAGCACCTCCGCACAGTGGACCCGGACGCCGGAAGACCCCCAGCGCTCGGAGGCCCTCCCGACCATGACGGGCGAGAGATCAACACCCGTGACCTCCACACCCCGCCCGGCCAGCGCGGCCATCGCCCGCCCGGTGCCGCACCCGATCTCCAAGGCACTGTCCGGCGACCCGAGCAACTCCGCCCCGGGCCCGTGGCCGGCGTACTGCGTCCAGCGGAACACCGGCCCGGCCTCGAACACCTCGTCCTTGATCCCGGCCGCGTACGTGTCCCAGAGTTCGCGCTCCGATTCGATGTCGTGCTGTGCGGGCAACGGATCTCCTCTGTGTTGTCACTGGTGAGGGGCCGGCGGCAGCGGCCTGGTTCGGGACCGGGGCCACGAGGTCCACCGGGTGCTCCAGCGGCTCGACACCGCACTGTCCGTAGCCGATCCGCCGATGTCGGCCTGGTCGATCAGCAGGAGGACGGGTGATCCGCCGGCGGTCCGCAGGCTCTCATCGGAGCGTGCGGACCATGACGGCGAAGCGGGGCGAGTCCGGGAAGGGCTGCCGGAAGCCGACCTGGCTGTAGCCCCAGGACTCGTACAGGCTCTGCACCTTGGGGTGGTCGGGGTCGACGAGGAGTACGGCCAGGCCCTCGGGCCGATTGTCGATCAACGCGGTCTGGAGTTGGGCGGACAGTCCCTTCCCGCGCCAGGCCGGGCGGATCATCAGCTCGGAGAAGCCGAAGGTGGTGCACCGCTCCGGAGGGTTGACGATGTGCTCGCGCCACCACTCCCGGCCGGCGGTCAGCGGTGCCCCGTAGGCGAAGCCGACCGGTTCGGAGCCGTCGTACGCGACCACGCAGGTGAAGCCGTTCAGGCTCGTCCAGTGGTCGACGAACCACGGAAAGCGCTGTACGAACTCATCCTCCACCAACTCCGCCGCTTAGGCGTCCGCGTGGACGTTCAGGAGCAGTTGGCGGAAGCCCTCGGGCAGCGAGTCCTTCTGGTAGTGACGCAGTTCGACCACATTGACCTCGTCATGGTGTCGCTCTCCGGAACATTCGTCAGAGCCAGGATCATCACCTCGTGTGGAGCCGCGCCCTCCCAAGGAATCGCGGCTCCGAATCGCCGATAGCCCATGAACGGTAGGCCGCCTGCGCTGCGGTCGCCTCCGGTCGGCCGTTCAACATCACCCGTGCATTGTCGAGCCCTTCGACGAGCGCCCGGTGCACGCGAGTTGCGATGCCCTGGCGGCGCCATTGCGGCTGCACTGCCAGTTCGAAGAGGCCGAACGTCCGCCGCCCGTCCTCCAGCGTCAGCTCCTCCGGTCCGGGATCGATCAAGGTGCTCCACCAGTCTTCAGCTGACGCTCCAACTCCGCGGTCTGTTGACCGTTGAGGAGCCGAACCGCCACCGCCGGCTTGTTCTCGGTCATGGGGGGTTCCACTTTTCTTGCGGTGTTTCCGCTGCGGCAGGCCTACCCGATTCGTGTGGGCCTCACCTCGAACGTAGGACCGGGCGGAGCAGGTCGAGGACGTGGGTCCAGCTGTACCGGTCGCGCGCTCCTCCGGACTTGGGTGGGTGGGGAACGGCGTTGCCGATCAGGACGTTCATGGAACGGAGTCGGGCCAGGCTCTCCGCGTACGCCGGGTGGGCGGCGAGGGCGGAGTTGACGTAGGGCTGTACGGCTACCGGGACGCCCTGGCCGTAGGCCTCGCAAAGGATCGCCAGTGCGAGTGTGTCGGCGATGCCCTGGGCCCACTTGTTGATGGTGTTGAACGTGGCGGAGACGACGGCGATGGCGTCGGCCGGCGGCAGTGGCCGGGGAGCTCCGGGTGTGCGCCAGGCGGAGCGGATCGGGTAGCCGGTCTGTGTTGCGACGGCCGTCCGATCGAGCAGTCCGAGTGCGTTGGGCGTGGCGATCACCCCGACCTCCCAGCCATCGGCCTGAGCTGCCGCGATCAGCTCGCCGACCCCGTCGGCGACCCCCGAGGCGCAGACGACGACGTAGAGGAACGGCTTACGGTGTGCGGCCAAGCCACGACTCCCTTGCAGAGGACACGTCCCGCCCACTTCGGCGAGGTATCGTCCGCACTGGTTGCTACGAACGGAGTTACCAGTATGCCCAGGCACGTCTCCGAGCACATCGGCGAACGCATCGCCCACTACCGCAAGCTTCGCCGGCTGACCCAGCGCGAGCTCGCTTCCCGTGCCCACATCTCCTACAGCATGCTGACCAAGGTCGAGCAGGGCGCCAAGCCGGCAACGCCCGCGGTGATCACCGCGGTTGCCCGGGCGTTGTTCGTGCAGACCGCAGACCTCACCGGCCAGCCGTACCTGACCGAGCTTCGTCAGGACGAGCTCGACATTCTGATCCAACCGATTCGCGAAGCCCTCGACCTCTACGACCTCGGTGCCGATCCCGATGTCGCACCCCGCACGGTCGACGAACTGCTGACTAATGCCGATCAGTTGTGCGCCTTGATTCGCGAGACTCGCATCAAGGAAGCCGCCCGGGAACTGCCCGGCCTGATCGCCGAGGTCACCACGGCTGCGCACGTGGCACCGTCGGAGAAGGCCTGGCAGGTGCTGGCGAGTACCTATCGCACGGCCTACGACATCACGACGAAGCTGGGCTACAGCGACCTCTGCGTCGTAGCCCTGGACCGGATGGCCTGGGCCGCCGAGCGCGCGTCCGACCCGGTTCTCGCCGGAATCCGTCAGTACCTGCGTTCGATCGTCTATCTCCGCTCCGGCCAGTTCGACTTGGGGAAGCGGCTTGTCGGAGTCGGCATGGCCACCCTCGATCAGGCAGACGCGGGCCGGGTCCGGGATGTGGCGGTGGGGCAACTCCACCTTGGCGCAGCCATGCTGGCGGCCCGCTCCGGGGACGGCGATACGGCGGCCGGGCACATTTCGGAGGCCGTTCGGATCTCGGAGCGGACGGGCGAGGCCGTCCGGGTGAACTGGCTCTCGTTCGGTCCGACAAACGTGATCGTGCACCAGGTCGCGACACTCTCCGAGCAGTACAAGTACGCGGAGGCCGTTCGAGTCGCCGATCGGCTTCGGATCCCGGAGGACTGGCCGGCTTCGCGGGCGGCTGCGCACATCGCGGAGGTTGCGCGCGCACAGCTGTGGATCGGCCGGTCGGAAGCGTCATTGAGGTCGCTCCAGCGCGCCCGCGAACTCGCCCCCCAGCAGATGCGCTACCACCCGATGGTGCGCGAAACGATCACCGGCCTCGTCTCGGCGCACCGGTCCACGCCGGGCACGCTCAGCAGCATGGCTCACTGGGTCGGAATCTGATAACCACTCAATGGAGTTGGACTATCACTGAGGAGTGACAGTCTGTGCCTTCTCCAGTGGCGATGCTCTCTGCAAGGAGCCTTCCGAGCCATGGAGAAAGCGTCGATGAACCTCGCTTCGAAGATCGTCAGAGTCGATGCCGGTCTCCGACGGCACACCACAGAGGTGGCCGCGGTGACCGAGATGCAGCCCTGCCCGCAAGCCCCGTCCGCGGCGCCGAGGGCGACCTGGACGGTCGACCGCGCGCCCGCTGCCGTCCCCGGTCTGCGGGCCGACGCCGACGGCGTCCTCCGCGCGTGGGGATACGACCCGGACGGCGACCAGTCGTTCGCGGCGCTCCTCGTGCTGACGGAGCTGGTGACGAACGCTGCCCGCCACGGTCGCCCCCGCCTTGGGCTGATCGACGTCGACATGTGGCTCGACGGCGACCGGGTCGTCCTCACGGTCACGGACAGCAGCAGCGCCGACCCGGTGATGCGTGCCGTCGGCGCCTGTGACGAGTCCGGACGTGGCCTTCGGCTGATCGCCGTCTACGCCGAGGCGAGCGGCTACGAGT
Source organism: Kitasatospora sp. NPDC058032 (assembly GCF_042885845.1). Classification (NCBI taxonomy): domain Bacteria; kingdom Bacillati; phylum Actinomycetota; class Actinomycetes; order Kitasatosporales; family Streptomycetaceae; genus Kitasatospora; species Kitasatospora sp. NPDC058032. The sequence continues at coordinate 406,712 of NZ_JBHVRK010000001.1, read as the reverse complement.
CCCACCGCACCGGCAAACGGGTGTGGGCCGTGATCGGCCCGCACCTCGCCTACGACGCCCCGACCGGCTTCCTGGACGCCGCACAGATTGTGGTCTGATCCCGCGCCTTCTCCCCTGCTACCACTGACACCTCACCGAGGACGCGACAACCCTTGATCAGCAACGCAGTCACCGACTCGCACGCTCAGATCATCGTGCAGGCCGGGACGATCGCCGGAGGCATCACCCTGCCCGCACCGCCGCCCCCGCCGGTGCCGCGGCTGCTTCCCCGTCGGAGGCCGCTGGCGGATCGGGTCGAGGCGCGGGCTCGCCTTTCCGCGCTCCTCTCCGCCGAGGAACCTCTGCCCGTCCTCATCACCGGGCCCGAGGGGATGGGCAAGACCGCCTTGGCCGTCGACCTCCTCCACGGCCAGAACACCCCCGGCCCGCACCTCTACGCCGACCTCGGTGGCAGCAGCGCGTCCGGCCCTACGAGGCCGGACGCGATCATCGCTCGCTGGCCGCGAGCGCGGGCGCACCGGTGACGCGATCACGCTGCTCCGCCACGCCGCTGCCCTCTACGAGCACCACAGCCCCGCCGACCACGCCAAGGTTGCCGCCGTCCTCCGCGACCTCCGGAGCCGAGCGTGACCACCCCGCCGGACGACGGCTCCGACGACGGCGACCGTTCCCCGCCCGACACTGACCGCGAGCGGGTCTGGGCGGCCTACGGGGTGTCGGCGGCAGCGCTCCTGCACCTCGTCACCACCGCCGTGCTGCTCCTCAGCCGCTCGCGTTGACAGAAGGGGCATAGCCGGGAAGGCCCCTTCGTCCTCCAGCGGTCCGGGACGAAGGGGCCTTCCGGGCAAGCCGGGTCAGCGGTGGTTGAAGACCGCCGGGCGCTTCTCGGCGAAGGCCGCCATGCCCTCCTTCTGGTCGGCGGTGGCGAAGGCGGCGTGGAAGAGACGGCGCTCGAAGCGGACGCCCTCGGCGAGGGTGGTCTCGAAGGCGCGGTTGACGCTCTCCTTCATCATGATCGCCGCCGAGGTGGACATCTCGGCGACCTTCTCCGCGGTGGCGAGGGCCTCGGCGAGCAGGTCGTCGGCGGGGACGATGCGGGAGACCAGGCCGGCGCGCTCGGCCTCCTCGGCGCCCATCATCCGGCCGGTCAGGCACAGTTCCATCGCCTTCGCCTTGCCGACCGCCCGGGTGAGGCGCTGCGAGCCGCCGATGCCCGGGATGACGCCGAGCTTGATCTCCGGCTGGCCGAACCTCGCGGTGTCCGCGGCGATCAGGATGTCGCAGAGCATCGCCAGCTCGCAGCCGCCGCCCAGCGCGAAGCCGGCCACCGCCGCGACGATCGGCTTGCGCAGCTCGCCGAGGCGGTCCCACGGGCGCAGCCAGTCGTCCAGGTAGACGTCCGGGAACCGGTTGTCCTGCATCTCCTTGATGTCGGCGCCCGCCGCGAAGGCCTTCGCCGAGCCGGTGATCACCAGACAGCCGATCTCCGGGTCCCGGTCGAACGCGGTGGCCGCGGCCACGACCTCGTTCATCAGCCGGGTGTTGAGCGCGTTGAGCGCCTCCGGCCGGTTGAGGGTGATCAGGCCGACCCGGCCCTTGCGGTCCACCAGGATCGTCTCGTAGGTCTCGGTCATCGCCGTTGACTCCCATTCGATTGCGCGCTCTGACGAGCCAACGATCTCCGAAGCGGCCCGCCTCGCGCCAGTCTCGGTCCGCGAGACGGTCGTCACCCGCTCACCGGGCGGCCCCAGGTCAGCCGAGGCGCAGGTCACCGTCGGTCGGGGGCTCGAAGAAGGCGGCCACACTCCGCTCGTCGACCCCGGTGAGCGCGGCCGGGGACCAGTGCGGGTCGCGGTCCTTGTCGACCACCTGCGCGCGGATGCCCTCCACCAGGTCGTGGTGGGCGAGCGCGGCGCAGGACACCCGGTACTCCTGGACCAGGCTCTCCTCCAGCGAGCCGTGGGCCCGGGCCCGGCGCAGGGCGGCGAGCGTGACCTTGAGCATCGTCGGCGACCGCTCGGCCAGCTCCTCGGCGGCCGGCTTGGCCTCCGGGGCGCCGCCGGCCGTCAGCCGGGCCACGATCTCCTCCACGGAGTCGGCCGCGTAGCAGGCGTCGATCCACCCGCGCTGCTCGGCGAGCGGCGCGGCCGGGGCCTGTTCGGCGTACCGGGCCACCACCTCGGCCGGCGAACCGGTGAGGTCGGCGAGGTCGGTCAGCAGGGCGGGCAGGCTCGCCGACGGCACGAAGTGGTCGGCGAACCCGCACAGCAGCGCGTCCCCGGCGGTCATCGAGGCGGCGGTCAACCCCAGGTGGGTGCCCAACTCGCCGGGCGCGCGGGCCAGCAGACGGCTGCCGCCGACGTCCGGCACCAGGCCGATCCGGGTCTCCGGCATGGCCACCACCGAACGCTCGGTGACGATCCGCACCGACCCGTGGGCGGAGAGCCCGACGCCGCCGCCCATGGTGATGCCGTCCATCACCGCGACGTACGGCTTCGGGTAGCGCGCGATCAGCGCGTTCAGCCGGTACTCGTCGCGGAAGAACGCGCGCGTGCCGGCCCCGCCCGCCTTGGCGTCGTCGTGTATCGCCCGGATGTCCGCGCCCGCGCAGAGCCCGCGCTCCCCGGCTCCGGTGAGCACCACCACCCGCACCGCGTCGTCCGCGGCCCACTCCTCCAGCGCGGCCCGCACGTCCACGACCATGCCGTGCGTCAACGAGTTGAGCGCCCGCGGCCGGTCGAGCACGATCCGCCCGACCGCGCCGTCCCGCCACACCCGCACGTCGTCACCCATCGTCCCCACTCCCGTTCGTCGTCGACCGGCCCGAGAAAGTCGTCAAGATCCTCGCCGTCACCGTACCTTCGGCCCCGGGCCCGGCCGCAAGCACCGGGCGGCGGTGTTCGGAGAGCACGAAGGGCGGCTCCGGTGGTGAGACCGGGGCCGCCCTTCGTCCGGCGGGGGAAAGTGGTTCAGGGGTGCCGCGAGGGCATCAGGTGGTGCGAGGGCCGCGAGGGCCCACGGGGCCTCAGGGGACGATGCGGCCGGTGACCTCGCCGAAGCCGATGACGGTGCCGTCGGGGCCGGGGGCGGTGGCGGTGATGGTCACCTCGTCGTCGTTCTCCAGGAAGGCGCGGGTCGAGCCGTCCGGGAGCTTGAGCGGGTTCTCGCCGTTCCAGGTGAGCTCGATGAGCGCGCCGCGGGTCTCGGGCTCGGGGCCGCTGACCGTGCCGGAGGCGAACAGGTCGCCGGTGCGCAGCGAGGCGCCGTTGACGGTCATGTGGGTGAGCTGCTGGGCGGCCGTCCAGTACATCGAGGCGAACGGCGGGCGGGAGACCGGGTGGCCGTTGAGGCGGATCTCCATCGCGAGGTCCAGGCCCCACGGCTCGCCGCCGCGGTCGTCGAGGTAGGGGAGCAGTTCGACGTCGCGGGCCGGCGGGGTGATCCGGGCGTGCTCCAGGGCGTCCAGCGGCACGATCCACGGGGAGACGGAGGTGGCGAAGGACTTGCCGAGGAACGGGCCGAGCGGTACGTACTCCCAGCCCTGGATGTCGCGCGCGGACCAGTCGTTGACCAGGCAGACGCCGAACACGTGCTCGCGGAAGCGGTCCAGGGTGACGGGCTCGCCCATGGTGCTGGGCGCGCCGACGACGAAGCCGACCTCGGCCTCGATGTCCAGCCGGCGGGTCGGGCCGAAGGACGGCACGGCGTCCGCCGGGGCCTTGCGCTGCCCGTGCGGGCGGACCACCGGGGTGCCGGAGACCACCACGGTGCCGGAGCGGCCGTGGTAGCCGATCGGCAGGTGCTTCCAGTTGGGGGTGAGCGGCTCGGAGCCGGGGCGGAGGATCCGGCCCAGGTTGGTGGCGTGGTGCTCGGAGGCGTAGAAGTCGACGTAGTCGGCGACCTCGAACGGCAGGTGCAGTTCGACCTCGGCGAGCGGCAGCAGCAGCGGGGTGAGGGCGTCCCGGTGGGACTCCTCGGTCAGCCGGCGGGTGAGCGCGGCGCGCACCTCGGTCCACACCGGGCGGCCCGCGGCCAGCAGCGGGTTGAGGGAAGCGGCGTCGAGGAGCACGGACGGTTCCCCGGCGGCGCGGGCGGCGGCGCCGGCGTCCAGGACGAAGTCGCCGACGCGCACGCCGATCCGTCGCCGCCCCGGCCGGTCGCCGGCCGTGAAGACGCCGTACGGCAGGTTGTGCACGCCGAACGGCGAGTCGTTCGCGGGGGCGAGCCAGCTGCGGGGGGTGGTCAACGGTCCTCCTGGGGCGTCGGGTCGGACGACAGCAGGCCGAGGGCGGCCAGGTCGTCCAGGGGCTCGGCGATGCTACAGGTGCCGAACGCGGTGAACGAGTTGCGGACCACCGTGACCTGACGGTCGCTCAGGGTGCGCACGGCCTTGGCGAGCACCTCGCCGGAGCGCTCGGCGAGCACCTCGGCGGCCGCGGCCGGATCGGTCTCCTGCGCGGCCAGCAGCACGTTCAGGAAGCCGTGGTGCTCGAAGCCGGTCACCGGGTCGGTGTGCCGGACGGCGTTGTGCAGCCCGGCGGTGCACTTGTAGGGCAGGCCCCGCTGCGCGCACCCGGTGAGGAAGCCGGCCAGCTCCCGCTCGTCCGGGAAGGCGCCGGCGACCACCCCGCCGGTGCGGAACTTGGCCCGGTACGGGCTGTCGACCAGCACGTCCAGGACCTCGTCCAGGCCGTCGCCGCGCAGCAGTTCGCGCGGCAGTTCGACGGCGGCCGGCACGTCCGGCGGCAGCAGCAGGTCGAGTGCGGCGACGGCCTCGCGGGCGTCCCGGGTGGCGAGTTCGACGCCGGCGACCTCGAAGGGCGCGGCGGCGGCGAGGGCCGGGCCGAGCTCGGCGCTGCCCCCCGGCAGCACCAGCCCGACCCGGAGGACGGGGCCCTGCGCCGCGGCCGCCAACTCGTCCAGCCGGCCCGCTCCGCAGAGCAGCGGGCCGACCGCGTCGGCGTACCAGGCGGTGCGGTGCGCGCGGTGCGCGGGCACCGCGTCGGCGACCGGCAGGTTCCCGGGCGGGAAGACCGCCGCGTCGTCGAACAGCCCCTGGAACAGCGGGGGGACGGGGGAAGCGGCGGCGGGGACGGGGGCGGTGCTCACTGCTGCGGCCCCCGACCGGACCAGGTCCAGGCGTAGCCGGCGTCCTCGGAGGCACGGCCGCCCTCGCCCAGCTCCAGGGGGCGGAAGGTGTCCACCATGACGGCGAGCTCGTCGAAGAACTCCACGCCGATGGACCGCTCGTACGCGCCCGGTTGCGGGCCGTGGGTGTGGCCGCCCGGGTGCAGCGAGATCGAGCCCTGGCCGATGCCCGAGCCCTTGCGCGCCGCGTAGTCGCCGCCGCAGTAGAACATGACCTCGTCGCTGTCCACGTTGGCGTGGTAGTACGGCACCGGGATCGACAGCGGGTGGTAGTCCACCTTGCGGGGAACGAAGTTGCAGATCACGAACCCGTTGCCCTCGAACACCTGGTGGGCCGGCGGCGGCTGGTGGATCCGCCCGGTGATCGGCTCGAAGTCCCGGATGTTGAACGCGTACGGGTACAGGCAGCCGTCCCAGCCGACCACGTCGAACGGGTGGTGCGGCACGGTGTACCGGGTGCCCGAAATGCCGTTCGGGCCGCGGTGCTTGACCAGCACGTCGACGTCGGTGCCGTCCACCAGCAGCGGGCCGGACGGGCCGCGCAGGTCCCGCTCGCAGTACGGGGCGTGCTCCAGCAGCTGGCCGTACTTGGAGAGGTAGCGCTTGACCGGGGTGATGTGGCTGTTCGCCTCGATGCAGTAGGCGCGCAGCGGCTCGTCGCCGGTGGGCACCCAGCGGTGGGTGGTCGCCCGGGGGATGAGCACGTAGTCGCCCTGGCCGACCTCCAGCGTGCCGAAGACCGTCTCCACGGCGGCGGAGCCGGACTCCACGTACACGCACTCGTCGCCGAGCCCGTTGCGGTACAGCTCGCTCGGCGCCCCGGCGGCGACGTAGGAGATCCGCACGTCGCCGTTGCCGAGGACGAGCCGGCGCCCGGCGACGACGTCGGCGGACTTCCACTCCTGGCCGGCGAACAGCTCGTGCAGCTTGAGGTGGCGGGGGAGCAGGGGGTGGTTGGGCACCGTCGACTGGTCGGGCAGCTCCCACGGCACGGCGTTCACGACGGCCGAGGGGATGCCCCGGTGGTAGAGCAGCGAGGAGTCCGAGGAGAAGCCCTCCTCGCCCATCAACTCCTCGTAGTACAGGCCGCCTTCGGGTGTGCGGTGCTGCGTGTGCCGCTTGGGCGGGATGCTGCCCAGCTGCCGGTAGTACGCCATCGTCCCTGCTCCTCCCGGACCTTCCTGTGGCCCAGCGCTTCCTACGGCTTCAGCGGTGGCCGCGCGCCCCGGAGACCGGCGGCCTCCGGGGCGGGGCGGCCTCAGAGGTTGCCGCGGCGCTCCTGCTCGCGCTCGATGGCCTCGAACAGCGCCTTGAAGTTGCCCTTCCCGAAACCGAGCGAGCCATGCCGCTCGATGAACTCGTAGAAGACGGTCGGACGGTCGCCGATCGGCTTGGTGAAGATCTGCAGCAGGTAGCCGTCCTCGTCGCGGTCGACCAGGATGCCGCGGCTCTTCAGCTCCTCGATCGGCACCCGGACCTTGCCGATCCGCTCGCGCAGCTCGGGGTCGTCGTAGTACGAGTCCGGGGTGTTCAGGAACTCGACGCCGCGCGAGCGCAGCACGTCGACCGTGGTGAGGATGTCGTTGGTGGCCAGCGCCATGTGCTGGCAGCCCGCGCCGGTGTAGAACTCCAGGTACTCGTCGATCTGCGACTTCTTCTTGGCGACGGCCGGCTCGTTGAGCGGGAACTTCACCCGGTGGTTGCCGCTGGCGACGACCTTGGACATCAGCGCGGAGTAGTCGGTGGCGATGTCGTCGCCCACGAACTCGGCCATGTTCACGAAGCCCATGACCTTGTTGTAGAAGGTGACCCACTCGTCCATCCTGCCGAGCTCGACGTTGCCGACCGCGTGGTCCAGGGCCTGGAACAGGCGGCGCGGCGAGCCCTCCGGGTGCTGCACCCTGCTCTTCGCGGCGATGTAGCCGGGCAGGTACGGGCCGGTGTAGCGGGAGCGGTCGATCAGGGTGTGGCGAGTCTCGCCGTAGGTGGCGATGGCGGCGCGGCGCACGGTGCCGTTCTCGTCGGAGACGTCGTTCGGCTCCTCCAGGACGGTGGCGCCCTGGGCGCGGGCGTGCGCGATGCACTTGTCGACGTCCGGGACCTCCAGAGCCAGGTCGACGACGCCGTCGCCGTGGCGGCGGTGGTGGTCCAGCAGCGGGCTGTCGGGGGAGACGCCGCCCTTGATCACGAAGCGGCAGGAGCCGGAGCGCAGCACGAAGGCCTTGCGGTCGCGGCGGCCGGTCTCCGGGCCGGAGTAGGCGACCAGCTCCATGCCGAAGACGGCCTGGTAGAACTGGGCCGTCTGGGTGGCGTTGCCGACCACGAACACGACGGCGTCCTGCGCGGTGACCGGGAACGGGTCGGTGGCGGGGTCGTGCTCGACGAGGCCGACGAGGCGGCGCAGCTGCTCGGCGTCGAGACCGGCCTCGCGCTCCTCGGGGGTCAGCTCAAGGGCGTGGGACTGCGGGGTCATCGGTCGTTCCTCCACATTGAGGCCTCGGCATTGAGGCATCCGCTTGAGGCGGCCGCTCCGCGGGGTTGGGCTGAGGGCGGATGCGGGCGGCTGAGCGCTGAGCTTGCTCCAGTCGGGCGGGTTGGGCAACAGATCGGGTTTTCACTGTTCAATGTGTACAAGGTGATCAGGAAATCGCTGGTCACGCTGTGCAGAATGCATGGTGGATTCGGGATGTTTCACGAGTTCTGCGTATCGGACACGAACGGGCGTGTGCGCTGGTCAGGGCGGGTTCGGTGGTCCGAGGGGTGGGTTCGGCGGTCGTGAGAGGGGAGGGGGCGGAGCCGGGCGCGGTCAGGCGGGGCGCGCGCACGGGGCGAGGTGGGCGTTGAACCAGTCGCGGGCCAGCTCGGTGACGCGGTCCAGCGTGCCGGGCTCCTCGAACAGGTGGCCGGCGTGCGGGACGACCGCCAGCTCACTCTCGCAGCGCAGCCGCTCGCGCGCCCGCCGGTTCAGGTCGATCACCGCCCCGTCCCGGCCGCCGACGATCAGCAGCGTCGGCGCGAGCACGGCGTCCAGCGCGTCCGCCCCGGCGAGGTCCGGCCGTCCGCCCCGGGAGACCACCGCGCCCACGCCGTCGCCGAGCCGGGCGGCCGTCCACAGCGCGGCGGCGGCCCCGGTGCTCGCGCCGAACAGGCCGAGCGGCAGGAACGGCCCCCCGGCCGGGCGGGCCTGTTCGGCGGGCAGCGCGCGGGCCACGTCGGTCAGCCGGGCGCCCAACAGGTCGACGTCGAAGACGTTCCGGCGGTCCTCCTCCTCGTCCTCGGTGAGCAGGTCGAACAGGAAGGTGGCCAGCCCGGAGCGATTGAGGCCCTCGGCCACGTGGCGGTTGCGCGGACTGCGGCGACTGCTGCCGCTGCCGTGCGCGAACACCACGATGCCGCGGGCGCCGGCCGGGACGGTCAGCCGGCCGGTCAGTCCCACACCGGTGGCGGGCAGCGTCAGCTCGCGGTCGGACGCCGGGACCTCGTCGGACGCCGGGACGTCGGCGGGTCCGGCCGTCCCGTCCTCGCCCGGCGGCCCCCCGGAACGGGCCGCGGCCAGATGGCGCAGCACCTCGGCGTCCTCGGTCTGCGAGAAGTCCGCGTAGAACTCGCCGATCGCGAAGAACGGCGACGGCGTGCCGATGCTGACCAGCTCGTCGGCCACGCCGCTCAGCCGCCGCGTCCAGTCCGGCGGTGCCACCGGCACGGCGAGTACCACCCGCGCCGCGCCGCGCGCCCGCACGATCAGGCAGGCCGCCCGGGCGGTCGAGCCGGTGGCGATGCCGTCGTCGACCACGACCACCGTCCGCCCGTGCAGGTCGACCGGAGGGCGGCCGCCCCGGTAGCGGTGCGCCCGGCGCTCCAGCTCGGTCCGCTCGCGCGCCTCCACGGCGGCCAGCTGCTCCGGCGTCACCCCGGCGGGCCGCAGCACGTGCTCGTTGATCACCCGCACCCCGTCCTCGCCGATCGCCCCCATGCCCAGCTCCGGCTGGTACGGGACACCCAGCTTGCGGATCACGCAGATGTCCAGCGGCGCGCCGAGCGCGGCGGCCACCTCGGCGGCCACCGGGACCCCGCCGCGCGGCAGGGCCACCACCACGGTGCCGGGGCCGCGCAGGTGGCCCAGCAGGGCGGCCAGTCGGCGGCCCGCTTCGGTGCGGTCGGTGAAGTGGGTGGCGGTGGCGTGCATGGTGTCGGCCTCCGTGTTCCACCGTACGTCGCCGGGGCGGCCCGGTGGAGCGTGCGCGCGAGGCTTGTGCGTGGGGGCTCGTATGGGGGTCTCGTGCGTGGGGGCTCGTGTGCGAGGGGCACGCGCGCGGGGCGCGTACGTGGGGCGTGCGCGCGGGCAGCCGACGCGAGCCGGTGCCGGGTCGGTCCCGGGTGCGCCCGGGACGCGGATGGGGCCGGACGCCCGTGCGTCCGGGACGGCGGGCGCGCCAGCGTGGTGCACACCGGCCCGGCGGACCCTCCCTCACCCGCCGGGCCGCCCCAGCCGCCGTCCCGCCGAAGGAGCCGACCCGTGTCCGTCCCCCACCCGCAGCACCGCCCCGCCGCCGACGCCACCCCCGCCGCCGACGCCACCCCCGCCGCCGACGCCACCCCCGGCGCCGACGTCCACCTCCCCGGCCTGCACGCCACCGGCGACCCGGTGAACGGCGCTCCCGCCACCGGCTGGACGGTCGCCACCGCCCTGCCCGTCAGCTACCGGGTCCGCTTCACCCCCGGCGTGCTGGACCCGGGCAACCCGGCGCTCGCCCGGGCCGGTGGCCCGCCGGGGCGCCGACTGGTCGTCGTCGACGCCCGCGTCCACGCACTGCACGGCCACCGCCTGCGCCGCTACCTCGAAGCCCAGGGCGTCGAGCACGAGACGCACGTCCTGCTCGCCCACGAACAGGTGAAGACCATGGACGCGGTCTTCCAGGTCGCCGACCGGATGGACTCCTTCGGGATCTCCCGGCGCGGCGAACCCGTGATCGCGGTCGGCGGCGGCGTCCTCACCGACGTGGTCGGCCTCGCCTGCAGCCTCTACCGCCGCTCCACGCCGTTCGTACGGGTCCCGACCACGCTGATCGGCCTCGTCGACGCGGGCGTCGGAGCCAAGACCGGCGTCAACCACGGCCGCCACAAGAACCGCCTCGGCAGCTACCACCCCGCCGTCGACACCCTGCTCGACCCCGCCTTCCTCGCCACCCTGGAACGCCGCCACATCGGCAACGGGCTCGCCGAGATCCTCAAGGTCGCGCTGATCAAGGACGAGGGCCTCTTCCGCCTGCTGGAACGGCACGGCCGCACCCTGCTCGACACCGGCTTCCAGTCCCCGGGCGCCGGTCCCGCCGTCCTCGGCAGCGCCGTCCACGGCATGCTCCAGGAACTCCAGCCCAACCTCTGGGAGCACCGCCTGGAACGCCTCATGGACTACGGCCACTCCTTCAGCCCGACCGTCGAGATGCGCGCGCTGCCCGAACTCCTGCACGGCGAGGCGGTCTGCGTCGACATGGCGCTCACCACCGTCGTCGCCCGCCGCCGCGGCCTGCTCGACTCCGGGCAGGCCGAACGCGTCCTGCGCCTGATGCGGCGACTCGAACTGCCGGTCTGGCACCCGCTGATGGAGCCCGTCACGCTCGGCGAGGCGCTCGCCGACACCCTCCGCCACCGCGACGGGCGGCAACGGCTGCCGCTGCCCCGCGGCATCGGCGCGGGCGTGTTCGTCGACGATCTCGACGCACCCGAACTCGCCGATGCCGCAGCCCGGCTGCGCGCCTGGACGACGGCCGGAGCCGCGGCCGCGCTGCGGGGGAGTGGAACGCGTGCGTAGCGCCGTCGTGATCGCCGACACCACCGCGCCGGCGGACGTGCACGGCGTGCACGGGGCGGCCGGCGTCACCCAGTGGACCTGCCTCGCCCGCCGCGCCGGACTCGCCGGGGACTGGGAAGCCGTCGAATGGGCGCGCGTGCCGCCCGGCGGGATCAGCGGCGAGCACCTCCACACCCGCACCCGCGAGGTGTACGTGCTGCTCGCCGGGGAGGGCGAGGTCACCCTCGACGGCCGCCGCCACGCCGTCCGCGCCGGCGACGCCGTGCTGACGGCCGTCGGCGCCCGGCACGGCCTGCGCAACACCGGGGCCGGGCCGCTGGAGTGGCTGGTGATCGAACTGCCGGCGGAGCGCGGCGGCGACGGTGCCGACGGCGACGGGGCCGGCGGGGCCGGCGTCGGCGGTGCGGTCGGCAGTACCGTCGTCCGCGACCTGCGACGCACCGGCCCGCTCGACCCGTCCGCCGTCATCGGCGGACCGCTGCGCCTGCTGCGACATGTCGAACTGGCCACCGGAGAACGTGAGTTCCTGCTCGCCGAGGGCGTCGAGCACACGGTCTTCGTCATCGGCGGCCACGGCCGGGCGGGCACCGGGAACGTCCGGGTGCCGCTGCGCCCCGGCACGGCCGTCACCCTGCCGCTCGGCACCGCCCTCGACCTCGTGGCCGGCCCCGGCGGGCTCGCCCACCTGCACGCGGAACTCGTGCCCGGGCCGTCCCGGGGCGGTGAGCCCCGATGATCGTCACCCGCACAGCCGCGCCCCGTCTGCTCCTCGGCCCCGGCGCCCAGCGGATCCGCACCCGCTGCCTCGCCCGCCGGGGCATGCTGCATAGCGAGTGCGAGGCCTTCGAACACGTCCGCCTCGGCCCCGGCGCCTGCTACGACCTCACCGGCCGCGACGCCACCGAGGCCGCCTGGTACGTGCTGCGCGGCCCCGTCCTCCTGCTCGACTGCCCCGACCAGCCGCTGCGCCTGCTCGACCGCGGCACCCTCCTGCTCGCGCCGCACGGCGAATCCGTCCATCTGCACGGCGGCCCGCTCGGCGCGGAACTGCTCTGCCTGACCGTCCTGCCGGACCGGGTGAGCGCCGCCCTGCCGGAACGCCGCCCGGAGCTCGCGCGGAGCGCGACGGGGGCGGGGCCGGGGCCGGGGCCGGGGCCGGGGGCGGGGGCGGGGGCGGTGCCGCTCGGTGGGAGGCGGAGGTAGCCGCTGTACGCGGTCTCGGCCGGGGAGCCGTTCCGCCCCCGGACCTGCGGTTCGCCGGGCCGGTCGACGGGGTGCCGCCGGCCACCCGGGCGCGGGGGTGGCCATCAGCCGGTGCGGCAGCCGCCGGGCGGTGCTCCGGCGGCTGTACGACGGCCCCCGGGGGCCCACGGAGCTGTGGACACCGGTGCACCCGCCGGAGCTCCGGCCGCGCCCGGCACGTCGCGAGGGGGCGCGGCAGGGTCCCGCGTCCGGTCCGGCAGCGTGCGAGCGTCGGGCCGACCGCCTCCGGCAGCCCGGCGTGGGTAGGGCCGCCCGGGACGGGTCCGGCCCTACCCGGGCCCGTCCCGGGCGGGGGCGCGGGGCGCGGTCGGGGCCGGGGGCTCAGGTGGGCGGGGCGGTGGGCGGCGCAGCGTGGAGGCCTGAGCACGGACGGGAGGAGGCCGCCATGCGTCGAACTGTCGGGCTCGACCGGCGGATCCAGGCCGGTCCCGCACAAGTCTGTCTGGCGGTGCGCGTCGGCGAGCCGTCGTGGGCCGAACTCCAGGTGCGGCTCGACGCACTGGCGGCCGAGCGGTTTGTCGTGGTCACCGATGGCACGGGGCCCGCCGAACCGGCGGCCCGCGTCCGCGCGCTCGCCGCCGACCTGGCGCCCACCACCGTGCACGACCTGCGCGACGGACCGCTTCCGCCCACCGCCACGGCCGGTGACAGCGCCGGTGGCAGCGCCGGCGACGGAACCGTCGTCGTCGCCGTCGGAGGCGAACGTGCCTGCGAACTCCCGGCCGACGTCCGGATACCCACCGACCTGGCCGCCGCGTGCGGTCCGGCCCTGGCCCTGCACCGGCCCGTCCCGGCCGCGCTGGTCTGGGTCCGGGCCGACCAACTGGCCGCCCGGCCCGCCGAGCGGACACGGGCCGGGACGGTCGCGGTGGTGCGCCACGTCCTCGCCGTCTGCCCGGCCCAGTACCCGATGCTCGCCGCCCTCCTCCACCCCGGCGCCCGGTACGACGCGGCCACGCTCACCGCCCTGCTCGCCCTGTGCGCCGACGCGCGGGCCGCCCTGGTCTGCTTCGACCCCGACGAGACCGGCCCCGCGCTGGCCCTCGGCTACGGCCGGAGCCTCGCCGACGCGGTGCGGTCCGTCGCCGGCCCCGCCCTCGCGCCCGGCGACGCCGAGTCGCTGGGCCTGCTGCTCGCCGCCCGGGTGGCGGCGCGGCTCGGCCTGGCGGCAGGCGCCACCGGCTGGGCCCACCGGGAACTGCTGGCCCGCAACGGCTCGGCGACCACCCTGCCCGACGGCGTCGACGCCGACCGGCTGACCGCCGCGCTCGTCGCCGCGGCCCGGCCCGGGCTGCTGCTGCTGGCCGACCTCGGCCGCCCGTACTGCGCCGACGGCAGGCTGCTGACCCCGGTGGACGGCGCGGTGCTGAGGGCCGCCGTGGAGGGCCTGGGCGAGCCGGCGGGGGCGGGCGTGCCGCGCAGCCGGAGCGCCGGTCCCGAACCCGTCCCGGCCCGCGTGCCCGTACCCGCCGGGGCGGGCCCGGGCGCGGGGTGAGGCCGGGGCGGCGCGGGCCCGGGCGGTGCCCGGGAACGGGCCGGGCGCGGCTCGGGAAGGGCTCGGGAACGGGCCGGGCGCAGGCCGGGAACAGGACGGGACCGGGTTCCCGTGCGACCGGGACGGCAGGCGCCGCACCGTGGAGAACAGATACGGCCCAGCAGGGACCGCAGGACACCAGAAGGAGTCTCCGTCATGACCGGCACCGTCATCACCGACCTCCGCCGGCGCGGCGCCGTCGACCCCAGCCGGGTGCTGACCGGACCGCTGCGCGCCGTCGGACTGCAGTGGCTCGACCCGGGCCGCAGCGTCGAGGTCACCGCCGAGGGCGTCGAACGCGCCCTGTACGTCACGGCCGGATCGGGCACCGCGACGGTGCCGGAGGCCGAGACCGGGGACGAGGCGTCGATGGCCGGCGACTCCGGGATCCCGCTGGTCGAGGGCACCGCCGTGACCCTCCCGCTCGGCGCGCGCACCGTACTGACGGCCGGCACCGCCGGTCTGGAGTACTTCCACGCGGTGCTCGCCGTCGCCGGCCACCCGGGCCGGGCCACCGCCCACCCGGCGGCGGAGCGGCCGACCGTCGAGCCTCCGGCCACCGAACGCCGCCCGGCCACTGAACGCCGACCGGCCGCCGACCAGGACGGCCGCGCCACCGACCACCACCGCCCCGACCGCCACCGCCCCGACCGTCCCGACACCCCTCCGAGCCCGAAAGGAGGCGAGCCAAGGTGATCGTCACCACCGCGACGGCCTCGGCCGCCGTCATCCTCGGCCCGCACGGCGAGCGCGTGCGCGTGCGCTGCCTGGCGCGCCGCTCCATGCTCGCCAGCGCCTGCGAGAGCTTCGACCACCTGCGGCTCAGCCCCGGCGCCCACTACGCGCTGCCGGGGCGGCCCGACGGCGAGACCGTCCTGTTCGTGGCACGCGGCTCGCTGCTCGTCGGCCGGAGCGCCGACGAGCCGGACCACCTGGCCGTCGACGGCGACCTGCTGCTGGCGACCCGGGGCCGTGCGCTGCTCCTGGAGGCCGGTCCGCTCGGCGCCGAGCTGCTCTGCCTGGCCCTGTCCGCGCCCCGCCGCACCACCGCGACCAGGCGTTCCCTGGCCCGGCGGCGCGCCGAACGACGGAGCCGGCCATGACCGGCCCGGTCACGACCGGGCGGACCGAGGCCGCGGACGCCGCCGCCGACCGGTCCCGCGCCGAGGCTCCCGCCACCACGGCGGGCGCCGACCGCACGACGGTCGGCGCCCGCCCCACCATGGCGGCGCTGCGGTTCGAGGCGCCGCACCGGATCGCGCTGGCCCGGGTACCCCGACCGGCGCCGCCCGGGCCGGACGCGGTCACCGTGCGGACCTCCCTGGTCGGCCTCTGCGGCACCGACCTCGAACTCCTCCACGGCACCGCCGCCTACCTGCGCGACGGGCGGGCCCGCTACCCGCTCGTCCCGGGGCACGAATGGTGCGGAACGGTCGACGAAGTCGGCCGCGAAGTCACCGAGTTCACGCCCGGTGACCGAGTGGTCGGCCACACCATGGTGCACTGCGGCCGCTGCCGGATGTGCCGGTGCGGTCGCCGCCCGCTCTGCGAACGCCTCACCGAGGTCGGGCTGTACGGGCGTCCGGGTGCCGCCGCCGAGTACGTGGTGCTCCCGGAGCGCTCGCTGTCCCGGATCCCCGACCAAGTACCGGACCGGTCAGCGGTGTTGACCGAACCGGCGGTGACCGTGGTGGCCGGCCTCGAACTGGCCCGGTGCCGGCTCGGCGACCGGGTGGCCGTGCTCGGCACCGGCACGATCGGCCTGCTCGCCGTCCAACTCGCCGCCCGCCTGGGCGAGTCGGTGGACGCGGTGGGCATCGACCCGGCCGGGCGGCGACTGGCGATGCGCTGCGGCGCGCGCCGCGCCCTGAGCCCCGAGCAGGCGAGGGCCGCCGGCGTCGCCCGCTACTCGCTCGCGGTCGAGGCGTCGGGCGCGGCGGAGGCGTTCGCGCTCGGCCTCGACCTGCTCGAACCGGGCGGCCGGCTCGCCGTGATCGGCGTGGCGGGCCGCCCGTGCCCGGACTTCGACCCGGGCCGACTCGCCCTGCGCGGACTGGCGGTGATCGGCGTCCGGCACGGCCTGGACCACTACGACCGCACGCTGCGGCTGCTGAGCGGCGGCGTGCTGACGGCCGAGCCGCTGATCGCCGCCGTGCTGCCGCCGTCCGCCGGGCCGGAGGCATTCCGGATGCTGGCGGGCGGCCGCAGCGGTCCGCCCAAGGTGCTGCTCGACTTCGGCCGCACCGGCCCCCCGGCCGTCGGCCGCGGGGGAACCGCCAAGCCCCGGGGGCTCCCCGCCCCCGTCACCGAAGGAGATCCCGCGTGATCCTCGTACCCGCCGCCGTCCCCCGGACGGCCCCCGCGTTCCGGCGGCTGATCGACCCGCGGCACCTGCCGTCCGCGCACGGCGGGCTGACCGTCGAGACCCTGCCGCCGGGCGTCCGCGTCGAACACCATCCTTCCCGGGTGGGCGAATCCGTGACGCTGGTGCTCTCCGGCGGGATCCGCTCGTCCGGGCGCGTGCTCGGCCCCGGCGAGGGCCTGTACCACCCGCCCGGCAGCTCCTGCGGACTCACCGCCCTGCCCGGCGCGCCCGCCGCGGTGCTGACCGTCCGGCCGCTCGCGGTGGTCGGCGATCTGCCCGTGCCGCGCCCCTACCCGGTCCCGCTCGCGCCGCCGAGGGCCGCCGTCCGTGTCCACGGTGATGCCCCGGAGCCGCCGGACCCGCTGGTCCCGGCTGTACCCGCCGCGCGTGGCGGCGCCGATGACGCCGTCCGCGGCGACCGTGCCCCGATCGCCGGCTCGGCCGGCATGGCGGTGCACTGGCTCGCCACCGACGAGACCGTCGGCGCCCGCCGACTCGCCGTCGCTGCCTCGTCGTTCGGCGCCGACGGCAGCCACGACCTGCACCGGCACCCGCACGCCGACGAGTTCTTCCTCGTCCTGTCCGGCGGCGGCACCCACCTCATGGGCGGCGCCCAGGTCCCGGTCCACGCCGGAGACCTGGTGTTCGTCCCGGCGGGCGAGTGGCACGGCTTCCGGACCGGCCGGGCCGGCCCGACCGCCGCCCTCTACGGCTACCTGGGCGCACCGAGCCTCGCCCGGGCCGGCTACCAGGTCCGCCCCGCCGCCGCGGCGGAGGTGACCGGATGAGCATCCCCGGACCGCATCACCACCACCCCGACGGCGGCGGCGACGGGCGGCCGCCCTCGGTGGCGGTCGTCACCGGGGCCAGCTCCGGCATCGGCCGTGCCGTCGCGGTCGCCCTCGCCCGGGCCGGGCACGCGGTCGCGATCGGCTACCGCACCGACCTCGCCGCCGCCCGCCGCACGGCCGAACTCGCCGGCGGGCGGACCGTGTTGCTGCCGCTCGACCTCGCCGACCCGGCGGCCGCCGCACGGGCCGTGCACGGGGCCGCCGACCGGCTCGGCGGGATCGACATCCTGGTCAACTCGGCCGGGATCAACCGCCGTTCACCCGTCCTGGACGAGACCCTCGACGACTGGTGGCGGATCCTCGCGGTGGACCTCACCGGCCCCTTCGCCTGTGCCCAGGCGGCCGCCCGCCGGATGGTCCGCCAGGGACGCGGCGGGCGGATCGTCAACGTCACGTCCGTCCACGAGTTCACCCCGATCCCGGGCGGCGCCGCCTACTGCGCGGCCAAGGGCGCGCTGGGCGGGCTCACCCGGGTGATGGCCCTGGAGCTGGCGCCGTACGGGATCACCGTGAACGCGGTCAGCCCCGGTGAGACCGCGACCCGGATGAACGGCGTCCTCGACGACCACGTCCTCGACAACCACCGTCTCGGCGGCCACGACCTCGGCGCTCTCGCCCGGCCCGCCATCCCGGTGGGCCGGCCGGGCCGGGCGGCGGAGGTCGCCGCCGCCATCGTCCACCTGACCGGCCCCGGCGCCGCCTACACCACCGGGGTGTCGCTCACCGTCGACGGCGGCCTGAGCCTGACGAGCGCCGTCGCCAACCAGCGCGACGCCGCCCACGAACGGTCCCTGCTCCCCGGCGCCCCCGGAAGGAGCGCCCCATGACCGGCATCCCCGGTGCGCGCGCCGTGCACCACGTCGCCTACACCGTCCCCGACCTCGACCAGGCGGTGGCGTTCTTCACCGACGTGCTCGGCGCGCGCCTGCTCTACCGCCTCGGACCGGTCGCCGCGCCCCCCGGCGACGACGACTGGATGAAACGCCAACTCGGCGTCCACCGCTCGGCGGTGGCGCACATTGCGATGCTGCGCCTCGGCCCGGTCGGCAACCTGGAGCTGTTCCAGTACACCGCCCCCGGCCAGCGCCGCGAGCAGCCCGCCAACAGCGACTGGGGCGGGCACCACCTCGCCATCGCCGTCGAGGACGTCGACCGCGCCGTCGCCTACCTGCGCGGGCAGCCCGGCGTCGAGGTGCTGGGCGAACCGCAGACCGTCGCCGACGGCGGACCGATCGACGGCGACCGCTGGGTGTACTTCCGCACACCGTGGGGCCTCCAGCTGGAGGTGCTCGCGATGCCGCCCGGCATGCCCTACGAACGGTCCACCCCCGAGCGGCTGTTCACCCCCGACGGCCCGTGGGACCCGGACGGCGGTCCGTCGGACGGGACCGGTCCGTCGTGATCGAGACCACCGCGGCCGTGGTGCGCGGGAGAGGCGGACCGTTCCGCCCGGAGACCGTACTGCTGGACGAGCCGCGCGCGGACGAGGTCCTGGTGCGGATCCGTGCCGTCGGGATCTGCCACACCGACCTGAGCGTGCGGGCCGGCCGTACGCCCGCGCCGCTGCCCGCCGTCCTCGGCCACGAGGGCACGGGCACCGTCGAGGCGGTCGGCGACGCCGTCACCCGGGTACGGCCCGGCGACCGCGTCGTGCTGACCTTCGACTCCTGCGGCGCCTGTCCGCCCTGCCGGGCCGGCCTGCCGGTGCGCTGCGACCACTGGGCCGCGCTCAACCTGTTCGGCGGCTTCCGGTTGGACGGCAGCGCCACCGTGCACGGCACCGGCCGCCACCGCGGCACCGCGCTGCACGGCCACTTCTTCGGCCAGTCCTCCTTCGCGGGGTACGCGCTCGCCGACGAGCGCAACGCCGTGCCCGTCTCCGGTCCGGCGGTGCCGTTCGAGGTGCTGGCGCCGCTCGGCTGCGGCGTGCAGACCGGCGCGGGCGCGGTGTTCAACGTGCTGCGGCCCGAGCCCGGCGACACGCTGGCGGTGTTCGGCGCGGGCGCGGTGGGGCTGGCGGCCGTCCTGGCGGCCCGGTCGACGCCGGTGGTGCGGATCGTCGCCGTCGACCTGCGCCCGGAGCGGCTCGCGCTGGCCCGGGAGCTCGGGGCCACCGACGTCGTGGACGCGGGTGCGGCGGATCCGGTGGCGGCGGTCCGCGAGCTCACCGGCGGGCGCGGCGCGCAGCACACGCTGGAGACCAGCGGCAGCGTGCGCGCGCTGCGCCAGGCGGTGGAGGCGCTGGCCGTCGGCGGGACCTGCGGGGTGGTGGGCGCTCCGCCGGCCGGCAGCGAGGTGGGGCTGGACGTGCCGGGGCTGCTCGCCCGGGCGCCCCGGATCGTCGGGGTGAACCAGGGGGCGAGCGTGCCGGAGCGGTTCCTGCCGGTGCTGGTGGACCTGTTCCGCGCGGGACGGCTGCCGGTGGACCGGCTGGTGCGGACGTTCCCGTTCGCGGCGGTCGAGGACGCGGCCGCGGCGGCGGAGTCGGGGGAGGTGGTGAAGCCGGTGCTGATGCTGCCCTGAACCGCGTCGACGGGCCCTCCGTCGCGTGCGCCTCCTCGCCGCCGTCCCCTCCGCCGTCCCGTTCTTGGGACCGGAACGGGACGGCGGGCCCATGCGCCCGGGGCGGGGCGCCGACCAGAGTGGAGTGCGGAGCGGTTGATCGGCTCGACCGCTCGGAGCTGAAGAATCTGGAGCACCATCCATGGCAACGAACACGGCATCGAAGAGGTTCTGCGTCGCGTCTGTGGTCGTCGGCGTCGCCGCGGCCACCGTGGTCGTCAGGAGCGTCGTCGCCGGCGCGGGGGCCAAGGTGGCCGCCGCGGCCGAGACCGCGGATCTCGAGCACCGCTGCAAGCCGGGCGAGAAGGACTGCCGGAGCTGATCACCCGCATCGACTGCGAGCACCCCGATCCTTTCGTCCCCTCCCGACCCTCCTCCCTCCCTCCCTCCCCCTCCATCCCTCACCCCGCCCGCCCCCGGAGCCGGATCCACCGGCACCGGGGGCGCGGTGGACCGGGCCCTGGCCGACCGAGTGACAGCTGACAGAATCTGAAATCTGTCAGCTGTTATCTGAAATCTGTCAGTCGTCAGTCGTCAGCCCCCGGTCGTCGGCCCCCGGGTTGCGGCGGCCCCGAGGGGTGCCGGGGGAGGATCGCCAGTACCCGGGTCCCGCTCTCCTTCGGGAGCCGGTCGATGGTGCAGCGCCCGCCGATCTCGGCCGCCCGGTCCGCCATCGACCGCAGGCCGACCCCGGCGGGCGAGTCCGTGGCCGCCCCGTCCGCGTCGCCAGGCCTCCCGGCACCCGGGTCCGGGGCGAACAGGGGGGTGCTCTGGATGATGCCGAGCCCGATCCCGTCGTCCTGGACGGTCAGCGTCAGGTTCGCCTCGTCCACCCGGACCGCCACCTGGGCGTGCCGGGCGCGGGCGTGCCGCAGGACGTTGTTGAGCGCCTCGGCGGTGATCCGGTACGCGGCCACCTCGACGGCGGCGGGCAGCTCCGGCAGCGGGTCCGGGTGCAGCACGGCGCTGACCGCGAGCCCGTCGCCGCTGAACGAGGCCGCCAGGTGCTGGACGGCGCGGGTGAGGCCGAACTCGCCGAGCGGCGCCGGTCCGAGGCGGTCGGTGATCCGCCGCACCTCCTTGATCGCCATCGCCAGCTCGCCCGAGACGCCCCGCAGCGTCTGCGCGATCGCCTCGGGCTCCGACTCCCCGCCCACCGTCCCCGCCGACCCGGACGCCGAGTCCGCCCCGGTCGCCCCGGCCGCCGAGGCCGCGTTGTCGACCCGCAGCCGCAGCCCGGCCAGCGCCGGACCGAGCCCGTCGTGGATGTCCCGGCGCAGCCACCGCCGCTCCTCCTCGCGCGCCGCGACGATCTGCTCCCGGCTGGCCTGCAGGTCCTCCTGCAGCCGCAGCGAGGCGACGGTCGGCGAGGCCTGGTCGGCGAGCGAGCGCAGGATGTCGACGTCGCTGGGATCCAGCCGTTCCTCGCCCGCCCGCAGCCCGACCGTCAACTCCCCGATCACCGCGCCGTTGTGGACCAGCTCGAAGTCCTGGACCGGACCGTCCAGCCGCCCCACCGCCGCGAGCGACCGCCGCCCGGCCCGGGTGGTGACGGACAGTGCCACGCCCGGCAGCCGCAGTTCGTCCGCGACGGCGGTGCACAGCGCGGACGGCAGCCGTTCCGGCTCGACCACCTGCCGCACCTGCCCGGCCAGCGTCCGCAGCACCTGGTAGGGCTGGGCGCGGTCGCCGTAGTAGAGCCGGTCCACCGCGCCGACGGCCCACCGGGCGGCCCGTGGCAGGCCCGTGCCCAGCGCGAAGACCAGCGCGATCAGTACCAGCGCCGCGGCGCCCCGCCCGGGCACCAGCCACCCGGACAGCACCGCCGCGCTCACCACGAACACCAGGGTGAGCCCGGTGGTGAGCAGCAGCCCGGTCAGCACCGACCGGGCGGCGCGGTCCAGCCGCCACCCGCCGTCGCGCACCACCAGGAACCCGACGGCCACGGCCCACACCGCACCGGCCGCCGTGAACAGCGAGTAGCTCAGCCAGTACTCGTACTGGAACCGCCGGGTGTAGTAGTCCTGCATGCCCGCCCAGAGCAGGTAGGCGCCCAGCATTCCGGCGATGTGCGCGCGCCGCCGGGGCGCCGTGTGCCGCAGCAGCCGCACCAGCAGCACGGCGGAGGCGATGCCGATCAGCAGGTAGTTGACCGGGTCGTAGAGGCTGCCCAGGTGGTCGGAGACGGAGCCGAAGAAGTTCGCGGGCGCGCTGCCGGCGAGCGGGTTGGGGTGTCCGAAGACGGTCGTGCGGTCCAGGAAGGACATCGAGTCCGGGATCGCCCACAGCGTGACGGCGCCGATGTACCACCACCACCGGCGGGTGGTGAGCCGGCCGGACGGCAGCCAGAGCGGCAGCACGTAGAACAGGACCTCGCTGACGGTGTCGCACACTCCCCGGACCACCGCCGCCGCGCCCACGATCCGGGGGTCCGACAGTTCCACCCACACGGGTGCGGCGACGGCACTGGGCAGCATCGACGTCAGCGCGTAGAGGAGCATCACCCAACCGAGCGGATTTCCCGGCCGGTGGGCGTGCAGCAGCATCCCCGCCCCCGCGGTCGGCAGCGCGTAGAGCAGGATGGCCAACTGGTCCCGTGGCCCCTCGATGCCCGGTGCCCCGAGGTGGACCAGGACGTAGCAGACCCAGAGGGTGGCGACCGCCAGGCAGAACACGGTGACCGCCGCGGCCCAGGTGAGTTGGCGCTGCGCGGCGGTGCGGTGCGGAAGGGCCCCGGCAGGCGTGTGCGGCCGGGGGCGGGAGGGGATCACCGTGGTCATGGCACCGCCTAGGGACGGGTGGGGAGGGCCCACCGACGACCGGTCGCCGGGCCGGGCGCGCTGTCTCCAGTCTCTGCCGCCCGCCGTCCCGGGCACATGGGGCAGCGGTCATGTCCGCCCGGGCCGCACACCCGCCGGCAGGCCTGTCACGGAAAGTCACGCATTCATCGCTGGTAGTGTCGGCCGGGTGGATGAAGACCAGCCCGCCGAGGACCAGCCCGCCGAAGACCCGCAGCGGCCGGGGGACCGGCCGGAGGAGGAACCGGCGGCCGTGCCCGTGCGGGTCCTGATCGTGGACGACCACCCGCTGTTCCGGGAGGGCCTGAAGGCCGCCCTGGAGAGCGCCGAGGGCATCGTCGTCGTCGCCGAGGCCGAGCGCGTCGGCGATGTGCCCGACGCCGTCGCCCGCCACCGCCCGGACGTGGTCGTGATGGACCTCTCGCTGCCGGACGGCTCCGGGCTGGAGGCCACCCGCCGGCTCTCCGCCGACCAGCCGGCCCCGCCGGTGCTGATGCTCACCATGGCGGACGACGACGGCAGCCTGCTCGCCGCCCTCCAGGCCGGGGCCCGCGGCTACCTGGTCAAGGGCGCGGGCCGCGAGGAGGTGCTGCACGCGGTGCGGACGGTCGCGGCCGGCGGGGCGGTGTTCGGCGCGGACGTGGCCGAGCGGATCACCACCCTGCTCGCCGGCGCCCGGGTGCGGGAGGCCGGGCAGCTCTTCCCCGCGCTCACCGCCCGCGAGGCGGAGGTCCTCGACCTGGTGGCGCGCGGGCTGGACAACCGCCGGATCGCCCGGGAACTGGTGGTCGCGGAGAAGACGGTCCGCAACCACGTCACCCACATCTTCGAGAAGCTGCACGTCGCGACCCGCGCGGAGGCCGTCGCCCGGGCCCGTGACATGGGGCTCGGCGACGGCTGACCCGCACCCCGGGAGCCCCCGGAGCCCCCGGAGCCCCCCGGAGCCCCCGGGGTTCCCGCGAACCCTGGGCACCCCGCCGCCGCCCCGTCGTCCGCCCCGCCACCGGGGGTCGGGGCCGGGAGCGGACCGCCGTCCCACGCCGACGGGACGGCAGGAGACGCAGGATGCGGGGGAGGAGGCCCTCATGAGCGAACCGGCCGCGACCCCGGCCACCACCACCCCGGCCCGGCACCCCGCCGAGCCGGCCGCCCGGTCCGCGCGGCCGCGTCGGCGCCCCCGCCCACCGGCCGCGTCGGCGTCCCCGCAGCAGCCTCCGGGCGCTCACCGGCGCACCGCCCTCGGCCCGGCGGCCTGGGCCTGCGTCGCGACCCTGCTCAGCGGGCTCGGCTGGGTCCTGCTCGCCGTCACCCACCCGGACGCGGCCTGGGCCGCCCCGTACTACCTCCACGACGGCGAGACCGTCCTGCTCGGCTTCGCCTTCGCGCTGTCCGGGCTGCTCATCCTCGTCCACCGCGCCGCACCCGCCCCCGACGGGGCCGCGCAGGGCCCGGCCGCCGGACCGCCGGCCGGCCGCAGCCTCGGCCGCTGCCTGCTCGCCGCCGGACTCGGCGGCTGCCTGTCCCGCTTCACCCTGCTCGCCGGCGCGGCCGCCGGTGCCGGACCGGCGGTGGAGGCCCTCGGCGCGGCCCTGCTGATCCTCTCCGTCGCCCTGTTCATCTTCGTCTCCATCGCCCTCCCGCTCTGGCTGCCCGAGGGCCGGCTGCCCGGCGGGCCGGGCCGCGTCTACGTCGCGGCCGTCGCCCTGTGGAGCGCCGCGCACGCGTGCACCGTCCGCCTGCGCAGCCCGCTGCCCTACCACGGCGACATCCTGGTGCCGCCCGGGAACGGGCTGCCGCTGGACGAGTGGCACGCCACCCTGGTCGCCTG
Source organism: Kitasatospora sp. NPDC058032 (assembly GCF_042885845.1). Taxonomy (NCBI): domain Bacteria; kingdom Bacillati; phylum Actinomycetota; class Actinomycetes; order Kitasatosporales; family Streptomycetaceae; genus Kitasatospora; species Kitasatospora sp. NPDC058032. Next base: position 382,551 of record NZ_JBHVRK010000001.1, on the reverse strand, counting down.
GGGCCTGGTCGTCACCAGTCTCGCCGTCGCCGCCGTCCGCTGGCGGCGCTCCGCCCGCCCGCACCGCAGCGTCACCGCCGTCCTGGTGCCCTACCTGGTCTGGCTGATCACCACCAACATCGCGCTGCAGCTCGGCAGTTCGGAGAGCGTCGCGGCGGTCGCCTACTTCGCCGGCTCCGCGCTGTGGATGCTCGGCGCGGTCGGCTACGCCTTCACCCGCGACCGTTCCCGCTACCTCGACCGGGCGACCCGCCGGATGCTCAGCGTCCTCGCCCTCACCGCCCTGCTGATCGCCGGCTACCTCGGCATCGCGATGCTGCTGCGCCGCGCCCTGCCCGAGGCCAGCAGCGCTCCGGCGCAACTGCTCGCCGCCGCCGCGCTGGCGATCGGCGGACTGCTCGGACCCACCACCCGGTGGGTGGTGGGGGCCGTCGACCGCTTCTACTACGGCGACCGGGCCCGTCCCTACCAGGTGGTGCGGGCGCTCGCCGAGCGGCTGAGCCGCGCCGTCAGCCCCGCCGACGCGCCGCCCCTGCTCTGCGACACCGTGGTGAACGCCCTCGGCCTGCCCGGGGCGCGAGTCGTCCTGCACACCCGCACCGGGCCGCACGAACTCGCCGCCGTCGGCACCCTCGGACCCGCCAGCCAGGTGTTCCCGCTCAGCTACGAGGGCGCGGTGATCGGCGACCTGTACGCGCCGCCGCGCACCGGGCAGCCCGAACTGGACGCCCAGGACCACGAGGTGCTGCGCTTCCTCGCCGACCAGGCCGCGCCCGCCATCGCCTCGCTGCGGATGTACGAGGAACTGCAGCGCGGCCGGCGGCAGATCGTGCTCGCCCGCGAGGAGGAGCGCCGGCGTCTGCGGCACGACCTGCACGACGGCCTCGGGCCGACCCTCTCGGGCCTGCGGCTCGGCGTCGACACCGCGCGGGCCGCCGTGCCCGAGGACTCCCCGGCGGCCCGTTCACTGGTCACCGTGTCGGCCGGGATCGGGCAGGCGATCGACGAACTGCGCCGGATCACCGAGGGGTTGGCGCCCGCCGCGCTCGCGGGGGAGGGGCTCGCGGTGGCACTGCGGCGGCTGGTCGCGGAGCTGGACGGGTCGCGGGTGCGGATCTCGCTGGTGCTGGATCCGGATCCGCCGCCCGCGCTGCCGGCGGCCGTCGAGGTGGCGGCGCTGCGGATCAGCGGCGAGGCGCTGCACAATGTGCTGCGCCACTCGGGGGCCGGCCGGGCCCGGCTGACGCTGCGGGTGCGGCCGGAGGCGGTGGTGCTGGAGGTCTGGGACGACGGCCGCGGCTTCCCGGCGGTGAGCGGGGGCGACGGCGAGGCCGCCCGGCGGGCCGGTGCGGGTGTGGGGCTGCGCTCGATGGCCGAGCGCGCCGAGGAACTGGGCGGCCGGTTCGTCACGGGCAACCACGACGGCGGCGCCCTCGTCCGGGCCGTGCTGCCCCGTACGCCCGAGCAGGCGCCGGTCGACCGCTGACGGCTGACGGTCGACAGCTGACGGCTGACAGGAATCAGCTGACAGATAGCAGATAGCAGATAACAGATAACAGCTGACAGATTTCAGATTCTGTCAGCTGTCACCCGCCCCGCTGCCCCTTGACGGACTCCCGGGTTCGCCCAATCATCATGGTCGCGTCAACTTTTGCTGCGGCTGGCGGCCCACGCCCCCTCAACACCCCTCCGCCGCAGGCGAAGTGGCGCGCTTCCGTCCTGCCCCACCGGATACCGGAGCCCCCATTGACCGAGCGCGCCCCGCGGCGATCCCGCCTGCGCCGATCCGCCCTGTCCGCCGCTGCCGCCGTCACCCTCGCGGCCGCCTTCCTCGCCCCCGCCGCCTCCGCGGCCCCGGCCACCCCGGCCGTACCGGCGGCCCTGGCCACCTCGGCTGCCCCGTCGGCGGTCGCCGCCGCCCCCGACATCCCGGTCGCCAACGTCAAGGCGCACCTGGCCCAGCTCCAGTCGATAGCCACCGCCAACGGCGGCAACCGGGCCCACGGCCGCACCGGCTACAAGGCCTCGATCGACTACGTGAAGGGCAAGCTGGACGCGGCCGGCTACACCACCACCCTCCAGACCTTCAGCTACAACGGCTCGACCGGCTACAACCTCATCGCCGACTGGCCCGGCGGCGACACCTCGCACGTCGTCATGGCCGGCGCCCACCTCGACTCCGTCACCGGCGGACCGGGCATCAACGACAACGGCTCGGGCTCGGCCGGCATCCTGGAGACCGCGCTCGCCGTCTCGCGGGCCGGCCTCCAGCCCACCAAGCATGTGCGGTTCGGCTGGTGGGGCGCCGAGGAGTACGGCATGGTCGGCTCCAAGAACTACGTCAACAGCCTTGCCGCCACCGAGCGTTCGAAGATCGAGACCTACCTCAACTTCGACATGATCGGCTCCCCCAACCCCGGCTACTTCACCTACCGCTACGACAGCGCGCTCGACGCCCTGTTCCGCGACTACTTCGCCGGCCTCGGCATCAGCACCGAGCAGGACTTCGAGGGCGACGGCCGCTCCGACCACGCCCCGTTCCAGAACGCTGGCATCCGCGTCGGCGGCCTGTTCAGCGGCGCCGACTACACCAAGACCAGCGCCCAGGCCGCCAAGTGGGGCGGAACGGCGGGCCAGCCATTCGACCGCTGCTACCACGCCTCCTGCGACACCAGCGCCAACATCAACGACACCGCGCTGGACCGGATGAGCGACGCCATCGCCTACGCCGTCTGGACCCTCGCCGCCGGCAGCACCACCCCGCCCACCGGCACCGTCTTCGAGAACACCGCCGACGTCCAGATCCCCGACTACGGCGCGGCCGTGACCTCCGACATCGCCGTCACCGGCCGCACCGGAAACGCCCCGGCCGCACTCCAGGTCGGCGTGGACATCAAGCACACCTGGCGCGGCGACCTCGTCATCGACCTGGTCGCCCCGAACGGCACCAGCTTCCGCCTCAAGGCCGCCAGCGGCAGCGACTCCGGGGCGAACGTGCAGACCACGTACACCGTGAACGCCTCCGCCGTTCCGGCCAACGGGACCTGGAAGCTCAAGGTCCAGGACACCGGACCCCAGGACACCGGCTACATCGACAGCTGCAAGCTCACGTTCTGACGCTCCGCCAGTGACATGCCCGGGGGTGCCGGTCCGCGGACCGGCACCCCGCGGGACCGGCTACGGAGCCATCTCGTACGCACCCGAGAGCGCCTCGACCATGCCCCACACCTTCGCCGCCCGCGCGCCGTCCGCGACCGGGCGGCGCACGTGCGCCAGCGCCCACGCCGCCTGGGCGTCGGTGGCCGATGCCTTGCCGTGCAACTCGGTGGCGTGCGCGGAGAAGTCCCGCACCAGCGCGTCGAAGACCTGGTCCAGCAGGTCCGCGTCCAGCCCGGTGAGCGCCGCCTGCTCCAGCACCAGCTGCCCGTAGACGATCAGCGCGAACAGCTGGCCGATCTCCAGCAGGAAGTCGAGGTCCGCCTGCTGCTCCGTGCTCGGCGCGTGGCTGAGCAGCAACTCGCAGAAGCCGTCGGCCTGTTCGCGGAAGCGGGCGACGTTCGGCAGGTGACCGTGCGCGTCGTAGGCGGCGCGCCAGTCGTGGAAGCGGATCGCGCCGAGGCCGCGGGCCGGTCCCTGTCGGAACAGGAACGCGTCGTCGGCGGCGTCCTGCCGGGTCGGCACCGGGGCGTACTCGGCCGGGTCGAACAGGTAGTTGGCCATGAACTTGAGGATCAGCGCCAGGTTGACGTGGACGGTGCCCTCCAGCTTCGGCAGGCCGCGGATGTCCTTGGCGGCCTTGTCGAAGTAGGTGTCCGCCTCGAAGCCCTTGGCCGCGATCACGTCCCACATCAGGTCGATGACCTTCTCGCCCTCGGTGGTGACCTTCATCTTGGTCATCGGGTTGAAGAGCAGGTAGCGGCGGTCCTCGGGGGAGGCGGTGCGGAAGTAGTCCACCGAGCGGGCGGCGAACAGCTTCATCGCCACCAGGCGCGCGTAGGCGTCGTTCAACTCGCGGCGCACGTGCGGGAAGTCGGTGACCCGCTTGCCGTACAGCACCCGGTTGTGGGCGTGCGTCACGGCCTCGTACATCGCGTGCTCGCAGATGCCGACGGACGCGGTGCACAGGTTGAACTTGCCGACGTTGACGGTGTTCAGGGCGGCGTCGAAGGCGGCCTTGCCGGTGTGCAGCACGTCCTCGGCCCGGACCGGGTAGTCCTCCAGCCGGAACTCGCTCACGTACATCTGGGCGTTCACCACGTTCTTCACCAGGTGGTACGCCTCGTGGCGGCTGTCGGCGGCGAAGAAGACGTAGCCCTCCGGCCCCTCGACGTCCGCGCGGCGGCCGAACACCGAGACCAGGCCGGCGACATTGCCGTTGCCGATGTAGTACTTGGAGCCGGTGGCGGTGAAGCCGCCCTCGCCGTCCGGGGTGAGGATCATGTCGGTGGAGTAGATGTCGGCGCCGTGGCCGCGCTCGGAGAGGCCGAACGCCATGACGTGACCCTCCGTCAGGAGGCGGGCCGCGCGCGCCCGGACGGCCTCGTTCTCGCTCTGCCACACCGGGCCCAGGCCCAGGATGGTGACCTGCCAGGTGTACCAGTAGCCGAGGCCGTAGAAGCCGAGGATCTCGTTCAGCTCGGCGATCCGGGCGGTGTCCCAGCGCTTGGCCGGGTCGGCGGCGGAGGGCGTCAGGAACTCGGCGAACAGGCCTTCCTTCGCGGCGAATTCGAGGAAGTCGGCGTACCAGGCGCGGTCGACGTAGGTGTCGATCAGCGCCTTCTTGCCGCGGGATTCGAACCAGTCCACGGTCGCGCGCAGCAGTCGGCGGGTCGGCTCGTCGAACTGCGCGGGGTCGTAGCTGCGCGGGTTGAAGAGCATCGCGGGCTCCCGGGGGGGGTCGAGGGGGGTGGGGTGAGGGTGGGGGCGGGGTGAAGAACGGGGGCGGGGCGGGAGCGGGGAGGTCAGTGGCCGGCGCCGGGCGCGTCGCGGCCGTCGGCCAGTTCGCGCAGGGTGGCGAGCACGTCGTCGAGCCAGGCGAGCGTCATCCGCTCGTACTCGATGCCGCCGCGCAGCACCACGTGCTGGAGCCGCTCCCCGGCGTCGAGTGCCCCCGGGGTCGCGGCGGCCGGGAAGTCGCGCTGCTCACCGTGCAGATAGCGGGCGAGCAGGGCGGCGTGGCCCTCCCGGTGGCGCTCGACCTCGGGGATCAGCGCGGCCGGGTCGTCGAAGGCCGCCGCCCGGATCCGGACGGCCAGCTCGTGGCGGACGGTCTCGGGTTCGACGGGCTCGCGCAGCCAGGCGGCGAGCGCGTCGCGGCCGGGCGGGGCCGCCGAGTAGACCTTCTTGTCCGGTCGGCCGTCCTGGGCGACCTCCTCGGCGCGGACCCAGCCGTCCGCCTCCATGCGCCGCAGCACCCGGTAGATCTGCTGGTGGGTGGCGGTCCAGAAGCGGCCGATGGACCGGTCGAAGCGCCGGGCCAGTTCGTAGCCGGAACCGGGCCGTTCCAGCAGCGAGACGAGGATCGCGTGCTCCAGTGCCATGGGCGGCATCCTGCTATGCAACGAGTTGCATAGGCAAGGACGACCGTCCGCGGTGAGACGGAGGTCACTCGCTCCGCCGCCCGACCCGAGGGTGGGCGAGGCAGGGTAGTCGTCGGGGCGAAATGGTGCAAAACGGTCTAACGGCGCCAGAATGGTAGCTGGGCTAGAGCCCTCCATGTTCGAAACCTAGGAGGTGGTATCGGTGTCGACCCAAGCGCCGATGGGCATGGAGCACCATCCGGACATCGTCGAACTCCGGGAGCAGTACGAGCGGGTCACCCTGACCCCGCGGGCCCAGGCCGTCGAGGCCCTGGCCGTTCTGGCCGGTCTGTTCCTGGCGGCCTCGCCGTGGATCGTCGGCTTCACCGCGTTCAACACGCTGGCCGTCACCTGCCTGATCGTCGGCATCGCCTACAGCGTGCTGATGGCCGGCTACGGCTCGGCGTACGAGCGCACGCACGCACGGGCCTGGGCGGCCACCCTGCTCGGCGTGTGGACGATCATCTCCCCGTGGGCCGTCTCGGGCGCGGCGGACCGGGGCCGGAACATCGTCAGCTGCCTGATCGTGGGCGCCGTCATGTTCCTGCTGGGACTCGCCGCCATCTCGATGGCCACCATGACGTCGAACGGAGCAGCGATGCGGCGCGGCCGGGCCGGCCGGGCCAGGGGCTGACGGTCACCGGAAGCCCGACACCCGGGGCGCGGAGGGCGGCATCGCCCGCTCCGCGCCCCGGGCGCGCGTCGGGGGCGCCGGAGCGGGCCGACAGGGGCCGAAACGGGCCGGCGCCGATGAACGGCGGCGCCGGCGACGGCTACGGCCGGGTCATCCGCAGCACGTCCAGCGCCTCGTCCAGCTGCTCGACGCTCAGCCGCCCCTGTTCGACGTACCTGCGCTCCAGCACCACCTCGCGGATCGTCTTGCGCTCGGCCAGCGCCTGCTTCGCGACCTTGGCCGCCTCCTCGTAGCCGATGTACCGGTTCAGCGGCGTCACCACGGACGGCGAGGACTCCGCGTACTCCCGGGCCCGATCGGCGTTGGCCGTGACGCCGTCCACCGCGCGGTCGGCCAGCAGCCGGGCGCTGTTGGCGAGCAGCCGGACCGACTCCAGGACGTTGCGGGCGATCACCGGCAGCATCACATTGAGCTCGAAGTTGCCGCTCGCCCCGGCCACCGTGACGGTGGCGTCGTTGCCGATCACCTGCGCCGCGACCATCAGCACCACCTCGGGCAGCACCGGGTTCACCTTGCCCGGCATGATCGAGGAGCCGGGCTGGAGGTCCGGCAGGTTCAGCTCGCCGAGGCCGGTGCGCGGGCCCGAGCCCATCCATCGCAGGTCGTTCGCGATCTTGGTGAACCCGACGGCGACGGTGCGCAGCTGGCCGCTCAGCTCGACCAGGCCGTCCCGCGCGCCCTGTGCCTCGAAGTGGTTGCGGGCCTCGGTCAGCGGCAGCCCGGTGGCACGCGCGACCTCCTCGATCACCGCCGCCGCGAACCCGGGCGGGGTGTTGATGCCGGTGCCCACCGCGGTGCCGCCGAGCGGCAGTTCGGCGACCCGGGGGAGGGTGGCGAGCAGCCGCTCCCGCCCGTGCCGGACCTGCGCCGCGTAGCCGCCGAACTCCTGGCCCAGGGTGACCGGCGTGGCGTCCATCAGGTGGGTGCGGCCCGCCTTGACGACGTCCGCGAACTCCGTCGCCTTGCGCTCCAGCGCCTCCGCGAGGTGCTCCAGCGCCGGGACCAGCTCGTGGCTGACGGCGGCGGTGGCGGCGATGTGGATCGAGGACGGGAAGACGTCGTTGGACGACTGGCTGGCGTTGACGTGGTCGTTCGGATGGACCGGACGGCCGAGGCGCTCGCCGGCCAGGGTGGCGATCACCTCGTTGGTGTTCATGTTCGACGAGGTGCCCGAGCCGGTCTGGAAGACGTCCACCGGGAACTCGGCGTCCCAGCGGCCCGCCGCCACCTCCTCGGCGGCGGAGACGATCGCGGCGGCGGTCTCCTCGTCCAGCACGCCGAGCCGGGCGTTGACCCGCGCGGCGGCGGCCTTGATCCGGGCCAGCGCGGCGATGTGCGCCCGCTCCAGGCGCTGGCCGGACACCGGGAAGTTCTCCACGGCCCGCTGCGTCTGCGCCTGCCACTTCGCCCCGGCGGGCACCTTGACCTCGCCCATCGAGTCGTGCTCGATCCGGTAGCCGCCGGGCATCTGCTCGTCACCCATCGTGCGCTGCACCTCCTGAACGGTCCCTGCGGGACCGGGCCCCCTTCGGGTCGCGGGCCCCGGTCCGCCGGGTTCGGTTTCCGCACACCACAGCCGCGCGCGGGCCCCGGGTATTTCCGCGCCCCGGCGCTCACGCGTCCCCGCGCCCCGGCGCTCCCGTCTGCGCACGAGCCCGCAGGTGGCGCCGGGCGCCCGGGACTACCCCAGCACGGCCGTCACGACCTCGCCCGGTGCCGTGCCCGCCTTGACGACCTCGGTGCCGTCCGGCGCCCAGACGCCCGAGCCGCCCGAGCTCGCCGCGAACTCTCCGCTCGGCCCGGCGGCGGTGGCCAGCACCACCCAGACGCCGTTGTCCGCCGCGCGTGCCGGGTACCGGGCCTCCTTGGTGGCCAGCGCCTCGGCGCTCGCCCCGTACAGCGTCGAGGCGACGTAGGCGTCGGCGCCGAGCGCGGCCAGCTGCCTCGCGTGGCCGGGGTCGGCGGCGTCCGCGCAGATCGCCAGGCCCAGCCGCCAGCCGTCCAGCTCCAGGACGGAGGGCCGGTCGGCGGCGGCGAAGCGCTCGCCCTCGCGTCCGTAGAGGTTCGTCTTGCGGCAGACCACCGAGGCGCCCGCGCCGGTGACGGCGATCGTGGCGATGTACTCGCGGCCGTCCTCCGAGGCGACCGGCGCGCCGACCAGGGCCGTGGCGCCGGTTTCGGCGCAGGCCGCGACCAGTGGCGCGAGGCGCTCGTCGGACGGGTCGAGGGCGGGCGCGGCCAGGTCGTAGCCGGTGAGCGAGAACTCCGGGAACACCACCAGGCGCGCCGTGCCGGCCGCGCGCACGGCGGCGGCGTGCCGCTCGACGTTGGCCGCGACGGTGTCGGGCAGCCCCGACGGGTGGCAGGCGGGCTGGGCGGCGGCGACGGTCAGGGGAGCGGGCGCGGGCACGGTGGGGCCTCCGGTGACTGATCGGGGACGGCGATCGCGATCAACCTATGAGCGCACCGCGAAATCCGGCAAGATTCATTCCTTCGAGTGAACATTTTCGGCAACGCCCTCGCCGACCGGTTCCCGAAGCTCCGACCGAGGTCGCCGCGGAGGTCGCTGCCACCGACACCGCAGCCGACACCGCCACAGGCGCCGACGGTGCGTCGGGCAGGTCAGACGTGCTCCATCACGATCACCGCGAGGGTGCCCGGCGCCAGGGCCCGGAACACGTGCGGGGCGTCACCGGGGTAGCTGACGTAGTCGCCCGGGCCCAGTTCGACGGGTGCCTGCGTCGGCCCGGCCAGCGCCCGGCCGGCGCCCAGCAGCACGTGCTCGACGGTGCCCGGCATGTGCGGGTCGGAGGCCCGGGTCTCCCCGGGCTCGGCGTCGATCCGGTAGATGTCGCGCCGGGCTCCCGGCGGGCAGGAGGCGAGCAGGGTCGCGGCGTAGTCGGCCCGCTCCGAATGGGTGACCGGACCCTCGCCGGCCCGCACCACCCGGACCACCGGTCGCGGCGGGTCGACCAGCCGGCTGAACGGCACGTCCAGGGCGACGCCGAGCGCCCAGAGCGTCTCGACGCTCGGGTTGCCGGCGCCCGATTCCAGTTGCGAGAGCGTCGACTTGGCGATCCCCGCGCGGCGGGCCAGCTCGGCCATCGACAGCCCGGCGCGCTCGCGCTCGCGCCGGATCGAGGCCGCGATCAGCTCGATCAGCTCGCTCCCGGCGGGGCCGCCGCCGCTGTTTCCACTCATCCGCGTTCGCTCCACACGTTCAGGCGTTCGCCTTGACGAACGACCCCGGTTGCGTTCACTCTACTGGACATGCGTTCGCTCCTCCGAACCCTCGAACGTGCCACCCTCCGGGACATCGCCCTGGTCTGCGTCGCGGACGCCCTGGTCGGTGCCTCCTTCGGGGCGATCTCCGTCTCCGGAGGCCTCCCGCTCTGGGTGCCCGTCGCGATGTCCGTGCTGGTCTTCGCCGGGGGCTCGCAGTTCGCCGCCGTCGGCATCGTGCTCTCCGGCGGTGGCGCACTGGCCGCCGTCGTCACCGGCCTCGTCCTCAACGCCCGCCTGCTGCCCTTCGGGTTCACCGTCGCCGACGCCCTGGACGGCCCCCGGTGGCGCAGGCTGCTCGGCGCCCAGCTGCTGACCGACGAGTCCGCCGCGTTCACCCTGCTGGAGTCCGACCCGCGACGGCGCCGGGCGGCGTACTGGGTCTGCGGCCTCGCACTGTTCGTCATATGGAACGTCTCCGTCGTGATCGGCGGGGTGGCCGGCGGACTGCTCGGCGACACCGACGCCCTGGGCCTGGACGCCGCCTTCCCCGCCGTGCTGCTCGCCCTGGTCCTGCCCGCGCTCGGGGACCGCCGCACCCGCACCGCCGCCCTGGTCGGCGCGGTCGTCGCCGTGGCCGCCACGCCGTACGTCCCGGCGGGCCTGCCGGTCCTGCTGGCGCTGGCCGGACTGCTGTTCGCCGGCCGCCCGGCCGCCCCGGTCGCACCGCAGGCACCGGAGGCACCGGAAGCGGCAGCCGGCACCGCGTCGCGGGCCGTGCCGCTCACCAAGGAGGTCCGCTGATGCCCCTGACCGCCATCCTGCTGCTGGCCGCCGGCACCTACGCCTTCCGGCTCGCCGGTCCCCTGCTCGGCGACCGGCTCACCGTCTCCGAGCGCCTGCGCCACCTGCTCGCCGTCGCCGCCGCCGTGCTGCTGGTCGCCCTGGTGGCCACCGGTGCGTTCACCCAGGACCACGGCTTCGCCGGGTGGGCCAGGCCGACCGGCGTGCTGGTCGCCGGCGTCCTCGCCCTGCGGCGCGCGCCGTTCCCGCTGGTGGTTGTCGCGGCTGCCGCGACCACGGCGGTGCTCCGCCTCTGCGGTGTCTCCTGACGGCCCGCAGGGGCGTCCGTCGGGTCGTCGGGCGGGCCGTCCGTCCAGTCGTCCGTCCGTCCGTCCGGACGGTACCGCTGGTCAGCCGACGTCGTCCCCGGCCGCCGCCGCGAGCCGCTCCTGCTGCACCTCGGGCCGCTCGCTGTCCCACAGCAGCTCCCACACCTTGAAGACGCAGTGGTAGTCCCGCATCGTCCCCTGGGTGACCAACAGATAGTCGTCGCCGTCCCGCAACAGCCGGCGCCTACGGGCGTTGAACGGGTGCTGCGGGGTGTACGTCGGAACGATCCGCCGCAGCTCGGCGAGCGCGTCCTCCCGGTCGCCCTCGACCTCGGCGAGCACCTTGGGGCCCCAGATCCGCCCCTCCCCGATGCCCTCGGTCTCCTGCACGACCACCGCCCAACGCCCCACGGTCCACCCCTCACGCCTCGTCGCCCGCCCGTACGCGGAGGCGTCATCCTAGCGACGCGGCCGTCCGGGCCCCGCTCGCCGTCCGGCCGCCGGCGCCTTGCAGGGGCTTGTAGAAGATGGTCGTCGCGCACGGTACCCCCGCCGGATCGGTCGCGAAGTCCGGCACCGTGCCGACCCTGCTCCAGCCTGCCGCCGCGTACATCCGCTCGGCGGGACTGCCGGTCTCGGTGTCCAGCACCAGTGTCCGCAGCCCGCGCTCGACGGCCGTCGCCTCCAGGGCCGCGAGCAGCCGGCCGGCCAGCCCTTGCCCCCGGTCCGCCCGGTGCACCATCAGCTTGGCGACGTCCGCCCGGTGCCGGCCGTTGGCCGTGGCCGCCGGGCGCAGCTGCACCGTCCCGGCGATCCGGCCGCGCCCCGCGCCGTCCGCCTTCCCCGGCTCGTCCGTCCCGTCGGTGGCCACGGAGGCGTCCGCCTCGGCGACCCAGAGCAGCAGCCGCCCTTCGGCCACGTCCGGAGCCAGTGCCCGCCACCAGCCGGCCGCCGCGGCGCGGTCCAGCGGGGCGAGGAAGCCGACCGAGGCGCCGCCGTCGACGGTGTCCGCCAGCAACCCGCCCAACTGCTCCGCCGAGCCGTGCAACTCCTCCGCCGTCAGCAGCCGGATTGTGTACATGCTCACTCCTTCGTCCGCGGCCGGTCCGGGAGCGGCCCGGTGCGCGATACTCGCCGGTACCCGGCGCCGCGCCGGGTCTCCGGGCCCCGCCGTCCGTACCCGGTCGTCCGTACCCGGTCGTCCACCCCGCCGAGAGTACAAGGAGCCCCCGTGGCGAAGCCGTCCAGGATCGACCCCGCCGACCTGCTCGCCGTCGGTGACCTGCTCACCGACGAGGAGCGCCTCGTCCGCGACACCGTGCGCAGGTTCGCCGACGACCGGATCCGCCCGTTCATCGGCGACTGGTTCGAGCGCGGCGTCTTCCCCGCCCGCGAACTCGCCCCCGAACTCGGCGCCCTCGGCGTGCTCGGCATGCACCTCGACGGCTACGGCTGCACCGGCTCCAGCGCTGTCGCGTACGGCGTGGCCTGCATGGAACTGGAGGCCGCCGACTCCGGTCTGCGCAGCTTCGTCTCCGTCCAGGGCTCGCTGGCCATGCGCTCCATCCACGCCTTCGGCTCCGAGGAGCAGAAACAGCGCTGGCTGCCCGGCCTCGCCGCCGGCGAGCTGATCGGCTGCTTCGCCCTCACCGAACCGGACTTCGGCTCCGACCCCGCCAACATGCGCACCCGGGCCCACCGCAAGGGCACCGGCGAGGGCGCGGACTGGGTGCTCTCCGGCTCCAAGATGTGGATCACCAACGGCGGCATCTCCGACGTCGCGGTCGTCTGGGCGCAGACCGAGGACGGCGTGCGCGGCTTCCTGGTCGAACCCGGCACGCCCGGCTTCACCACCACCGACGTGTCCGGCAAGCTGTCCCTGCGCGCCTCGGTGACCAGCGCCCTCGCCTTCGACGACGTGGTCCTGCCCGCCGACGCCGTCCTGCCCGGCGTCACCGGCCTGCGCGGACCGCTCTCCTCCCTCAACGAGGCCCGCTACGGGATTCTCTGGGGCACCGTCGGCGCCGCCCGCGACTGCTACACCTCCGCCCTCGACTACGCCAGGAGCCGCGTCCAGTTCGACCGTCCGATCGCCGGGTTCCAGCTCACCCAGCAGAAGCTCGTCGAGATGATGCTGGAGGTCGAGAAGGCGTACCTGGTCGCGCTGCGGATCGGCCGCCTCAAGGACGAGGGTGCGGCCCGGGCGGCGCACATCAGCTTCGGCAAGCTCAACAACGTGCGGGCCGCCCTGGAGATCGCCCGCAGCGCCCGCACCGTGCTCGGCGCCAACGGCATCACCACCGCCTACCCGGTCCTGCGGCACGCCAACAACCTGGAGTCGGTGCTCACCTACGAGGGCACCAGCGAGATCCACACCCTCGTCCTCGGCGAGGCCATCACCGGTGAGTCCGCCTACCGCTGACCGTCTACCGTCTACCGCCTACCGATGACCGCTGACCGCGGGCGGAGGGCCGCAGGGCGCTGATCGCGGACCCGTCCCGGCACGAAAACCGGTACCGGCCCGGGGCCGTTCATGGCTAACGTCCTGCCCATGAACGGCCCGACGACCCCGCCCACCAGCACCACCACCAGTACCACCACCGCGACGACCACGCTCTGGCGCCCGACCGGCCCTCAGGAGCTGGCCCTGGTCGAGGCGGCGGACTGGCGCGCCTGGCCGCCGCGCCTGCCCGATCAGCCGATCTTCTACCCGGTGCTGAACGAGGACTACGCGATCCGCATCGCGCGCGACTGGAACGTGCCCGCCTCCGGCGTCGGCTACGTCACCCGCTTCGAGGTCGACACCGCCTTCCTCGCCCGCTACCCCGTCCGCCAGGCCGGAGGCCGCACCATCCTCGAACTCTGGGTCCCCGCCGAGGAACTGCCCGAGTTCAACCGCCACCTGGTCGGACGCATCGAGGTGGTCCACGAGTTCCGGCCCCGGTCGTGACGGGGCCAGGCGCGACGGCACCGGTCCTCCTGGCCTCGGCCCAGGCCACCAGCACGACCGCGCTGCTCACCGCGGCCGCCGCCGCCCGTGGGCTGGCCACCGCCGTCCTGCCCGGTCCCGGCACCGGCCTCGACAACGACACCGTCGAGCGGCTGGCCGGCCGGCCCGTCCACTGGTACGGCGGACCGTTCGCCGCCGCCCGGATCGCCGACCGTCTCGATCTCGCCCTGCTCGAACCGGCCGACGACTGGCTCGCCGCCCTGCCCGAGGAGTTCACCGGCCGCCGGATCGAACTGACCACGCTCGCCGAGGCCTGGACGCTGCGCCGCCCGGCCTTCGTCAAACCGCCCGCCGACAAGTCGCTGCCGCCCGCCGTCTACGCCGACGGAGGCCGCCTGCCGCGCACCGGTGAGCGGATCGGCCCCGACACGCCCGTCCTGGTCAGCGACCCGGTGACGTTCGGCGCGGAGTACCGGCTCTTCGTCCTCGACGGCACCGTGCGCACCGGCAGCCGCTACGCCCGCTTCGGCCGGCTCGACCCCGGCCCGCTCACCGGGCAGGCCGTCGCGTTCGCCCGACGGCTGCTCGCCGCCGTCGGGCCGAGCCTGCCCAGCGCCGTCGCCCTCGACATCGGGACGCTGCTCGATCCCTACGACCCGGCCGAGCGGTGGGCCGTGGTCGAGGCCAACCTGCCGTGGTTCGCCCACTGCTACGCCGCCGACCCGGCGAGCGTCCTGGACGTGGTGCTCCGCGCGGCGGGCCCGGCCGACGCGGTGCGGGCCGCCGACCGGCGCTTCGTGCGCCGCGCCGACCGACACCCCTGAGCCCCGAACCCGCGAGCCCGAACCCGCGAGCCCCGAACCCGCGAGCCCCGAACCCGCGATCTCCGCACCCGTGAGCTCCGCCGCCGGCCGCCCGCCGGACCGGGGCCATGCGGACCGGGGGATTCCGGACGCCGCCCGTGCACCCGGCCGTCCCCTGCAGGACACCCGGCGGTCCGGCGGGGAGTGAAGCATGGCGCGGTCGCCGACACCCGCCCCGCCGCGGGTGCGGTCGGCGCCCGCACCGTGAAAGGAACCGCCCCCTCATGTCCACACCGCCGCTGCCGCGCCCCCGGGTCCTCGTCGTCGGGATCGACGGCGTCCGGTACGACCTGCTGGAGCAGGTGCCGATGCCGAGGCTCGCGGAGATCGCCGACGCCGGATTCCTCGCGCCCGTGACGGTGGCGGACACCACGCCCACCATGTCCGGCCCGTGCTGGGCCACCATCGTCACCGGCGTCGAGCCCGCCAAGCACGGCGTGTGGGGCAACCACCTGGGCGGCAACCGGCTCGACGTCTTCCCCGACTTCACCACCCGGCTGGCCCGTGGCGACCACCGCAGCACCTTCGTCGCCGCCGGCTGGGACCCGCTGGTCATCGGCGCGTCCGGCGGTCCGCTGTTCCGCGCCCCCGGCCGACTCTGCTACATCGCCCCCGCCGAGGACACCCCCGAGGCATGGGAGGCCGTCGACGAGGAGGTCACCCGGGAGGCCGTCGACGTGCTGCGCGACGCCGACCCCGAAGCCTCCTTCGTCTACCTCGGCGCCGTCGACGAGACCGCCCACTTCCTCGGCTGCGGCGAGGAGTACCGCGCCGCGATGCGGGCCGCCGACGAGCGCCTCGGCCGGCTGCTGGACGCGCTGCGTGCCCGGCCCGGGTACGCGGAGGAGGCCTGGACGGTCATCGTCGTCACCGACCACGGTCACGTCGACGCCGGCGGCCACGGCGGGCGCACGCCCGAGGAACGCACCGCCTGGGTCGCCTGCGCCGGCCCCGGCGTCCCGGCCGCCCCGCCCGTCGGCGAGATCCGTCACCCCGACGTCGCCGCCCAGGTGTACGCCGCGCTCGGCCGCCCGATCGACCCGCACTGGACCCTGGACGGCCGGCCCTTCCCGCTCGCCGTCCCCGTGGCGGCGTCCTGAGAGCTGGTGACGCCTGCCGCCGTCCGTTGCGGCCGGGTCCGGCAGTATTCGGCAACCGGGTGGCCGACGCACCCGCCGGCACCCGGGCGGGTGCGGCCGGGCTGCGCCGCCGGCCGCGGGGGGCCAGGCTCGACCGGGGGAAACCCCGAGACCGGCCGGGCGCGCGTACGCCTCAAGGTGGAGGAGCTACCCCCCAAGGACGGCGGAAGGTCGCGACCTTCCGGTGACGATCCGGCACCCCGGCGGGCAGCAGGATGGAAGACGACCGGAAGGCGGGTCCGGGAGCCGGTGAGGCGAACGCCGGACGGCGCAGCGGCACAGCGGCACGGCACCACAGCAGTACAGCAGCACCACGAGGGAGAGGACGGGCCGGCATGAACGGCATCGCGGGCAAGATCGCACTCGGAGTGGCGGGCATCGGCATGGCCGTCGCCGTCGCGGCCGTGGCGGTCGGGCCGAGGGTGGCCGAGTGGTACGACGGCCGGCACCAGGAGCAGTCCAGCTACAGCAGCGGCAGCGCGGCCAAGGCCGACCGGCACGCCGTACCGGGCTGGCTGCCCGACAACGCCTCGTCCGTCCGCTACCTGATGTCCACCACCGGCGACGACCGCCTGCTGACCGCCACCCTCCCGGAGGGGCGGCTGCCCGTCGGCTGCCGCACGGCCGAACCCGGCAAGGGCGGCCACCCGGCGCCGGCCTCGCTCAGGGCCGGCTGGTTCCCGGAGGGGATCACGGCCAAGGCCACCGGCTCCTGCGGCCACTACACCGTCGCCCTGACCGGTAACCAGCTCTTCGCCTGGCAGGACGGTGCCGCCGTCCAGGCCGCCCTGCGGGCCGAACGGCTCGCGCGCTGAGACGCCGTCACCGGGGTCGGGCCGCTGCGCCGGGCGGCGGCAGGGCGGCCGACCCCCGACTGTCGGCGGTCCGGGGGGCTGCGGTAGGACGGAGCGAGCACGAATGCCGTGCCCGTTCCGAGAGGAGCCCCATGCCTGGTCCGACCGCCGGTTCCGCCGGTTCCGCCGGTTCCGCCGGTTCCGCCGGCGACACGTCGACCGCCTCCGCCTCCGCCTCCGCCGCCTCGACCTCCGCCTCGATCCCTACCTCCACCTCCACCGACGCCGCGGCAGCCGTCGTCGCCGAGGCCGGCACCGCACCCACCGACGCCGTGACCGCCAAGACCCGGACGGACGGCGCCACGAGCGGCCGCGCCACCATCGGCGTCCTCGGCGGCCTGGTCGCCCTCGGCCCGCTCACCACCGACCTCTACCTGCCGGGCCTGCCCGCGATCGCCGACGACTTCGGCGCCGAACCGGCCGCCGTCCAGCTCACCCTCACCTTCTCGATGTTCGGTGTCGCGGCCGGCCAGCTGATCTTCGGACCGCTCAGCGACCGCTTCGGCCGCCGCCCGCCCCTGCTCGTCGGGCTCGTCCTCTACACCCTCGCCAGCCTCGTCTGCGTCATTGCGCCCAACCTGCCCGTGCTGATCGCCGCCCGCTTCGTCCAGGGCGCCGCGGGCGCCGCCGGACTGGTCATCGGCCGCGCCGTCGCCCGTGACCGCTTCGAGGGCGTCGCGATGATCCGCTTCCTCGCCTCGATCACCCTGATATCCGGCCTCGCCCCGATCCTCGCCCCGCTGTTCGGCGCGCAACTGCTGCGCGTGACCTCCTGGCGCGGCACCTTCGGCGCTCTGGTCGCCCTCGGCCTGCTGCTCGCCCTGGTGGCGTTCGGCGCACTGCGCGAAACCCTCCCGGCGTCCGCCCGGCGCGGCGGCGGCCTGGCCGCCACCCTGCGCACGATGGGCGGGCTGCTGCGCGACGTGCCGTTCCTCGGGCTGCTGCTCACCAGCACCTTCGCGTTCGGTGCGCTGTTCGGCTACATCAGCGGCTCGTCGGTGGTGCTGCAGCACGTCTACCACGTGTCGCCGCAGACCTACAGCCTGCTGTTCGGCCTCAACTCGGTGGCCATCGTCGCGTCCACCCAGCTGAACGGGCGGATCCTGGCGCCCCGGTTCGCCGCCGCCACGCTGATGCGGGCGGGCCTGGCGACACTGATTGCCGCCGGGACGGTCCTGTTCCTGGTCACCGCCGTCTGGGACGGCGGACTGATCGCCGTCTGCGGCTCGCTGTTCGTGATGATGGCCGGGCTCGGCGTCGTCCTGCCGAACTCGGCCGCGCGGGCGCTCAGCCAGGTCTCGCCGCAGGCCGCCGGCTCCGCCTCCGCGCTCCTCGGCACCGGCAACTTCCTGTGCGGAGCGGTCGTCGCCCCGCTCAGCAGCCTGGGCGGCAGCCCCTCGGCGGTGCTGCTCGCGGTCGTCGTGCTCAGCTGCGCGGTGCTCGCGGCGGCGTCCTACCTGCTGCTCCTGCGCCCGGGGCGGCCCGCTCCCGAGCCGGCCGCCGCCTGACCCGGAGCCGTACGGGTTCCGCCGGGGGGGGGGGCCCCCCCCCGGGGGCCCCCCCCCCCCCCCGGCGGGGGAGTGGAGCGGGGCGGGGCTGACAAGTGACAGTTGACGTTATCTGTCAGCTGATATCTGTCAGTTGTCAGTTGTCAGTTGTCATCTGTTAGCTTTCGACTGTCAGCCGTCCGTCATCCGTCCGCCGTCGTGCGGTCGTCAGGCGATCGAGAAGTCGTCGCCGTAGACGTTGCCCTGGCCGTACCAGCCGTGCAGGTACACGGTCACCGTGCCGGAGGCGCCGGTGGTGAACGGGACGCTGAGCTTGGTCCAGCCGGAGCCGCTGGTCCAGGCGGAACCGGTGGCGCCGCCGCTCACGCCGATGTAGGAGTAGTTGCCCTGGACCCAACCGGTCAGCGTGTACGCCTTGTTGGGCGCCAGCGTGACGGTCTGGGCGCACTCGCCGGTCTGCGACGCGGTGGCCGCGGCCTGCAGCGCGTAGGAGCCGGAGTGGACCGGGGTGCTCACCACGGAGCCGCCGGCCTGGCAGGTCCACGGACCCAGGCTGCCGGTCTCCAGACCGCCGTTGGCGAGACCGCCGGGCGGGGTGACCCCGGTGACGGTCAGCGTGTAGGTGGCGGCGTGGCTGCCGGAGGCGGCGGTGCCGGTGACGGTGAGCGGGTACGTGCCGGGGACGGTGGTGGCCGCGGTGTTGACGGTCAGCGTCGCGGGCGAACCGGCGGTGACGCTACCGGGGTTGACCGTGGCGGTGACGCCGGCGGGAGCGCCGCTCACGCTGAGGGCCACGCTCTGCGCGGAGCCGGAAACGACCCCGGTGTTGACGGTGGCGCTGGCGGACGAGCCCGCCGCGACCGAACCGGCGGTCGGGTTCACGCCGACCGAGAAGTCGTTGCCCGGCTGGGTGCCCGACACGGTCAGCGTGTAGGTGGCGGTGTGGACGCTGCCGGTGGCGGTGGCCTTGCCGGTGACGGTGAGCGGGTAGGTGCCCGGGACGGTGGTGGCCGCGGTGTTGACGGTCAGCGTCGCCGGCGTGCCGGCGAGGACGCTGCCGGGGTTGACCGTGGCGGTGACGCCGGCGGGCGCGCCGCTCACGCTGAGGGTCAGGCTCGGCGCGGTGCCGGAGGGCGAACCGGGCGTGGTGATCTCGGCGGTGGCGACGGTGGCGGTGGTCGACGAACCGGCCGCCACGGTGCCCGATCCGGGGTTCACGGTGATCGAGAAGTCGCTGTTCGGCGGGTAGTTGCTGGTGAACGGCGCGAAGATCTTGCTGAAGTCCCAGTTGTTCTGCTGGATCCCGGAGCAGTCGTCGCGTCCGCCGACACCGGGGCACTTGCCGGTGTCGCGCTGCAGCGCCCAGAACGACAGCGTGTTGATGCCCTTGGAGAGGGCCCAGTTGTAGACCGAGGTCGCGTTGGCCAGCGTGAAGGTCTCCGCCGCACCGAAGTCGTCGATGCCGGGCATCTCGATGATGCCGATGGAGTTCCAGAGCTGCGCGGGCGTCCGGGTCGGGTACAGCTTGGCCAGCTGGTTGTACAGGCCCGTCACCGCGGTCTGGGTGTCGACGGCCATGTCGTGCGTGGCGTTGTCGTAGTAGTCGAAGGTCATCAGGTTGACGACGTCGATCCGCGCGTTGTTGGCGACGGCGTTCTTCAGCAGTGCGATGCCGTTGGCGGCGGGGCCGCTGGTCGTCGTGGGCAGCGTGTAGGCGAACTGGATCTGCCGGCCGTTGGCGGCGGCCCAGTCCTGCGTCAGCTTGATCGCCTTGTTGCGGCGGTCGACGCCCGCGGAGTTGTCCAGCGAGTCGGCCTCGATGTCGAGGTCGATCCGGCTGATGTCGTACGTGGTGATGAGCTTCTGGTAGGCGGCGGCGATCTGGTTGACGTCGGTGCAGCTGTCGGCCAGTTCGGTGCCGGTGGTGTCGGCGGTGTAGCCGCCGAACGACGGGATCACGTCGCCGCCGTTGGCCCGGATGGTGGCGAAGTCGGCGCCGAAGGACGACTGCGCGATCGGCAGCGCGGTGTTGCCGTTCCAGTACGGGGTGCAGGAGCCCTTGGTGGCGGTCTGCAGGAACGCCATCGTCAGGTGCTTGGCGCCGGACTGGGCGGACAGCGCGGCGGGGCTCTCGCCGGTCCAGGACTCGAAGTACGGGGCGAAGACCCTTGTGGGCAGCGGGGCCGCGGCGGTGACCGAGGAACCGGCCGCGACGGTGGCCGGGCTCGTGGGGGCCGCGCCGGCCGTCGTCGCGCCGGCGACCAGGCCGGCCGAGGCGACGAGCGTGGCGCAGGCCGCCAGAGCGGCCTGGACTGTTCGGTGTAGACGCATGGATTCTCCAACAGACGTGGTGGGGCATGGCGTTGGTGAAGCGTGCGGAACTGCGCTGCGGACCTGCGGGGGAGTGCGGGGGAGTGCGGGGGCGTGCGGAACCCCTCGTAGGGGAGGGGGCCGTGCGGCGGAACGGTGGCGCGGGGGTGTGCGAATCCCGCAAGCACGCGCACGGACGGGCGGCGTGCGCGGACGCGCGTACGCCGTGGCGGGGCCTGGGGGCGGAGCGGAGCAGGGCAGGGCAGTGCCTCAGCCGCCGGTGGTCACACCCCCACAGTGCATCCCGGTCGGATCGACATGCCTATGGTTGGACTAGACCAGTCGTCTGTCAAGAGTCTTTACAGTTCGTCAGCGAAGCAGCGTGGTGCCGAGGTTGGCCGACGGATGGTCAACCGCCAACAAACCGGTTGTGGCCCGGTCGCCCGCTCCGACATCATCGGGGCATGCGAGACCTCGACTGGAAGTTCGACAGAGAGGGCGCCTGCCGCCCGCACGGGTGAGCACCCGGCCCCCGGGTCGCGACCCGCCGGCGTCGGCGCGCGACGGCCGGACCAAGTCCGTTCTCTTCCACGCCTGTTCATCCGTTCTGCCGCTCTCCTGCGTTCCGCCCGCCCGCCGACTCTCCCGGGCGCGCGTCCACGCGGAACGCCCCTCACTCCGAAGTGCCCGCCACCGGGCGCCCGCCCGCGTACCGCCGCTCCCGTGCGGCCTGACATCCGCAGCCGCGCGACGTGCGCCCCATGCTCACGCGTCTCACGTTTGCCGACCCCTGGAAAGGAGGAACCCGTGGACTACTTCATCGCGTCCGACGACAAGGACACCGCCTGGAGCCTCGTCTGAGTCGGGGTTTGTGCCGTGGCCGCGCGGTGGTCGTCGCGCGCGGCCACGGTGGCCCGGAGCTCAGGACACCGGGCCGTTCGGGGGGCTCGCCGGGCGGTTCAGGCCGGCGGGCAGAGGGTGGTGCGCAGCGCGTCCAGGATCTTGTCCGCCTTCTCCGGTCCGAAACCCTGGGGGTGGGTGGGATCCGTGAAGCGCTGGTTGACCAGGTCGATCAACTTGGCCCGGTCCTTCGGGAACTGAAACATCGACTGGCACTGGTTGCGGGCCCGTTCGACGGCCTGCTCGGGCTGTCCGCCGACGATCGCCGGGTCGATCGCCTGCAGGGCGGCGACCAGCTGTGCGGTGACGTCGGCGGCCGGCTCGGCCGGCAGCCCGGCGTCGGAGGGCGGCGCCGGCTTCGGGGCCGCCGGGGGTTCGGCGGGGGAGTCGGTCGGGGGTCCGGTCGGGGAGCCGGCGGCCGGTGCGGAGCCCGTGGTCCCCGGGGAGGGCGGGCCGGCGGACGGCTGCGCGGTCGCCGTCGCGGCGGTGGGCCCGGAGGCGTCGGCGGAGCCCGGCGTCGCGGTCGTCGCGGGCGGAGCGGGGGCCGCCGAGGGGGCGTCGGACGCGGCGGTTCCGCTCGCCGGACCGGTCGCCGGACCGGCTGTTGGGCCGGTCGCGGATGCGGTCGCGGTCGCGGTCGCTGTGGCGGTCGCGGTGGCCCCGGCCGCGGTGGCGCCGGAGTCCGAGCCGGAGCCGGAGCACGCGGCGAGGCTCACCGCGGCGCAGGCCGTGAGGGTGGCGGCGAGGAGACGAGTGCGCATGCCGTCACCCTGTCATGTCCGCGCCGCTCAAGGGAAGATCTGCCGGGCCCGGGATCGGCTCCCGGGCCCGGCGTCCGGCCGGGTCAGGACAGCCCGTTGCTCTTCAGCCAGTCCTTGGCGACCGCCGACGGGTCCTCCTTGTCGACCGCGACCTTCTTCATCAGCGCCAGCAGCCCCGGCGTGTCCAGCTTGGCGGACACCGCGTTGAGCGCGGCGGTCGCCGTCGTGTCCACCTTGGCCTTGTTGACCAGCGGCGTCACGTTCTGGGCGGCGAACAGGTTCTTCGGGTCGGTCAGCGGGACGAGCTTCAGCTGTGTGATCTTCGGGTCGGTGGAGAAGACGTTGCCGACCTGCACCGAGCCGTCCTTGACCGCGTTGGCCGTGGTGTCGCCGGTCGACTTCCACTCCTTGAACGTCACGCCGTAGACGTCCTTGAGCGGCTGCTCCTGGCGCGACTTGAACTCCGGCGGACCGCCGATGGTGAACTCGCCCGCCTTGCCGGCCAGGTCGGTGATCGACTTCAGCCCGTACTTGTCGGCCGTCTCCTGGCTGACGCTCAGGGTGTCCTTGTCCTCGGCGGGGGAGGAGTCCAGGATCGCGAGCGTGGCCGGCAGCGACTTGGCCAGCGCGGCGTTGACCGA
This sequence comes from Kitasatospora sp. NPDC058032, assembly GCF_042885845.1. Classification (NCBI taxonomy): domain Bacteria; kingdom Bacillati; phylum Actinomycetota; class Actinomycetes; order Kitasatosporales; family Streptomycetaceae; genus Kitasatospora; species Kitasatospora sp. NPDC058032. The sequence goes on along the minus strand of NZ_JBHVRK010000001.1, from coordinate 360,018 downwards.
GGCGGTGGTCGGGTCGGTCGACCTGTTGCCCAGGTAGGCGAGCAGTGAGCCGTTGTACTCGGGCAGCACGGACAGGCTTCCGCTCTGCACCTGGTCGTAGAGCACCTCGCGGCTGCCGATGTTGAACTTCTCCTCGACCTTCACACCCTTGGCCTTGAGCGCCTGCGAGTAGATCGAGCCGAGCAGCACGTTCTCGGGGAAGTTGGCCGAGCCGACCACGACCGTCCCGCCGGCCGCGGCACCCGCGGAGGTGCTGCCGGCGGGCGCCGGGGCCGCCGAGCCCTTGCCGCCCAGCGGGTCGTCGCCGGAGGAGGAGCAGGCCGTCGCGGCCAGCGCGAGCGCGGCGAGGGCGGCCAGGGCGGCAGTGCGACGGCCGGCCGTCACCGCTCTCAGCGGTGCGGATGCGGATGTCGACATGGTGATTGGTGTCCTTTCGGGGTGGACGTCACGGTCGGGCGAGGGAAGTGGCGATGGAGACGGCACGGAGGCGGTTGAGGAAGCCGGCGAGGGAGCCGGGGTGGCGATACGCAGGGCAGTCGGCACGGTCACGTCGGCTGCCGGGCCGCGGCCAGCTGCTGGGCGCGCAGTCCGGGCGGGAGCGCGTACCGGGCGAGCAGGGCGAAGAACGCCTGGGCCCCGACGGCGAGCAGCACGACCAGCAGCGCGCCGCCGATCGTCATCGCGTAGTCCCGGGTGGCCAGCCCGTCGACGACGTACCGGCCGAGACCGCCGAGCCCGACGTACGCGGCCACCGTCGCCGTCGCGATGACCTGCACGGTCGCGGTCCGGAAGCCGGCCAGCAGGGTCGGCAGCGCCGACGGCACGCAGACCTGCCACAGCACCTGCGGGTGCGTCAGCCCGACGCCGCGCGCCGCGTCCCGCACGTCCGGGTCGGTGCCGCGCACCCCCTCGACGGCGGCGACCAGCAGCGGCGGCGCGGCCAGCGCGACCAGCGGAACCAGCACGGCGGTGTCGCCGACCCCGGCGAGCAGCACCGCCAGCGTCACCAGGCCGAGCGTGGGCAGGGCACGGGCGGCGCCGGCCAGCGCGGTCACCACGGTGACGCCGCGCCCGGTGTAGCCGATCAGCAGCCCGAGCGGGACGGCCAGCAGCGCGGCGAAGAGCAGCGCCTCGCCGGAGAACAGCAGGTGCTCGGCGATCCGGTGCGCGATCGAGTTCGGACCGCTGCGGCGGTCCGGGTCGGAGAAGAAGTCCCCGAGCCAGGTGAGCCAGTTCACCGGCCCGCTCCCTTCTCCCGCACGGCCCAGGGCGCCAGCAGTCGGCGGGCGCCGACCAGCAGCAGGTCCACGGCCAGCGCGAGCGCGGCGATCAGGACGATCCCGGCCACGATCGGGGTCGGGAAGGTGCGCTGGAAGCCGTCGACGAACAGGTAGCCGAGCCCGCCGCGCCCGACCAGCGCGCCCACCGAGGCCAGCGAGATGCTGGAGACGGCCGCCACCCGCAGACCGGCCACCAGGTAGGGGACGGCAGCGGGCAGTTCGACGGCGGCCAGCCGGTGCCACGGCCCGTACCCCATCGCGGTCGCGGCCTGCCGCACCGGGTCGGGCACGGCGCGCAGCCCGTCCACCGTGGTGGGCAGCAGCACGGCGAGCGCGTAGAAGGTGAGCGGGATCATCACGGTCGCCTGGGTGGCCAGCCCGGTGTAGGGGATGAGCACCACGAAGACGGCCAGCGAGGGCAGCGCGTAGACGATGTTGAAGACGGCGGCGAGCGGCTGGTAGAGGCGTGGGTAGCGGGTGCAGGCCAGCCCGAGCGGGATCGCCAGCAGCAGGCCGATCAGCACCGGGAGCAGCGCGATGGCGGCGTGGTCGGCGAGCAGGTCGCCGAGGTAGCCGAGGTGGTCACCGATCCAGTACCAGCGGATGATCGGTTCATCGTCCACCGGTCGCTCCGTCCTTCTCGGCCTCGGCCGCCGCGGCCCGGTCCGCCGTGAGGGCGGCGTCGGCAACGGCAACGGCAGCGGTATCGGCGTCCGCGTCGTCGGCGACAGCGGCCGGGATCGGGGACGGGGCGGGGCGGGCCGCGAGCGCGGCCAGCACCGCCTCGCGGTCGGCGGTGCCGGTCACCCGGCCGTCGGTGTCCAGGGCGACCGCGATCCCGGCGGGGGAGAGCACGGCGGCGTCCAGCGCGGCGCGCAGCGTGTCGGCCTCGGGCCGGAACCCGGGCGCCGGGTGGAGGGTGGCTCCCGCGGCGTCCCGGTCGATCCACCCGATCGGGCGGCGCTCGTCGTCCAGCACGAGCTCCCACCCACCGAAGCGCGCCCCGCTTGCCCCGCCGTTCGCGCGGCCACCCGGTCCACCCGGTCCGCCCGGTATCGGCCGGACGGCCACGGCCGTGGCGGACCGCAGCCCGAGCCCGCGCAGGCCCCGGTCACGGCCGAGGAAGGCGGCGACGTCCGCGTCGGCGGGCGCCGTCAGCAGGGTGTGCGGGTCCGCCAGCTGGGCGATCCGGCCGTGCTCGCGCAGCACCACCACCTGGTCGCCGAGCCGGACGGCCTCCTCGATGTCGTGCGTCACGAACAGCACCGTCTTGTGCAGCTCGGACTGCAGGCGCAGCAGCTCCTCCTGGAGCCCGGCCCGCACCACCGGGTCGACGGCGCTGAACGGCTCGTCCATCAGCAGCACCGGCGGGTCGGCGGCCAGCGCCCTCGCCACGCCGACGCGCTGCTGCTGGCCGCCGGAGAGCTGGAACGGGTAGCGCTTGGCGGTCTCCGGGGCGAGTCCGACCAGGTCGAGGAGCTCGGCCGCCCGTGCCCGGGCCTTCTTGCGGTCCCAGCCGAGCAGGTACGGGACGGTCGCCACGTTGTCGATCACCCGGCGGTGCGGGAACAGCCCGGCCTGCTGGATCACGTACCCGATGCCGCGCCGCAGCTTGGCCGGATCCAGCGCCGCCACATCGGTGCCGTCCAGCAGGACCCGGCCCGAGGTCGGCTCGACCATGCGGTTGACCATCCGCAGCAGGGTGGTCTTCCCGCAGCCGGACGGTCCGACCAGCACGGTCGTGCGACCGGTGGGAACGTCGAGGTCGAGGCCCTCGACGGCGACCGTGCCGTCGGGGTGGCGCTTGCCCGCGCCGTCGAATCTGATCACGGGGGTGTTCCTCGTCTCGGCGGTCCCCGGCGGCGGCGCCGATGGTGTCGTCTGGCGGTCTGTCGGTCTCGGTGGGTGGGCCTGTCGGTCGCGTGACTGCCCGCCATGGCGGCGGTGGAAACTCTGATCAGCCTATGACCTGATGACCCTGGTGTCCCTGATTTACCAGCCGTGGTCGGATCCGGCGGGTGTCGCGGCCCGCGCGGATCCGACCACCGGCCGGGGTGGCGGTGTCGGCCCGCTCACCCTCCCTGACGGGTCGGCAGCCCGGCCGCCGCCCAGCCGACGAACCCGCCGTCCAGGTCGGTCGCGCGGTGCAGGCCCAGTTCGCGCAGCGACGCCGCCGCCAGGCTGGAGGCGTACCCCTCCGAGCAGACCAGGATCACCTCCAGGTCGTACCCGGTGGCCTCCGGGATCCGGTGACCGCCCGTCGGATCCAGCCGCCACTCCAGCACATTGCGCTCGATGATCAGCGCGTCGGGGATCTCGCCCTCGGCCGCGCGCTGCGCCGCCGGGCGGATGTCCACCAGCAGGGCGCCGTCGCGGTGCGCGCGGTGGGCCTCCTCGGCGCCGGGCCGGTGGACGCCCTCGCGAGAGCGGGCGAGCAGGTCGTCGATCGTGGTCACCACTGGTCGGGTCCTTCCTCGGAGGTGCGGACCAGGCCGCCGGCCCGCAGTTCGTAGTGCGCCATGGAGTTGAGCGGCGGCGAGTAGGCGTGCAGCGTCACGGCGGGGCCGGACGCGGTGTTGCGGACGTCGTGCACGTAGTCGGGGCCGAACGCGCGGGCGGTGCCGGACTGGATGCGCCGGATCAGCAGGCCCTGCTCGGGGCCGCCCAGCGACAATTCCTCCAACTCTCCCAGCGCGACGGTGAACGCGCCGCGCGAGCCGCCGTGGTCGTGGAAGCCGGTGGACTGGCCGGGCAGCCAGCTGATCAGCCAGACCTCGTGGTCCTCGTCGGCGGCGAGCCGGCGGTACCAGCGCTCCTCGGTGGAGAGCCGCACGTGGTGGATCCACTGCTCGGGCTGTTCGGCCAGCTCGCGGACGATCGTCCGCAGGGTGTTCGGGGTGAGCGGCGCGCGGGTGTCCCCGGCGGGTGCGGTGCCCGGAGCCGGGGGCGGGGCCGGGGCGGGCGTGTCGGGTGCGGTCGTGGGCGTCTCGGGGGCGAGGTTCAGGCTCATGCGGGCGTCCTCGGGAAAGGCGGGAGGGGAACGGAGACGTGGCGGCGCACGCACCGGACCGCACCGGTGGGACACCGGCGGACGGCACGCTCACGCCGGGCGAAGGCGCGTCAGGAAGACGGGTGTGGCTGTGCGGCGCGAACCCTGGGGGACGTCACAGGGCGGGGCCGAGGGGGAAGGGAAAGATCAACAACAGGCACAGATGGAACTCGCCTGGCGCCGGAGGTCGACGTGCAGGCGGCAGACCAGAGTGGTGCCGGAGTCCATGTGCCGGATCCTTCCCGACGGAAGCGGCAGGAGTCAAGCGAGCACCGTCACAGCTGCCCGTTGCGCCCCTGGTCGGGCGCGGTGGCGCCCCGCTCCGCGCCGGGCGCCCGGCCGGGCCCCGGCACGCTCCCCGTCCGGTCAGGCCCCCGGCCCTGGGCCTTGCGGTCCGGCGCCGGCATCGGCGCCGCTGTCGGGGCTGGTGCCGGCGCCGGACCGGCGGCTCCCGCCGACCCTGACCCCGACCTCGACCCCGGCCCGGCCCCCGACGCCCCCGACGCCCCCGACCCCGCCGCCTCGGCCTCCGCCAGGGCCGCCGCGACCGCCGGCGCGGCCTGCTCACCCAGGTACCGGCCGAGCGTCTGGTACGCGTCGAACTGCCGGTGGTCGAACCACTGGTCGCCGGCGCCGTCGTCCGGGAACGCCGGATCGGCCACCGCGTACGCGTGCAGCTCGTACGGCATGCCGGGGGTGAGTACGGCCTGAGCGACGATCAGCGTGCCGTGCCGGGCCATCGCGTCCGGCGGGGCGCCGGCCTCCCCGAGCTCCAGCGGCCACGGGTAGGTGATGTCGCCGACCACCACCGCCCGGGCCGAGAGCCGGTCGGCCAGCCGCGCCGCCAGACCGCGCAACGGCGGCTGGCCGCTCCCCCCGCGCCCGCCGCCGCCCCCGGCACTGCCCGGTACCAGCAGCTCCGGCTCGCGCAGCGTGATCGCGATGCCCAACTCCTCCCGCGCCAGGGTGATCGCCGCCGCGAGCGCGCCCGCGAAGGCGGAGTCGCCGCTCGCGTCGATGCACACCGCCGTCCGCACGCCGTGCCGCAGCAGTTCGACCAGGCCGAGGTTCTCGTAGTGCCCGCCGTCGGTGGTGAGCAGGAACCGCGCGTCCATCGGGTACCGGCCGCAGGCCTCCCGCAGCTGGTAGGAGAGCCGCCGGACGGCGGGCTGCGGCGCGTACCGCCAGTCCCGGTCGGCGGCCCAGAGCGGGGCGAGCGCCGCCGGATTGGGCAGCCAGGTGCCCAGCCGCGCGTTGGTCACCGCGAACAGCCCCTGGTAGGCGCGGGAGCGGCGGCCCATCGCGGAGGAGAACGCCGCGCCGGAGACGGCCATCGCGGACTGCACGGTGAGGTCCCGGGCGATGTGCCGCCGGGTGCGCCGCTCCAGCAGGTCGGTCCGCGCGTAGCCGACGTCCGGCCCGCCCACGTAGTCGTGCGAGAAGGTGAACGAGACCGCCCGCCGGCCCGGTGGCGTGCGCGCGCTGCCGGAGAGGTTCGCCGCCGCCGCGAAGATCACCTGGGGGAAGTCCGGCCGCCGGGTGCCGTAGTGGCTGAGTCGGGTCTGCTCGCGGAAGAAGTGGTACGGCCGGGCCAGCACCTCCCCGCCCCGGTCCGCACCGGCGTCCCCGCCCTCCTCCTCGACCACCCGCCGGACGGCGAAGGCCGAGGCGAGCCGGCGCCGGTAGAAGGGGTGCAGGCCCATCCAGGTCTGGTCGAGGTTGAGCCCCACCGTGACCAGGACCAGCGGCAGCAGGACCTGGATCGCGCGCGGCCAGCCGTGCCCGGTGGCCACCGCCCAGCCGAAGGTCAGCAGCGTGCCGAAGGTGAGCGCGATCAGCGCCGACCAGAGCACCAGGTACTCGGTGATCCGCCCGGTGAGGCCGCCCGTCCGCCGCCGCGCGCCGCCGCTCCGCACCCCGCGCAGCACTCCGCCGAGCACCGCCGCGCCCTGCTCGATGGCGTGCCGGCCGCGCCAGAGGATGCCCAGCAGCAGCGCCAGATAGCTGAGCAGCACGGTGAGGCTGATGCCGGCCCCGGTCTGCCGGGCACCGACCGCGAGCGCCCGCTGCAGTGCGACCGCGCCCCACGCCAGACCGGGAACGGCCAGCACGCCGACGGCGGTCAGCGCGGCCAGCGCGAGCGCGCCGTGCGAGAAACGGCGCAGCACGCGGGGCAGCGGGGTGTTCCAGCCGAGCCAGGAGAAGGTGAGCAGCCACAGCAGCCACCCGGTGGCGGCGGCCGCCAGCAGCCCGGCGAGCGCGAACGCGGCGGGGGAGACCACCGACGGCGGGCCGTCCAGGTCGGCGAGCGGCACCAGGTGGTAGAACCGGCTCAGGGCCAGGCCCAGCACCAGGACGGTGGCGAGCAGCAGGGAGAGCGCCGCGACCATGCCGCGCAGCAGGGTGCCGAGCGCCACCAGCCACTCGCCCGCGCCGTCCGCCAGGTACTTGGAGTGGCGCCGCAGGTGGTCCTCCTCGGGCGAGCCCGGTTCGAGCACGGTGTCGGAGTCCAGCCCGGAGCGGGCCCGGACCGGTCCGCCGGGCGCGGAGTCGCTGAGCGCCAGCTGCATCGCGCCGACGGTGTACCCGCCGCCGGAGACCGAGACCAGGTAGCGGGCCTGTTTCAGCCAGGGGCGCAGCGCCTGCAGCGCGCCGAGGGTGACGCAGGCGGCGCGGATGCCGCCGCCGGAGACGCAGAAGCCGAGCCGGGCGTGCTCGCGCCCGGGCGGCACCCGGGCGGCGTTGCGCCAGCGAGCGTGCCGGGCGAGCGGTGCGTGGGCCCTCGGGCCGGGTGGCCAGCGCCCGCCGCGCGCGGTCGCCACCGGCCACGGCGGGATCAGCGCCGGCCCCGTCCCGGCGCCTGCGCGCTCCTCCTCCGGCGGCCGGGGCAGCAGCGCCCGCACCGCCCGGTGCACGGTGGCGCTGCAGACGACGACCGCGACCGCGCCCGCGGGCGGGAGCAGCAGCCACTTGAGGGTGGCGAACGCGGCGGCCGCGGCGAACGGCGCGTCCCCGCCCGACGGTCCGGGGCCGGCGCGGCCCAGCCCGGCGGCCAGCAGGACGTCCTCGGCGAGGTCGCAGCCGCCGGCCAGCACCCCGGCCAGGCCCGCGACGAGCGCGGTCAGCCGCCAGTGCGCCCGGGTGAACACGTACCCCCCGAGCATCCCGGCCGCCGCCAGCGTCACCGCGAGGCCGCCGATCAGCCAGAGGTCGGCGTCCAGCGAGGCGCGGAAGACCGGGGCCCGCCCGGCGAGCACGGCCTCGGCGGCGGCCCGCGATCCGGCCAGCTGGAGTCGGACGTCCAGTGCGCCCTGGCCGGAGGGCGTGCGCTGGACGAACAGCAGCCACCCGAGCACCGCCGGCACCGGCACCCCGAACCCGAGCAGCACCCCGCCCCAGGCGGGCACCCGCACCGCGCCCCGCGCCCCCTCGGTCGTCCCCACCCGCCACCACCCCCTCCAGCCGCTGCGCGCCACCACCGCCGGTCGGCCGCCACCATCGGTCGACGGGCTCCTCCGGCGGCGGACCGGAGGAGCGTCACCGGCTTCTTGCCCCGAACAAGGCCGTCCCCCTCCCGGATTCACTCGAATGAGTAAGGAGTGCGCTCCCGGGGTAGATGAGCGTTTCATCCCACCTACGGGACCCCGCGTGTCCGCACACCAAGATCGCGTCGGCCGCCTGGCGTTCGACGTATTGTCAGGCGACCGGGGCCGGGCCTACGGTCGAGGCACCCAACCTTCTACGCACGTAGACATCCACCGCAGGCTGCACCGCCCGCCGACCCTCGAACCGCGGGCCCGCCCCCGGGACGGGCCGCGGAGTTGCGGAGGTACCCATGTCGCAGATCGTCCGTGCCGCCCTCGTCCAGACCCGCTGGACCGGCGACCAGGAGAGCATGATCGCCCTCCACGAGGGCTACGCCCGCGAGGCCGCCGCCCGGGGCGCGAAGATCCTCGGCTTCCAGGAGGTCTTCAACTCCCCGTACTTCTGCCAGGTCCAGGAGCCCGAGCACTACCGCTGGGCCGAGCCCGTCCCCGACGGCCCCACCGTGCGCCGGATGCGCGACCTCGCCCGCGAACTCGGCCTGGTCCTCGTCGTCCCCGTCTACGAGGAGGAGCAGCCCGGCGTCTACTACAACACCGCCGCCGTGATCGACGCCGACGGCAGCTACCTCGGCAAGTACCGCAAGCACCACATCCCGCAGGTCAAGGGCTTCTGGGAGAAGTACTACTTCAAGCCCGGCAACCTCGGCTGGCCGGTCTTCGACACCGCCGTCGGCAAGGTCGGCGTCTACATCTGCTACGACCGGCACTTCCCCGAGGGCTGGCGCGCGCTGGGCCTGGGCGGCGCGCAGATCGTCTACAACCCCTCCGCGACCAGCCGCAGCCTCTCCGCCTACCTCTGGCAGCTCGAACAGCCGGCCGCCGCCGTCGCCAACGCCTACTACGTGGCCGCCATCAACCGCGTCGGCACCGAGGAGTACGGCGACAACGACTTCTACGGCTCGTCCTACTTCGTCGACCCGCGCGGCCGGTTCGTCGGCGAGGTCGCCTCCGACAAGGAGGAGGAACTGGTCGTCCGCGACCTCGACCTCGGGGTCATCGAACAGGTCCGCCGGCAGTGGGCGTTCTACCGCGACCGCCGCCCCGAGGCCTACGGCCCGCTGACCGAGGCCTGACGGAGGCGAAACCGGTGACCACCGACCCCGTGACCGCGACCCCCTCGACCACCGGCCCCACCGGCCCCACCGGCCCCACCGGCCCCACCGGCGCCGCCGCGCCCCGCCGCACCGCCGTCCGCGGCGGACTCGTCATCACCGCCACCGAGGAACTGCGCGCCGACGTCCTCATCGAGGGCGAGCGGATCGCCGCCCTCGCCGCCACCGGCAGCGAGGCCGCCCTCTCCTGGACCGCCGACACCGTCATCGACGCGGCCGGCCACTACGTCATCCCGGGCGGCGTCGACGTCCACACCCACATGGAGCTCCCGTTCGGCGGCACCCACGCCTCCGACACCTTCGAGACCGGAACCCGCGCCGCCGCCTGGGGCGGCACCACCACCATCGTCGACTTCGCCGTCCAGCCCGTCGGCGGCAGCCTGCGCCAGGGCCTGGACGCCTGGCACGCCAAGGCGGAGGGCAACTGCGCGATCGACTACGCCTTCCACACCATCGTCTCCGACGTCACCGACGCCGTCCTCAAGGAGATGGACACTCTCGTCGACTCCGGCGAGTCCACCTCCTTCAAGCTGTTCATGGCCTACCCCGGCGTCTTCTACAGCGACGACGGCCGCATCCTGCGCGCGATGCAGCGCGGCGCCTCCAACGGCGGGCTGATCATGATGCACGCCGAGAACGGCATCGCCATCGACGTCCTCGTCGAACAGGCCCTCGCCGCCGGCCGCACCGCGCCCCGCCACCACGGCGAGGTCCGCCGCGAACTGCTGGAGGCCGAGGCCACCCACCGCGCCGTCAAACTCGCCCAGGTCGCCGGCAGCCCGCTCTACGTCGTCCACGTCTCCGCCGCCTCCGCGCTCGCCGAACTCGCCCGCGCCCGCGACGACGGTCACCCCGTCTTCGGCGAGACCTGCCCGCAGTACCTCTTCCTCTCCACCGACAACCTCGCCGAGGAGGGCGCCGACGGCTTCGAGGGCGCCAAGTACGTGTGCAGCACCCCGCTGCGGCCCCGCGAGCACCAGGCGGCCCTCTGGCGCGGCCTGCGCACCAACGACCTCCAGGTGGTCTCCACCGACCACTGCCCGTTCTGCTACACCGGCCAGAAGGAACTCGGCCGCGGCGACTTCTCGAAGATCCCCAACGGCCTGCCCGGCGTGGAGAACCGGATGGACCTCCTCCACCAGGCCGTCGTCGACGGGCACCTCAGCCGCCGCCGCTGGATCGAACTCGCCTGCACCACCCCGGCCCGGATGTTCGGCCTGCACCCCCGCAAGGGCACCCTCGCCCCCGGCGCCGACGCCGACGTCGTCGTCTACGACCCCACCGCCGTGCAGACCGTCTCCGCCGCCACCCACCACATGAACGTCGACTACTCGGCGTACGAGGGGCGCACCCTCACCGGCCGCGCCCGCACCGTCCTCTCCCGGGGCACCGTCGTCCTCGACCGGGGCACCTGGCTCGGCCGGGCCGGCCACGGCACGTTCCTGCGCCGCGACACCTGCCAGTACCTGGGCTGAGCCGGTCCCCCGCGCCCCGTCCCTCTCCTTTCCCTCCCTCTCCCGGAGCCCACCATGGACATCGGCCTCGTCCTGCAGACCGACCCGCCCGCGCGCCTGCTCATCGACCGCATGATCCGCGCCGAACGGGCCGGCTTCAGCCACGGCTGGACCTTCGACTCCTGCGTCCTGTGGCAGGAGCCCTTCGTCATCCACAGCCGCATCCTCGCCGAGACCGGGACCCTCACCGTCGGCCCCATGGTCACCAACCCCTCCACCCGCACCTGGGAGGTGACCGCCTCCCTGTTCGCCACCCTCAACGACATGTACGGCAACCGCACCGTCTGCGGCATCGGCCGCGGCGACTCCGCGATGCGGGTCGCCGGGCGCCCGCCCGCCACCCTGGAGCGGCTCTCCCAGGCCATGCACGCCATCAAGGAGCTGGCCGAGGGCCGCACCGCCGAGGTCGACGGCACCGAACTGCACCTGCCCTGGGTCCGCGAGGGCGCCACCCTGCCGATCTGGATGGGCGCCTACGGCCCCAAGGCCCTCGCCCTGACCGGCCGCCAGGCCGACGGCTTCATCCTCCAGCTCGCCGACCCCTTCCTCACCGAGTACATGGTCAAGGCCGTCCGCCGGGCCGCCGCCGAAGCCGGCCGCGACCCCGACGCGCTCACCGTCTGCGTCGCCGCCCCGGCCTACGTCACCGCCGACGACTCCCCGGCCGCCCTCGCCCACGCCCGCGAGCAGTGCCGCTGGTTCGGCGGCATGGTCGGCAACCACGTCGCCGACCTCGTGCGCCACTACGGCGAACACTCCGGCCTCGTCCCCGAGGCCCTCACCGCCTACATCAAGGACCGCCAGGGCTACGACTACAGCCACCACGGCCGCGCCGGGAACCCCGACACCGCCTTCGTCCCCGACGAGATCGTCGACCGCTTCTGCGTCATCGGCCCCACCGCCACCCACCTGGCCCGCCTCGACCAGCTCCGCGCCCTCGGCGTCGACCAGTTCGCCGTCTACGCCATGCACGACGCCGTCGAACCCACCATCGACGCCTACGGCACCGACGTCATCCCGCACCTGCGCACGGCCGGCGCCTGACCCCGGGAACCCGCCGGGCCCGCCGCCGCTAACGGCCGCCGAACCGCCGCCGCCTGGAGGCCTTGCTCCACCCGCGCGCGGTCCCGTCCGCGCTCCCGTCCGCGGTCCCGCCCGGTGCCGGCCCGGCCCGGGGCGCCGGCACCGGACGGTCCGCCGGGCGGTGGATCAGCGTGAGCCCCTCGTGGTCCACCGGGTGCCAGCGGTGCTCGTGCGTCGCGAACCCGAACCCCTGCTCGGTGTCCGCGCTGTACGCGAGCACGGCCCGCCCCCGACCCCGGTACGCCCGTACCTCCTCCCACAGCACCTCCCGGATCCGCGCCGACGGATCGCCGACGAAGACACCCGGCGAGATCTCGGTGAGCCACCTGGTCAGCAGCCCCCGCAGCCCGGCCGGGCAGTCCGCGAGCACCAGGGTGATCACCAGACCACCTCTCCGCCGCCGTAGTTGCGCCCGCCCGCCACGGTGCCGCCCCGGTCGGTCTGCAGCCGCACGGTGTCGCCGCCGTCCCCGTCCCCGTCCCCGTGGCTGCCGTCCCCGTGGCCGCTGTCCTGACCGGCCGCCTCCGACGGCCGGTACGGCGCGAACAGGCCCTGGAGGTCCGCGACCACCCGCTCCAGCAGGCCGCCCGCCCGGATCCGCTCGCGCAACGCCCGCCGGGTGCGCCCCGCCACGTCCTCCGGCCCCTCCGCCGCCGCGTCGAACGCGGCCGGGATGCCGAACTCCACCTTGTAGAGGTCCGCCACGTCCATCACGAACGACCGCTCGTGCCCCGAGTGCACGAACCCCAGGGCGGGCGAGCACCCCAGCGCCACGACCACCGAGTGCGCGACCCCGTACAGGCACTGCGCGGCCGCCGTCACCGCCTGGTTCGGCGCGTCGCCGGCCGCGAAGTCGCCCGGATCGTACGTCCGGCGCACCCAGCGCACCCCCGTCCGGGCCGCCTCCGCACGGTAGACCGCCTTCACCCGGTCGCCCTCCCCGCCGAGCAGTTCCCGCCGGGTCATCCCCGCCGGATCCGCCTCCGGGAAGCGCAGCCGGTACATCTCCCGCGCCACGTCCAGCCGGTGGCGCCGGTTCGCCCAGGCCGTCGCCTGCGCCTCCACCAGAGCGGCCGACCGGCTCAGCGCCCGCCCGCCCGCGTAGTAGCGCACGCCGTGCTCGCCCACCCAGACGACGCCCGCGCCGCACTCGCCGAGCACGCTCATTGCCTGGTGCGTCACCCGGGTGCCCGGTCCGAGCAGCAGCACGCCGATCGTCGCGGAGGGAATGAAGCGGACACCGGACTCGTCGGTGGCGGTGATCGCGTTGTCCTCACGGTGGATCGTGCAGCGCTCCAGGTAGAGGAACGAGACCCGGTCACCGATCCGGGTCAGCTCGCGGGGAGAGGAGACCGGCCTGCTCGCCGGAGTCGCGGCCACCCCGTCACCCCCGCACCGGCGAGAGCGTCATCAGCCCGCACCCGTACGCCTTGGCCTTGCCCAGCCCCGCGGTGAGCGTGCGCCGCAGTGCGTCCGGATCGGTCACCCGCAGCCGGCCGTCGTAGGTCGCGGTCACCAGGGTCACCGTGTGGCGGCCTGCGGCCAGCCGGTCGTTCTTGCCGAACGACAGGCCCCGCTGCCGGTGGACGACCAGCTCGTGCTCGTCCCCCTCCGGCAGCAGCCGACGCTCCGGCGCCTTCTCGACGACGGTGAAGCCCGCCCGCTCCTGCTGCTTCAACAGCCAGCCGGCCTGGTGGCGTTGGGTGAGGTGCGCGGTGCGCTTGGTCGGCTCGTCCGGGGTGCGGCGGATGCTGTGCACGGGATTCGCCGTCAGCCGGAACGCCCACGTCGAACCGGCGGCCAGGCCGGTGAGGAAGGCCCCGTAGTCGAAGGTCTGCCAGCCGCCGGTGGTCGGCCAACCGGCCTCCTCCACGAGGTGGGTGAGGTCCGGACGCCGCGGGCTCACCAGGTGGAGCAGCACCTCGGCGCGGGAGTTGTGGTCGATCCGCCACAGCACGCGGGGTGCCGCGCCGCCCGGCGCCGACGGGCCGGACGGTGTCGACGGGCCGGCCGACACCGGGTCGGACGGCAGCGGGTCGGCGAACGACGCCATCACCGCGCCGTGCAGCAACTGCGGCGAGGAGAGCAGCCGCCGCGCCCCGGCGCGGGCGGTGTTGACGCGAAAACGGGTGAGGAACATGTCAGACCGGTTCCGGTGATAGGAGGTTCAGATGGGCCGTCGGATCGTGATCGGGCACGAGCGTCGGCGCGTTGACGACGAACGAGAACACCCCGCGCAGCGCGTACCGGCGGTGCCGGGGGTCGAAGCTCAGCGGCAGGTCCCGCAGCAGGTCCGCCCGCGGCTGCTCCGCCGGCTCGGCGTCGGCCTGGACCGGCAGCGCCACCGACGCCGCGTGGTGCCGCTCCCGGTACCAGCGCGCCGCCTGCCAGGGCTCCCGCTCCAGCGCCGACCGCAGCCCCGTCTCCCACCGGATGCCCAGGTCCACCGGCCCGCTCGGCGGGCAGGAGCGGCGGCCCAGGTACGGCAGGTGGACGGGCGAGCGAAGGGCCGCCGCCAGCGCGCCGACCGTCGCGTCCGGCCCCTCCACCGCGGCCACGAACACCGCGTCCGCCAGGTAGAAGCGCTCGGACAGCGGCATGGCCTTGTCCGTGTCCCCGTGGTGGGCCGTCTGGAGGTCCCGGACGCGGGTGCCCGGCTGGTCGGTGCGCACGCCGAACCGCAGCGCCGCCAGATCGGAGAGGTCGTCGCCCCGGTCCCGCCCCAGCGCCCCCGCGAGCAAGCCCAGGACGCCGCTCTTGGTCGGCGCCGGCTCGGTGGTGCGACGGGTGAACCGCGCGGAGGAGCCCCAGGACTGCAACGGCCCGGCCAGTTTCAGCAGCAGCACGCTCACCCGGCCGATCCCGTCCCGGCCGATCCTGCCCTGACCGACCCCGTCCCGGCTGATCCTGCCCCGACTGACCCGGCCAGCCGCTTGGTCACCGCCGCGCCGACCTCCTCGACCAGCCCGTCGAGCCCCACCTCGGTGCCGAGCCCGGCGAGGGCGGACGTCCGCTCGCCGACCCGCAGCACCCAGCTGTCCTCGGTCACGGCACCGAAGGCCTTCTCCACCTCCGGCACGTAGGCGGCCAACTGCGCGCAGGCACCCGCGACATGGCCGCCGGTGAGGCCGTCGCCACCGGCCTTCACGGCCTCCTCGAACGCCCCCGCGAAGCTGATCGGCCGGGCGGAGCGCAGCTTGACGACCACCGCGTCCGGCACCGTCTGGTTGGCGAAGGTGTTCATCTTGCCGGTGGGGATCGACATCACGAACGCCTCGACGAACGCCTCCACCGCGCGCCGGACCGGCTCCGTCACGGGCTCGTCCGCGCGCGGCCCGTCCCCCAGGTTCGCCCGCAGCCGGTCCACGTCCACCGCCGCGTAGCGGTACAGCGTCGCGGAGTTGAAGTCGACCGTGCCGATCATGCCCGCGCCCGGCTCGTCCTCGCCCCGCTGGTCGTCCACCGCCGTGTAGTAGTCCGACTCGTTCTCCACCGCGTGCACACTGATCGCGTGCGCCACCTGCGCGGCGGCGTCCACGTTGATGTCGGAGGCGTCCGCGACCATCCGCCCGAACAGCGCGATGTCCACCGAGTGACGGGAGTTGGCCGCCGCCCGGGCCCGCGCCCTGTTCTCCTTGTCCTTGAAGAACTCCTTCAGCCCGCCGGACCCCCTCAGCCCCTCGGCCGCGAGCGCGGCGAGGGCGTCGAGCTGGCGGCTGCTGAGGAACATCAGGTACGCGGACT
Organism: Kitasatospora sp. NPDC058032; assembly: GCF_042885845.1. Lineage (NCBI taxonomy): Bacteria > Bacillati > Actinomycetota > Actinomycetes > Kitasatosporales > Streptomycetaceae > Kitasatospora > Kitasatospora sp. NPDC058032. Next base: position 344,631 of record NZ_JBHVRK010000001.1, on the reverse strand, counting down.
CCGGCGCCGGGTCGTCCGCCCCCTCCTTGGTCTTCCGCTTGGGCGGCTCCACCTTCGCGCCGGTCGCGGCCGTGATCGTGTCGGCCGCCGCCTGCCGGGCCTCCGGCTCCTCGAGCTCCACGCCCAGGCCGGTGATCCGCGCCGCCAGCAGCTCCGCCACCTTCTTGGTCCGCACCCCCAGCTCCGCCGGATCCAACAGCCCTTCGAACGCCCTGCGGGTCGCCCGCTTCCACGCCTGGCTGGACACCCGGGACCGCCGCACCCCGCCGTACAGGGCCGTCTTGGGCGATCCCGTGTCGTCCCGGTTGAGGTTGCTCGGCGGCACGGTCTGCAGGATGTGGACGTCCAGGATGGTGCGGCTGCTCACGATTGGTCCTTGTCGGTGTCGGGAGAGTCGGTGACGGTCTGGTCGGCGGGCGTTCCGTCGGCGGGCGTTCCTTCGGCGGGCTTCGGGCGCCGGTACGCGTGGAAGCTGCGCCCCCAGGAGCGGTTCACCTCGCCCCGGCGGCCGGGCAGTTGCCACCGGTGGAGCTGGTCGGCGAGCAGCCCGTAGTCGAGCGGCACGGCGGACCGGCGCAGCAGCGTGACGATCTCCCGCAGCCGCTGCGCGAGGATGTCGAAGGTCGGCGCCGTGCCCGCCCGGACGAACCGCTTGCGCAGCGGCTCGTCGATGTCGTCGGCGGGCATCAACTGCCGTACGGCGCCTCCCAGCTGGGGCCCGCCGGGCCGGTGCATCCCGGCGTCGCGGTGCGACTGCTGGTGCAGCGACCAGAGGGTGACCGCCGTGTGCATCGCGTTCTCGGCGAGGGTGTCCGACGGCCCGGTCCGGCCGTTCGGGTACAGCCGCTCCAGGCCGGTCAGGCCCCACAGTTCGGGCAGCGCGTCGATCGGCCGGCCCGCGCCGCGCCGGATCTGCGCAACCCGGGCGACGAAGAGGGGCTCGTCGGCGCGGTAGCCGCGCTGCAACTGGCCCACGTGCTCGCGGGTGGCCGCACCCACCCGGCCGAGATCGGCACGCCGGGGCGACGGGACGGGGTCGGTGGTCATCGGTCGTCGTTCTCCAGGGAGTCGTCGTGGTTCCCGTGGTGGTTCCCGTCGGGGCCCTCGGGCAGGCCGTCGGGGCCCTCCGGCAGGTTCGGGCCGGGGAGGGCTCCGGCCAGCGCGAAGCCGAACCGCTGGAACGCCAGGGTGTCGTTGAGCCAGATGCGGGTGCCGGCCCGGCCCGCGACCACCCGGCCCTGCGTGGCCGCCTGCGGGGCGGAGTCCACCAGTTCGGCGCCCAGCGTGAACAGGATCCGCCGGGCCTGCCGGTGCCAGTCCGCCAAAGCCTTGTCGGGGAACGCGCTCAGTCCCAACTCCCTGAGCCAGAGCCGGAAGGGGCCGTCGAGTCCGGCATACCCGCGCTCGGCCGCCACCGCCCTGGGCCCGTCCGCCTCCGCACCGGCGGCCTCCGCGAGGTCGGCGGCCAGGCGGACGAGCGCCTGCACTCCCTCGTCCGAGGATTCCACCGCACTCACGGCCTTCTGCCCGTAGCGCGTGTCGTCCTCGTGCAGGAGGACGACCGCCAGCGTGACCCCGTCGTCCACCACCTCGTCGATCACCGACTGCTGGGTCCCGTAGACCGCGCCCACCGTCCGCGCGCGGATCAGCCGGCGGCTCTCCAGCACCCGCTCGCCGGTCAGCCGGGCCACCCACTCGAGCACCAACGGGCTCTGGGACTGCGGTGGTTCACCGGCCCTCCCGGCCGCCTCGCCGGTCCGCGACCGCAGCAGGGCGGGCAGGCCGCGCCAGGCCGAGCGCGCCGGATCGTGCTGGCGCGGCAGGTACACCGGAACCCGGCCGAGCTTCTTCTCCTGGGGCCGGCTGCGCCGCCAGCCGGTGAGCGGCTCCACGAACCGGCGGTCGTGCGCCGGGAGCGGATCCCCGTAGCAGAGCACCACCCCGGTCACCGCGCTCCCGTCGTGGTGCAGCCGGATCCGCCGGGACTGCCAGGTGTAGAGGTCCCGAGGTCCGGAGGGCCGGCGCGAGGGGTCCGCGGCCTCCCGGTCCTGCTCCGGTCCGTACGGCCCGCGCCGCCAGGCCGGCCGGTCGTCGGAGCGGAAGCGCGCCCCTGCGGTGTCCGCGGCGACGAGGTTGAGCAGGAGGGTCTCGCGCAGGTCGTCCCCCTCGGCGAGGACACCGCCGAGGCCGCCAGCCCAGCCCGTTCCCTGCGGGTAGACCTTCCCGTTCTTCCCCCGACCGTCGCCCGCCGCCGCCGACTTGATGCCCGAGGTGTCGAAGGCGTGCGCGTGCACCAGCCAGCGCGCGGCCTCGGCGAAGGGGAGCCGCTCGACGGCCGGCATCCGCATGGAGAAGAACGGGTCGCCGTTCGGCACGTCCGCCACCAGGCGGTTGAGGGAGGCGACTTCGTCCTTCTCGGTACGAAGGCCCGCGACCTGGAAGAACGGGGTCTGTGGGTGCAGCAGGTCGAACTGCCCACGGTGCCGGTCGAGGTAGCGGCCGACGGCGGCGAGGCAGTCCGGGTCCTCCCAGAGCTCCTCCCAGTCCTCCAGCTCCGCCGGCCCGTTCACGGCGTCGTGCAGGACCGCCAGCAGCAGCCGCATCAGCGCGAACTCCTGCGTCGGCACGTCCCCGGCCAGCCGCCGGAGCGTCGCGGCCTGCGCGAACACCTCGCGCAGCGACAGTTCGGCGCCCGTCCCGTCCAACCGCTGCACCGGAAGCCAGGGGCGGGACACCAGGTCGAACGAGGGCACGCTCTTCACCAATCTCACCTCACGGGCCCCGGCCGGGTGTACCGTCAGGCCGTCGTTCGGGTTGTACTCCAGCTCGAAGCCCGCCAGTTCGGCCCGGCCGTCCTCGTCGAGCAGCAGCACCAGCTCGCCGTCCAGCTGCGGGCACTCCTTGACCTGCCAGGCGGGGATGTACAGCTCTTCCAGCTCCCTGATCGCCCGGTCGATCACCCACGGCTTGGAGAAGTGGTAGGGGAGCCGCAGGCTGCTGGCCGCGAGGGCCTGGGCGGCGTTCCAGGCGGGTACGGTCTCGGTCGGCAGCGGCAGGCCGCCACGGCCCCGGTCCAGCCAGGGGAGTGTGGTGAGGCCGCCGTCCGCGCAGCGCATCGCCACCATCACTTCCAGGCTCTCGTCCCCGTCCCGCACCTGCGCCCGGCCGGGCCGCTGGTCGTCCACGTCCCCGACCCCGGCGTCCAGCCACCCCACCAGCGACCGCCCCGGCCGGCGCACCTCGTCCAGCCGGAACACCTCGGCGCGGGCGGTCTGCGCGGCGTCCGCGAGCCGCTGCTCCTCCGCGGCCCCGGCCATGGCCTCGCTCCAGGCGGGCGGTCCTAGCGGCTCGTCGCCGTAGGCACGCTGGACGAGCGTGTTGATGTCGTCCGGGAGCGTCAGGGGTGACCTCTGCGCGAGCTGCGGCCACAGGGCGGCGGCCGAGCGCAGCAGGTGGTGCCTGCCGTAGACGGAGGCCGAGCCCTTCACGGGGAGGGGCTGGGGCCGTGCCGCCCAATCCACACCGGTGACCAGGCAGCGCGCCGTCCGCAGCTTCGGCGGCCGGGCGCTCTGCCCCTCGCCGCGGCGGTGGCGGTGCAGGCGGCCCATGCGCTGGAGCATCAGGTCGACCGGGCAGAGGTCGGTCACGAGCAGGTCGAAGTCGACGTCGAGCGACTGCTCGGCCACCTGGCTGGCGACGACGACGTGCGGCCCGCGCGGCCGGTCCCCGTCGGGACCGAAGCGGGCGAGCAGGCCGTCGTCCTTGCGCGCCCGGTCCAGGTCGACGAAGCGCGCGTGCGCGACGGTCACGGCCTCGTCCCCGAACCGCTCGCGCAGCCGCTCGGCGGCCTCCAGGACGCGGTCGACGGTGTTGCGGATCACCAGCGCGCAACCGCCGTCGGCGAGTTCGGACGCCAGCAGGTCGGTGAGCGCGGCGAGGTCGTCGTCCAGCGGTTCGAGGCGGACGGTGGTCCGCCGGGCGGCGTCGGCCGCGGGCCGGCGGGTCGACGGCGGGTGCCCCGGGGCGACGGCGGTCAGCAGCGGGTAGCCGGTCTCGTGCCGCTCGTCGTGCGTCTCCTCGTGTGCCTCCGCCTGGGTCCCTTCCGTCGCCCCGCAGTACGCCCGCACCAGCGCGCGCCGGGTGGCGGAGGGCAGGGTGGCCGACAGCATCACCACCGGCACCCGGTACGCGCCGAGCCAGCAGAGCACCCGCTCCAGGTAGGTGTTCATGTAGGCGTCGTTGGCGTGGACTTCGTCGATCACGACGACCTTGCCGGCGAGCGCGAGATGGCGCAGCGCGAGGTGCCGGTTCTTGAGGCCCGCGAACAGCACCTGGTCGATCGTGCCGACCGCGAACGAGGCGAGCATGCCCTTCTTGCGCCCGCGCAGCCACTGGTGGGCGATCAGCCCGGCGCCCTTCCGGCGCGCCCGATGCCCCGCCCCCTGCGGCCCGTCGGAGTCCACCGCCGCGATCCGGCGCCGGTCGGCGGCCATCATGCCCGCGTACTCGTCGTTGAGCGCCGCTTTCGCGTGGGCGAGGTACACCGCCCGGTCACCCTCGGCGGGCAGGTGGTCGAGCCATGCGGTGAGCCGCGGGAACATCGCGTTGGCGGTCGCACGGGTCGGCAGCGCGACGTAGCACCCGCCGGCGCCGGTCCGGGCGGCGAAGATCTCCGCGACGGCGAGCGCCGCCTCCGTCTTCCCCTCGCCCATCGGCGCCTCGATCACCAGCAACCCGGGCGCGGGCGACTCGCGCGCAAGCCGGACGGCGTCCTCCTGCACGGGGCGCGGCACACTTCCCGGCGGAAGGTCGAACCGCGCGGCCATCAACTCGGCTGCTTCCAGGCCGGGTTCCTCGGCCGTCCAGGCGGGCGGCAGTCGCAGTCCGGCCCACGCCGATTCGATGCGCTCCTCCTCCGAGCGGGGCCGGTCCTCGGGGAAGTAGGGGAAGAGGTCGGGGTTGCTGGCGATCCAGTCGGCCATGATGACGATGCCGGTCAGGAGCACCTGCACCGGCTGTGGCAGCTTCACGTCCCGTAGGGCGACCATGAGGCGGTCGTCCCCGAGTGCATCCGTGCACGCGTCGAGCAGCTCGAACTGCACGGCGCGCCACCGCTGTTCGCTCACCCCCGGGGTGCGGAGCAGGTCCTCGCGCAGTTCGAGGTCGTGCAGCTGCCCGTGGCCCGGCGGCACCCCGTGGTGCCCGCCGGCCACCACCGCCCACTGGCCGGCGGCCCGGTGTGTCCAGCCGTGTCGTAACACCAGCCATTCCTGGAGGATGAGTTGACCGGCCAGCCCGTGCGGCGCCAGCTGGCGGTCCTCGCCGAACTGCTTCTGGTCGCGCATCGCCAGCCCGGTCTCCCGCATCCGGTCCGCGAGCCCGTCGACCTGACACGCGAACGCGGGGGTCGCCTTCCCGATGTCGTGCGTGGCCGCCAGCCACACCGCCAACTCCCGCGCCCGCCGGTGGTCGCCTCCGACCGCCCCGGCGATCAACTCCCGGACGTTCCGCGAGAGCCACCGGTCCCACAACCGCCCCGCAACGGCCCCGCTGTCCGCCATGTGCCGCCACAACGGCAGCCACCCTGCGGTGTCCCTCTCCGACTTGGCCCAGACAGCACGAGCGGCATCGGACAACCGCGCAGACAGCCCCGGACCGGAAGGTGATCCAGTCACGCCGTCATTCAACACGGACGATGCTCCTGCGGGCTCGGAAGAACGGATCTGAGCGGTTCTGCACGGAGGTGATCGATTTGCGGCACACGCCGCCGCCCGCCCTCCGCCGGGCGCACCGCAAGGAGTGGTGCACACGCCGACCTCGCGGACGCCCTGGAAGCGGGGACTATCCCCGCACGCGCGGGGAGCAGTCGTAGGAATAGAAGGACTCATCCTCGTCGTAGGGACCATCCCCGCACGCGCGGGGAGCAGTCCGAGCCGATCCATCACTGTGACGGCGTGGAGGGACCATCCCCGCACGCGCGGGGAGCAGCGGTCCGGCTACGGAAATCATTTTCGGGACCACGGGACCATCCCCGCACGCGCGGGGAGCAGAGTTCGTGAGCTGGGGGTTTGTCACCGGGGTTGGCCGGTGTGTGCAACTTTCTTTGAATCGGACATTCTTTGCAACTTGGGTGGATCGGTGCGTGGTTGGTGTCAGGCTATCCGGCCAGGTGGCTTTGCGGGGTGGAGCTGGATCGGCCCGCCTTCGAACGTTTGCTGGTTCGAGAGTAGTGACCGGAACCAGGTGGGGCAGCGCGGGCCTGTGGGCTCCGACGGTCGCCGATCTCGAGCCGTGCGGCGCGTAGAGCGGTTGACCATCGGGAAAGGAGTCGGGCCGCAGCCACCCGCGCTTGCCCCCTCGTTCTTGATGACCGATCAGGCCAGCGCCGCTGCGATCAGTGTTGCCGTCTCTGCGAGCAGCGGTTCGTCGGCGGGAGCGGCAGGCTCGTGCTTGGTCGACAGGACTGCCACCGTGATCGGGCCTCGGCCGGGTGGCCAGGTGATGCCGATGTCGTTGGTGGTGCCGTAGTTGCCGGTGCCGGTCTTTTCTGCAACGGTCCAGTCCTTCGGTAGCCCTGCGCGCAAGCGGTTGGCGCCCGTCGTGTTTCCGAGGAGCCAGCCGGTCAGTCGTCGGCGGTCATCGGGGTCGAGGGCATGCCCGACCGTGAGGCGGGTGTAGGTGCGGCCGATGGCGCGAGGGCTCGTAGTGTCGGTGACCCGGTCGGGTTCTGCGGAGTTGAGTGCGGGCTCCCAGCGGTCGAGACGGGTCACGTGGTCGCCGACGGAGCGGCAGAAGCGGGTGACTGCGGCGGGGCCGCCGAGCTCGCGCAGCAGGAGGTTGGCGGCCGCATTGTCGCTGTACGCGATCGCAGCCGTGCACAACTCTTCGACGGTCATGCCACTTTCGAGGTTGGCAGATTGGCCCGTGATGGGTGCGTAGCCGGCGTCCGTGACGTCCTTCTCCGTATAGCGGATGCGCTTGGTGAGTAGTGTGCCGTTGCTCAGAACGGCTCCTACTGCGATCGTCTTGAACGTCGAACACATCGGGAACAGTTCGTCCGCGCGGTACTCCACCGTCCTGCCGGTGGCCGCGTCATGCGCGAAGACCCCCAACCGCGCCGAATGCGCCCACTCAAGCTCCCGAAGTCGACCGGTGAGGTGAGGTTCGTCCGCGCCCTGTGCGAACGCCCGTGCCTCGGAAGGGAGTACGGCGGCGAGCGTAGTTGCGAAAACCCCGCCGAGAACTCGACGTCGACCGGGTCGCAATCCCATCGGTGTCTCCTCCTCGTCTTGCGGCCGTTGCTGTGATCCTGGCCTGCATCGGGGCCACTGCTTGACCCTGGCCGGTGCCTGTCCGGCGGGTCGGGCGTGAGCCGACCCTCCGGTGCCCGGAGTGGCTCAGGCGGGGGAGAACTGGGCGACGTACTCGGTGAACGGTGGGATGCCGACCTCCTTGCGGCGCTCGTCCATGCGCTCGGGGTCCTCGCAGGGCCACGGGATCGGCGAGCCGTCCTTCACACCGGCGATCTGTGTGCCGTAGATCTGCTTCCGGCCTTCGTTCACGAGCGTGCGATCACGCAGGAAGGCGAGATCGCGCGGGCTGGCGGTGCCGTTGGCCACCGCTTGCTCCATCAGCCGCAGCGCGCGCCGCTGGACGTCGAGTTGCCGGTCGGCGTGTTGCGCGATCAGCCACGCGGCCCGAGCCGCGTCCTCGCCGAACAGGTCCGCGGTCGGCCAGCCGTGCGCGTCCATGATCTCGCTGAGGCGATCCGCGTGCTGTGCGGTCAAGCGGCGCCAAGCCAACTGCTCCGCCGGGTCGTCGCTGTTCGCCCGGCGCGCGCCCTGGTGATCGGCCGCGGCCATGGCGGTGAGTTCGGCGGTCACTGTCTCGACGTCGGGTGCCATCCGTGCTCCAAGTCGGATTGAAATTCTCGCTGGTCATCCGCAACCCTAAGGAGGCAATTCCCCACAAATATCCTCCCGGAGAACGGTGACGGACACCTCCGGATGTCGGGATACTTGATCGGTCCGGGAAGCCGGACGGCGGGGGTGGGAGCGGCCCGGTTCTTTCGTCGGTATGGCATGGCCGAGGCGCCGGCCCCGCCGGGGGCGGGAACCGGCGGGCGGTGGTGCGGCGTCCTTGCAGGCAGTACGGCGTGCACGGGGCCGCCGTACGGTTCGGAGGGTGGGAGGACACGGATGAGCTTCGTCGCATGGATCGTGCTGGGCCTGGTGGCCGGGGCCCTGGCCAAGCTGCTGTTGCCGGGCCGGGACCCGGGCGGCCTGGTGGTGACCACCCTGATCGGCGTCGCCGGCTCGTTCGTCGGCGGCTGGATCTCCTCGAAGTTCCTGCACCGCGAGGTGACGGCGCACTTCTTCGACCTGGCGACCTGGGCGTCCGCGATCGGCGGCGCCCTCGTGCTGCTGATCATCTACCGGATCGTCTTCGGCAACTCCCGGAGCTGAGGCGGGCACCGCACCGGTCAGGCGGGCGGCAGGTCGGCCGGCAGGGCCTCGCGGGAGGCCAGCCAGCCGGCGGGCACGGCCGCCGGCCCGGTGCGGGCGGCGACCACGCCGCCCGCGATGGCGGTGGTGGTGTCCATGTCGCCCCAGCCCTCCAGGGTGTGCCAGAGGGCGTCGGGCAGGGAGTCCGGGTGACCGGCGGCGGACCACAGGGCGAACGGCACGGTGTCCGGCGCGGAGATCAGCAGCCCGGAACCGAGGACCTGCGCCGCGTGGCGGACGGAGGTGCCGTCGGGGAACCGGGCGGCGATCCGCAGGCCGGAGCGCACGTCGCTGTCCGGCAGTCGGCCGGCGACCTCGTTGAGCAGCTCGGCGCGCGCCGGCGCGTCCTGTCCCCGGCTGCGGGCGGCGAGCGCGGCCGCCAGTGCGACGGCCACCGCCCCGGCGACCGCCTCCGGGTGGAAGTGCGTGGTGCGGGCCTGGAGTTCGGCCTGGCGGGCAACGACGTCGAGGTCGTCGGCGAACCAGGCGCCCAGCGGTGCCACCCGCATCGCCGCGCCGTTGCCGTACGAGCCCTGGCCGCCGAACTGGCCCGACGTGACCTCGCGCCAGTCGGCGCCGGCCTGAATCTCGCGCAGTACGCGGTGCATCGACGGCCCGTACTTGCGCCCGTACTCGCGGGTGTACTCGGCCGCGAACTCCCGGGCCAGCGCGTCCTGGTGGACCTCACCGTGGGTGCGCAGGTGGCGGACCAGGACGATCGCCATGGCGGTGTCGTCGGTCCAGTGCCAGGGTGCGGGCCGGGGCAGCCGGGCCGCGAGCGCGGCGGGGGCCTCGTCGACGGGGACGGCGAACCAGCGGTCGCCGAACGCGTCGCCGAGGGCGAGGCCGTGCAGGCTGTCGAGGGCGGGGCGGGGGACGGGGTTCGGGCTGGCGGTGCGCACGGAGCTTCTCCGGAAGGGGACTTCGGACGGGTTCGTCGCGCGTCAGTCTGCTGGCCGGGCGCGCGGCGGGCCAGCGGTTTTCGCCCGCTCTGTCCGGGGCGGGGTGGGTCGGGGCGGGCGGCCGTCAGGCGTCCGCTGCCAGGCCGCGCAGGACGAGCTTCCAGACGGCCTCGAACCGGTCCCCGACCGCCGGGTCGGACCAGCCGGAGGCGTGGGCGGGGTCGTGGAAGTGGGCGGTCGCCTCGAACACCGCGCGGGCGGTCGGGACGACGGGGGTGTGCCGGAACTCCCCCTTGTCGATGCCGTCCTGGAGGATCTGGCCGATCTGGTCGACCAGCGTCGCCAGGTGGGCGTCGACGATGTGGCTCGTTTCGCCGACCAGCGTCGTGTACGTCGCGAAGAGCTGGGGGTCGTCGAGGGCCTTCTCACGCTTGGCGGCGAACAGCGTGGTCAGCCACCGGTGCAGGCGCTCGCCGGCCGGGCCGGGCTCGATAGCGACGAGGCGCAGGTCGTCGTGGGCCTGGGACAGCCAGCGCTGGGTCACGGCCTCGCGCAGCGCCGCCTTGCTCGGGAAGAAGCGGTAGACGCTGCCGTGGCTGACGCCGAGGGCACGGGCGACGTCGACGACGGTGGCCTTGGTGGGGCCGAACCGCCGGAGGACGTCCTCGGTCGCGCTCAGGATCTGTTCGGTGGTGAGTGCGCTGTCCGTGGCCACGGGGAGGTTCGTCCTAACGGGTGAGGCGTGACGCCCGCCGGGTGCGGCGGGCGGGCGGCCGGCCGGGGTGGCCGACCGTCGGCGGGTGGTGCGGATGCGGACGGCCCTTCCCACGGTGGGCGGGCGCCGCGGGCCGGGCCGCGGCTCAGCGCTCGCTGTCGAGATGGGCCATCTGGGCGGCAGCGTACCGTTCCCCGGCCGCGGACCCGGCGGGGACCGCCGCCTCGATGGCCGCGAGGTCGGCTTCGGTGAGCGTCACCTGGAGCGCGCCGAGCGCCTCGGTGAGCCGGTCGCGGCGCCGGGCGCCGACCAGCGGGACGACGTCCGCGCCGCGCGAGGCGACCCAGGCGACGGCGATCTGCGCGACGGTGGCGTCCCGTTCGGTGGCGACCGCGCGCAGGGCCTCGACCAGACGGAGGTTGTGGGCGAGGTTGTCGCCCTGGAAGCGGGGGCTGTGGCCGCGGAAGTCGGTGCCGGACAGCTCGCGGTCGCCCTGCCAGTGGCCGCTGAGCAGGCCGCGCGAGAGGACACCGTACGCCGTGATGCCGATGCCCAGTTCGCGGGCGGTGGGCAGGATCTCGGTCTCGGCGGAGCGCGAGAGCAGCGAGTACTCGAGCTGGAGGTCGCTGATCGGGTGGACGGCGGCGGCGCGGCGCAGGGTGTCGGCGCCGACCTCGGACAGGCCGATGTGGCGGACGTGGCCGGCCTGGACCAGCTCGGCGATCGCGCCGACGGTCTCCTCGACCGGCACGGCAGGGTCCAGCCGGGCCGGGCGGTAGACGTCCACGTGGTCGGTGCGCAGGCGGCGCAGCGTGTAGGCGAGGGCGGTCTTCACAGCCGCCGGGCGGGCGTCGTAGCCGAGCCACTGGCCGTCCGGGCCGCGCTGGGCGCCGAACTTCACGCTGAGGAGGACGTGCTCGCGGTCGCGGCCGCGCAGGGCGTCGTGGATCAGCAGCTCGTTGTGGCCCATGCCGTAGAAGTCGCCGGTGTCGAGCAGGGTGATGCCCGCGTCGAGAGCGGCGTGGATGGTAGCGACGCTCTCGGCCTCGTCGGCGGGGCCGTAGAGGTCGGACATGCCCATGCAGCCGAGGCCGAGGGCCGAGACGCTCGGGCCGGTGGCGCCGAGCGTGCGCCGGGGGATGAGGGGGAGGGGCGATGTGGTGAACATGGGGCCAGGGTGCACCCGGCGCTGACAGATTTCAAAGTCTGTCATCTGTTATCTGTCATCTGAAATCTGTCAGCTGTCATTTGTCAGCTGGTGACGGGCCCCGCCGTCCGTCAGTCGGCCACCCGGCTCCGGTTCTCGTACGCGAGATCGAGGTACTCGGGGTGCCGCAGCATCCACGCCTTGATGAACGGGCACGTCGCCAGCACCGCCAGCCCCCGCGCCCGCGCATCGTCCAGCGCCGCCCGCGCCAGCGTCCCCCCGATGCCCTGGCCCTCGTACGCCGGCTCGACGACCGTGTGCGGGTACACCACCAGCCCGTCGCCGCGCAGGTACTCCGCGAACCCGGCCAGGGTGTCGCCCACCCGCGCCTCGAACCGGCCGGCCTCCTCGGCGTCACGGATCGTGACCGTCATCGCGGACTCCTCACTGCTCGCCACGGAGCCGCGGCCGGCGGCTCCGATCCATCATCGAGCGGCCGCCGCCGTCCCGCCTGCCGGGCCGTCGCCCGCCGGACCGCTGCGGCCCGCCGCCGAGTCCCGCCGACCGCCCGGCGCGCGCAGCAGGTGCGCCCGCGCCGGCGGAACGTTCCGCCACGCCGTCCGGCTCCCCAGCCCGTACTCCGCCTCGAACCGACGCAGCAGCCGCACCACCGCCCGGTGCTTCGCCCCGCGGCGCGGCCCGGACGTCAGCAGCCGCGCCGCCGACGTCCCCAGATAGGAGAAGTACGTCAGCTCGCCGCCGGGCACCAGCAGCCGCAGATAGAGGTCGAGGATGCGCTGGACCTCCACCGGTTCGAAGTTGGTGAACGGCAGGCCCGAGACGATCACGTCGTACCGCTCGGCGGCCGGCCAGGCTCCGAGACCCCCGCCGCCGTCGTGGCCCGTGTCCGCCTCCGCCGCGCGGGCCTCCGGGAGGTCCTGCACCCGGCACTCCGACACCCGCAGCCCCAGCTCCTGACCGCGCCGCGCCAACTCCGGATCCGCCCGGAGCCGTTGGACGAACCGCGGATTGGACTCCACCGCGTGCAACCGGTCGCCCGCCCGCAGCACCCGCACCAGCCGACGCGTCACCGCCCCCGTCCCGGCCCCCACCTCCAGCACCGAGATCGGCCGGTCCGGACGGCTGGTCGCCGGGACCACCAGCGCGTTCACCAGATCCGCCCCGCTCGGCGCCACCGCGCCGGTCAGCCGGAAGGTGCGCAGGGCCTCGGAGAGGAAGAACCAGTCCTCGCGGCCACCCGGACGGGGCTCGGCGGGAACGGGCAGGGCGTGCGGCAGGGCGGCAGCGACGCCGACACCGACACCGGTACCGTCGTCGGCGTCGAAGGCGGCGGGACCGGAAGCGGGACCGGAGGCGGGGTCGGAGGCGGGGTCGGGACCGGGAGCGGGCCGGAGGTGATCGGTCGTCATATCACCGAAACTAGAGACGCCCCCACTTCCCCGAATCGGCCGACCGACCGCCCGCACCCCCGACGAAAGTCGAGGGTGCCGCTGGTCGATCGTCAGGGGCCATGATGCGCCCCACGCCGTAGCATCAGGGCCCTGGACCGCGAAGGGAGGGAGGAACGGATGACCGCCGATCACCTGACGCGCACACCACGCCCGCGCCTTCCACGCCTTCCACGCCTTCCACGCCTTTCGTCCCGTACACCCCGGCCGTCCCGTCCACTTGGCCCGGCGCGCCGACCGCAGACCCCGCCCCCCGGCCGCACCGCGCTGCTCGGCTGGTACGCCCCCGGCCGGAGCCGGCTGACCGAGACGCTCCTGCTCGTCACCGTCCTGGTACTCCTCGCCGAGGAGACCGCGTCCCAGTGGCTCGACCACGGCCTGCCGCTGCGCCCGCTGCGGATCGCCGGCGCCGCCCTCACCACGCTCTCCCTCCTCCTCGCCCGCCGCCACCCGATCGCCGCCGCGGTGCTGCCCGCCCTGTTCAGCGGGTTGCTCAACCGCGCCTTCCCCGGACTGTTCAGCGTCTTCCACCTGGCCTCGACGGGCCGCGCCGGCCCGGCCCTCGCCTTCGGGGCCGCGATCGCGGTACTCAGCGCGCTCCGTGCCGACTCCGTCGTCGCTTGGGTCGGCATCACCGGCTCCCAACTCCTCGTCGAGGCCGCCGCCGTCGCCCTCGGCCTGTGGCTGCACGGCCGCCGCACGCTGATCGGCACCCTGAACGCCAAGGTCGAAGCGCTGCGCCGTGAGCGCGAACTCCGTGCCGAGCAGGCGCGCGCCGCCGAACGCGCCCGGATCGCCCGTGAGATGCACGACGTCCTCGCCCACCGGCTGAGCCTGCTCGTGCTGCACACCGGCGTGCTGCGCGACCAGGCCCGCGCCGGCACCGTGGCCGACGACCTCGACCGCCTCGCCCACCGCCTCGAACTGCTCCGGGCGACGGCCGCGCGGTCGCTCGACGACCTGCGGGACGTCCTCGGCGCCCTGCGCGCCGACCCGCCGGAGCAGCCCGATCCACCGGCCCCGCCGGAGCACGCCGCCCAGGACGCCCACTCCCCGCCGCCGTCCGACGGCACCACCGACCGTGCGGCGACGGTCTCGCCGGACGCCGGGCGAACCGCCGTCGGCGACGCTACGCCACCCGCCCGGCGCGGCCCGGACCCCAGGCCTGTGGCCGCCCCCGCACTGCGCGACCTCGCCGAACTCGTCGGCGAGGCCACCGATGCGGGCCAGAACGTCGAACTCTCCCTCGCCGGTGACCCGGAGAGCATCCCGACCACCCACCGGCTGGCCGTGCACCGCGTCGTCCAGGAGGCGCTGACCAACGCGCGCAAGTACGCGCACACCGCGGCGGCCACCGTCCGCGTCCAGTACGGGGCGCCCGCGACGGCCGTCGAGGTGCGCAACGGCCCGGGCGACCCGGCGCCGTCCGGTGCCTGCACGGGCGGCGGCTACGGCCTGGTCGGGCTCGGTGAGCGGATCGGCGCGCTCGGCGGGCACTTCGACGCCGGTCCCGACGGCGGCGGGGGCTTCCGGCTCTCCGCCCGCCTGCCCGCCCCGCAGCGGCCACCGGTCCGCCCGCCCGCGCGACCGCCCGCACAGCCGCTGGCCGGGACGATACCCCACCCCGACCCGGCGGATCCGACCCCGCTCCTGACTCCGCTCCCGACTCCGGCCCCGACCCCGGGTTCGGCCCCGACCCCGAACCCACCGAGTGAGGCGACGTGATCCGCACGATGGTCGTCGACGACGACGCGCTGGTCCGGCTCGGGCTCGTCGACCTGCTCGCCCAGGACCCTGAGCTCACCGTCGTCGCCGAGGCCGCCGACGGGCTGGAGGCCGTCGAACTCGCCGGACGGCAGCGGATCGACGTCGCCCTCATGGACATCCGGATGCCCCGGCTCGACGGCATCGCCGCGACCCGCCGGCTGCGCGAGCTGCCCGACGGCCCGCGCGTCATCGCGCTCACCACCTTCGACCTCGACGAGTACGTCTACCGGGCACTCGCCGCCGGTGCCGACGGCTTCCTGCTCAAGGACACCCCGCCCGCCGAGATCGCCCGCGCCGTCCATGTCGTCGCGGGCGGCCAGGGCATGCTCCACCCGGCCGCCGCCCGCCGGCTCATCGACCGCTACCACCGGACCGGCGAGCCGCGCGCGGTCGCCGCCCGGAGCCGGCTGGCCGCACTCACCCCGCGCGAGGGCGACGTGCTGCGCGAACTCGCCGTCGGCCGCTCCAACGCCGAGATCGCGCTCGTCCTCGGCATGCGCGAGAGCACCGTCAAGGCACATGTCAGCCGGATTCTCACCGGACTGGGTGTCGGCAACCGCGTCCAGGCCGCGTTGCTCGCCCGGGACGCGGGCGTGGTCGACGACTCCGCCTGACCGACCGTCGCCCGTCCTGACCCCGCCGCCTTCCGCCCGCGCCCCGCCCTTCCGACCGACGGCCTGTCCTGTCGACGCCAGTGAGGGACACCGGTGGTCCGTTCCGTCACGGCTGTTGCGCATTCGCCCCGGTTCAAGGCAAATCGTCCCGTTCCGACCATGTCCGGTCAGCGCCACGTGGTACTCGCCACCGATCCGCCATCACCCATCTGGCTTGGAAAAGGCGCGGCTTGGCGTCCCGCGCTGCCGAACCCCCGCCCCGGGTCCATGGTGGAGGTGGGCGCGATCCGGCGACCGCGCCCGCGCGCCGGGCTGGATTCGTACGCCGTGCGCCGACCGTCTCCCGCGGCCGCGCGCCGGGGCGGATCCCGGTTCCGGCACGCTGGGAGCAGGGCCACCTCGCAGGGAACCGAACGGTTCTTCTAGGCTCACATCTCGGCCTCCCTGCGGTGATGCGCCGTTCTGCGCCCGCCGCAAGGGAAGCCGCCGTCCACGGAGGCCCCGGGACGATCGGGGCCACCGGATCGAGCGAGGAGGACGCACATGCCACACATGCCGCCCAGCCGTTCCAGCGCACTTGGACCGGAGGGCCCCTGCCGCTGTCCCGCCGTTGCGAGCGGGACCGTCCGCCCGCTGACCCGGTCCGGCCGACCCGCCTGGCCGCTGTATACCGGCGGCGGCCGCGGAGGAGAGCGTTGAGTCCTCAAGCAGTCCGCCCGTCCACCGCGTCGGCGGCCCCCACGACCGCCGTCGCTCCCACCGCTGTTGCCGTCGCCGCCCAAGGCGCCACCGTCCAAGGCGGCACTGCCCAAAGCGCCGCCGTCCAAAGCACCACTGCCCAGAGCACCGCTGCCCAAGGCGCCACCCCCGCCGCCTCCGCCGCCTCCGCCGCCTCCGCCGCCTCCGCCGCCTCCGCCGTCACCACGGCCGAACCGACCAGGACCACCACCGCCGCCGCACCCGGCGCGGCCAAGCCCGGCACGACCGGAACCGGTACCGCCCGAACCGCCCTCGCCACGGCCACCCCCTCACCCGCTGCCGCACCACCCACCGCGGCGGCCCCCCACCTTCCGGCCGTCCCCGACAGCGAGGGCCAACCCGGCCCGACCGCCGCGCTTCCCGGTCTGCCCCAGGCCCTCACCACCCGCGCCCGCACCCTCGCCGGAGCCGTCCGCAGACGCTGCGCGGACCTGGCCAGGATCGAGTCCCCCAGCGGCGACGTACCCCGACTGGACGCCCTCGCCGAGGAGTTGGCCGCCGGCTTCCGCGCCACCGGGGCCACCGTCCAGCGCGAACCCGGCCCGGCCGGCGACCACCTGGTCCTCCAGTGGGACGGCCGGGACGAGACCCTGCCGCACCTGCTCGTGGTCGGCCACCACGACACCGTCTGGCCCGCCGGCACCCTCACCGACTGGCCGGTCACCGAACAGGACGGCACCCTCAGCGGGCCCGGCGTGGTCGACATGAAGGGCGGACTCGCCATCCTCGAAGGCGCGTTCGCGCTCCTCGCCGACCTCGGCCAGCGCCCGCACCGCACCGTCCGCCTGGTCGTGGTCTCCGACGAGGAGGTCGGCAGTCCGGACGGCCGGCGCCTCGTCGAACGCCAACTGCGCGGCGCCGCCGCCGTACTGGGCCTCGAACCCCCGCACCCGGACGGCCGTCTCAAGACCGCCCGCCGCGGCTCCACCCGGGTACGGCTCACCGTCACCGGGCGCGAGGCGCACGCGGGCAACGACGCCGCGCTGGGGGTGTCGGCGGTCGACGAGCTGGTCGACCAGCTGGTCGCCGTCCGCGGACTGGTCAGCCTGCCCGGCACCGAGCTCAACGCGGGCCGGATCAGCGGCGGCAGCCGCGCCAACGTGGTCGCCGGCCGGGCCGAGGCCGAACTCGGCCTGCGCTTCTCCACCACCGAGGCGCAACGCCGGACGCTCGACGACCTCGCCCGGCTGACCGCGCTGCGGCCCGGCGCCCGGGTGCGGACCGAGGTGCTGTCCAGCCGCCCGGCCTGGCCCGAGCGCTCCGCCAACCCGCTGCTGCGTCACGTCCGTTCGCTCGCGGCGGTACTCGGACAGCAGTTGGACGGCGGTCCGGCGGGCGGCGCGGGGGACACCAACCTGCCGGGTTCGCGGGGGCTTCCCACGCTCGACGGCTTCGGCGCCGTCGGCGGGGGCGCGCACGCCCGGCACGAGCACATCCGGATCGACCAGCTGGCGCCGCGGATCGCCCTGCTGGCGGCGCTCCTGGCCGTCCCGCTCCCGCGGCTGCGCGACCGCTCGGAGGGGTGAGCGCTCGAAAGGATGAGCGCCCGGTGCCGACGGCGGCCGACGCACGGCCGTTGACGGTCGGCGGGTAGCCGCGGACGGCGGTGGTCCGCCGTCCATAGCCCGCCGTCCGTCAGGGCGTCTGGACGTCAGGGCGTCAGGGCGTCAGGACGTGCCCGGTTCCCCCTCGCCGTCCGCGAGCAGCGGGAACAGCCGGGTGACCGCCGCCACGGGATGCGTCCCGGCGCGCGGCCCGCGCTCCCTGTAGGGCGCGAGCAAGGCCCGGACGGCGGCGCCGAGATCGGCGAGTTCGTCGGCGCTGAGGTGCAGAACGTCGCTGGAGGTCTGGTCCCGCTGCCACGCGGCGGGCGCGGCGGACCGGTTGGCGAGCCAGTGCCGGTAGCTGCTGTCCTCCAGGTCGCTCGCCAGTTCGGGGGTCAGGTCGCGCTTGGCGCGGCCTCCCGGTTCCTCCGCCGAGCCGGGTGGCATGAGCGATCCCTCCCAGCGCAGCCGCCACGGTCGTGAGCGGCCGTCACTGGTCGGCGCCTCCTCGATCAGCCCGTACCGAGCCAGTTGCCGGAGGTGGAAGGAACACGTCCCCGAACTCTGGCGGATCATCTGAGCGGCCTGGTTCGAGGTGATGGTGCCCCACTCGGCGATCAGGTCGAGCAGCGCGGCGCGCACCGCGTGCTGCGGCAACGGCCGGGCGGGCGCCCCTGTCGGGGTCGTCGCCGGTTCGGCGGGGGTGTTGTTGTGGGTGGTCACTTTGCAAAGAATCCACTTTGCAAAGTGACTTGGCAAGCCCGAAGGGCGTCCGCGCCGTGCACCATGGCCTCTGAGCTGGATGAATACCCCGCCTCCGCTGGTTTCCTGCGGCCTCGTTGCGCCTCACCGCACCTCGCCTCACCACACTTTGCAAAGTCCGGACTTTGCAAAGTGTGGCAGAGTGAGGGCGTCGGCACCGGATGCGTTGCCGACGCGGACGGCACGGACGGCACGGACGGCACGGACAGCGCACGCGGCACAAGCGGGCCGCGCGGAGGGGAGAGAACCGTGGCACGAGGCGGAACAGCACGGCGGGCGATGCCCGCCGTGGAGCAGGTGCGGGTCCAGGGCGAGGCGGTGAGCGCGTACCCGGAGGTTCCGCCGGAGGCGTTGCGGGGCGAGGTGCGACGGGTCACCGTCGTCGGCGAGGACGTCCTGCGGCGGCGCTGCCAGGACGTGACGGAGGCCGAGTTCGGTTCACCCGAGACGGCCCGGCTGATCGACGACATGTTCGCCGCCATGTGGGTTGCCGAGGGTGTCGGGCTGGCGGCCAACCAGATCGGCGTCGACCTCCGGGCCTTCGTCTGGGACTGCTTCGACGAGGACGGCGTCCGCCACGTCGGCCACATCCTCAACCCGGTGCTCGACGCGCTGCCGACGGGCGCGCGCCGGCTCGTCGAGGCCGCCGAGGGCTGCCTCTCCGTCCCCGGCCCGCACCTGGAACTGGCCCGGCCCGATACGGCGGTCGTCCGCGGCCGGGACCTCGACGGACGACCGCTGGTCGTCGAGGGACACGGCTACTTCGCGCGCTGCCTCCAGCACGAGACCGACCACCTCAACGGCGGCCTCTACATCGACCGCCTCACCGCCCGGGGCCGACGCACCGCGCTGCGCCGCATGGAGGAGGAGAAGGCGGAGGTGTTCGCCCGGCGGGCGGCCCGCGCCGAGGAGCTGGCCGCCCTGCGCTGAACCCGTTCCGGCCCGGCCGGGCGGCGTCGTCCGACCAGGTGGCGCCGCCGGGCCGGACGGCGTCGCCCGGTCAGGCGGCGTCGGCGAGGATCGCCTCCAGGCGGGCCAGGCACTCGGCGACGAACGCCGGATAGGTGTGCCAGTAGTACGGGATTCCGCTGGCCGCGACCGCGATCGCCCAGGCGCGGGCGCGCGTCCAGGTCGCCCCGTCGAGGTCGAGCGCGTCCCGGTAGGCACGGCGCGCCGCGGGCGGCAGGTCCCAGACGGTCGAGTGCTCCGCGTCCGGGAAGCCGACCGAGAGGCAGCCGAAGTCGATGACCGCCTGCAGCCGGCCGTCCCGGACCAGGAGATTGGTGGGCTTGAGGTCGCCGTGCAGCCAGACGTGCGGCGCGGACGGCTCCGGCAGCGCGAGCGCGGCCCGCCAGAGCCGCTCCAGCGTGTCGACGTCGAGCTCACCGCTCCCCTCGGCACCCACGAGTGCGCGGCAGCCCGCGAGGGACCGGGCGGTCCACTCCTCGCACTCCCGCAGCGAACCGCCGCGGTACCAGCTGAGCTCGTCCGCGCGGGTCGCGCCCATCAGGTCGAGGCCGTGCAGCTCCCGCACGAACGCCGCCAGGTCGCTGCCCAGGCCGGCCCAGTCCCGGACGCTCGACGGTCCGGCCTCGTCGCCGTCGATCCAGCGGTAGACCGACCAGGCGAGCGGGAAGGCCTCGCCGGGCACCCCGGTGTGCACGGGCGCGGGGACGGTGCGGTCGAGCAGCGGGGCCAGGCGCGGCAGCCATCGCTGCTCCTTGTGCACCGACCGGGCGGCGTCCGGGGTGCGCGGCAGCCGGACGAGCAGCTCGTCGCCGAGCCGGTACATGGTGTTGTCCGTGCCCGCGCCCGCCGGGGTCAGGGGCAGGGCGGCCCACTCCGGCCGCTGGGCGTCGAGCAGGGACCGGACGAGGTCCTCGCCGGCCGGGATCTCGTCCGCGTGCAGTGTCATACCGGGGAGTCTTGTCCGCGGGCCGGGCGCGGGCCACCGGTTTTTGCCCTGGGCGGCCCGGGAGGACGCTCCGGGGCCACCCGTCACCGGCGGCGCTCCCTTGTCAGCCGCCCCGTTGCCCCGCACAATGGAACCGACCGAACGGTTGGTCGGTAGCCCCCGGCGGTGGCCTGAGCGGCCGGGACGACAGCCAGCGAAAGGGGACCGTGGTGACAGCAGAGGTGGCCGAGCGGCCCGGGGCGTCGCCCGAGGAGGCGTTCGAGGCCGTCATCGCCGCGGAGCAGCGGATCGAGCCCCGCGACTGGATGCCCGACGCCTACCGGGCCACCCTCGTCCGCCAGATCGCCCAGCACGCGCACTCCGAGATCATCGGCATGCAGCCCGAGGGCAACTGGCTCACCCGCGCCCCCTCCTTGCGCCGCAAGGCGATCCTGCTCGCCAAGGCCCAGGACGAGGCGGGCCACGGCCTGTACCTGTACGCCGCCGCGGAGACCCTCGGCGTGGACCGGGCCGAACTCACCGAGAAGCTGATCTCCGGCCGCCAGAAGTACTCGTCGATCTTCAACTACCCGACCCTCACCTTCGCCGACGTCGGCGTGATCGGCTGGCTGGTCGACGGCGCCGCGATCTGCAACCAGGTCCCGCTCTGCCGCTGCAGCTACGGCCCGTACGCCCGCGCCATGGTCCGGATCTGCAAGGAGGAGTCGTTCCACCAGCGCCAGGGCTACGAGCTGCTGATGACGCTGATGCGCGGCACCGACGCCCAGCGCGCGATGGTCCAGGACGCGGTGGACCGCTGGTGGTGGCCGTCGCTGATGATGTTCGGCCCCTCGGACGCCGCCTCGCCGAACACCGCCCGCTCGATGGCCTGGCGGATCAAGCGGCACACCAACGACGAGCTGCGGCAGCGCTTCGTCGACATGACGGTCCCGCAGGCCGAGCACCTCGGCGTCACGCTCCCCGACCCGGAGCTGCGCCGGAACGAGGAGCGCGGCGGCTGGGACTTCGGCGAGCCGGACTGGTCGGAGCTGACCCGGGTCATCCACGGCGAGGGCCCGTGCAACGCCCAGCGGATGGAGCGCCGCCGGGCCGCGCACGAGGACGGCGCCTGGGTGCGCGAGGCGGCCACGGCGTACGCGGCCAAGCGCCGCGCCGAAGCCGGCGCGCGCACCGAAGCGCCCACCGAAGCGCGCACCGAACCGGACACGGCAGCGGGACAGCACGCGGAAGAGGAGAACGGAAAGTGACCGAGTCCAAGGCCGGCTGGCCGCTCTACGAGGTGTTCGTGCGCCCCCGGCGCGGCCTGAACCACGTGCACGTCGGCTCCCTGCACGCGTCCGACGACCGGATGGCCCTGCTCGCCGCCCGCGACCTCTACACCCGCCGCAACGAGGGCGTCAGCCTCTGGGTGGTGCGCTCCGACGCGATCACCGCCTCCACCCCGGACGAGCGCGACCCCTTCTTCGCGCCCAGCGGCGACAAGGTCTACCGCCACCCGACCTTCTACGACATCCCCGAGGATGTCCCGCACATCTGACCGGGAGCAGCCGAACCATGACCGACGACCACGTGACCGACGACCACGTGTACCTGAGCCTCGCCGAGGCGTCCCCCGAGCCCGAGGGCGAGGGCCGCTGGGCGTACGGGACGGGCTTCGCCGACCCGCTGCTCGGCGTGGACACCGCCGTGCCGCCCGGCCTGGACGGCGCCGAGCTCGCGGCCTACTGCCTGATGCTGGGCGACGACGCGCTCGTCCTCGCCCAGCGGCTGATCGAGTGGTGCACCCGCGCTCCGGAGCTGGAGGAGGAGGTCGCGCTCGCCAACCTCGGCCTCGACCTGCTCGGCCAGGCCCGTCTGCTGCTCACCCGGGCCGGGCAGGCGGACGGCTCCGGGCGCACCGAGGACGACCTGGCGTACTGGCGCGAGGAGCACGAGTTCCGCAACGTCCGCCTGGTCGAGGCGCCGAACGGGGACTTCGCGTACTCGATCGCCCGTCTGCTGCTCTTCGCCACCGCCCGCGGCGCCCTCTACGAGGCGCTGGCCGGGCACGCCGACCCGGTGCTGGCGGCGGTCGCGGCGCGCGGGGCGAAGGAGCTGGCGTACCACCGCGAGTACGCCACGGCGTGGACGCTGCGGCTCGGCGACGGTACGCCGTACTCGGCCGCGCGGATGCAGGCCGGGCTGGACGCCGTGTGGCCGCTGCTGGAGGAGCTGTTCACCGCGCACCCGGTGGAGGCGCGGGTCGGGGTGGACCCGGCGACGCTGCGCGAGCCGGTGCTGCGCTCGCTGGCGACGGTGTGCGGGCAGGCCGCGCTGACGGTGCCGGACGTGCCGGGGCTCGCGACCGTCGGCGGCCGGGCCGGGCGGGACGGGGTGCACACCGAGGCGCTGGGCCCGCTGCTGGCCGAGCTGCAGGTGCTGGCCCGCGCGCACCCGGGCGCGACGTGGTGACGGCCGTGGCCGGGGCACGCGCGTCGAGTGGGGCCGAGGTGGCCGCGGGGTCGGCCTGGGCGGTCGCGGCGGCGGTGCCGGACCCGGAGCTGCCCATGCTGACCCTGGCCGACCTGGGCGTGCTCGCCGAGGTCGCGGAGGACGGCGACACGGTGACCGCGTGGCTCACCCCGACCTACTCGGGCTGCCCCGCCGTCGCCGAGATGGCCGCCGACGTCGACCGGCGGCTGCGCGCGGCCGGCTTCGCGGACGTCCGGGTCCGGCTGCGGCTGGATCCGCCCTGGTCGACCGATCGGATCACCCCCGAGGGCCGGCGCAGGCTGGCCGAGGCCGGCATCGCCCCGCCCCGGCCCGGCGGCGCGGCCGCCGGCGGGCGCACCGGTGGCGGGAGCACACCGCTGAGCCTCGGCCCGACCCGGCTCGCGGGTGCCGCGGGTGCCGCCTCCGGGGACGTCCCCGCGCCCGTCACCTGCCCGCTCTGCGGCGGCACCGACACCGAGGAGCTGTCCCGCTTCGGCTCCACCGCCTGCAAGGCGCTGTGGCGCTGCCGGGACTGCCGCGAGCCCTTCGAACGCGTCAAGGAGATCTGAATGGCCGCCGTCCCGTCCGCCGTCCCCTCCGCGGACCTGCCCGCCGCCCAGCCCGCGGAGCCGACGACCCAGCCCGCGGAGCCGACGACCCGGCCCGACGAGCCAGCGACCCCGCCGTCCGCCGTGCGCGGCGCCCGCCGGCCGACCTTCCACGCGCTGCGGATCGCCGGCCTGGAGCGGCTCTGCGAGGACGCCGTCGCGGTCACCTTCACCGTGCCGCCGGGGCTCGCGGACGCGTACGCCTTCCGCCCGGGCCAGACGCTGACGCTGCGCCGGGTGGTGGACGGCGTCGACGAGCGCCGCTCGTACTCGATCTGCGCCCCCGCCGGCGGCCCGCTGCGGATCGGTGTGCGGGAGGTGCCGGGCGGGCTGTTCTCCCGCTGGCTGGTGCGCGAGGCCCGGCCGGGGGAGGAGGTGGAGGTGCTGACGCCGTCCGGCCTGTTCACCCCCGACCTCGCCGAGCCCGCCGACCACGTGCTGCTGGCGGCCGGCTCCGGCATCACGCCGATGGTCTCGATCGCGGCCTCCGTCCTGGCCGCCGACCGCACCTCCACGGTGACCCTGCTCTACGGCAACCGGCGCAGCGACACCGTGATGTTCGCCGACGAGCTGGCCGACCTGAAGGACCGCTACCTGGACCGCTTCCAGCTGGTCCACGTGCTCTCCCGGGAGACCCGGGACGCCGAACTGCTCAGCGGCCGGCTGGACCCGGAGCGGGTCGGGGCGCTGCTGACGGCGCTGGTGGACACGGCGGCGGTCGGCCACTGGTGGCTCTGCGGGCCGTTCGGCATGGTCACCGGGGCGAAGGAACTGCTGGCCGGGCTGGGCGTCCCGGCGGAGCGGGTGCACCAGGAGCTGTTCCACGCCGAGGACGAGCCCGTCGCCGAGCGCGCCGAGGACACCCCGGACGGCGGCGCGGCCGGGTACAGCGAGGTCACCGTCGTCCTGGACGGCCGGGGCAGCACCCTGTCGCTGCCGTGCGACCGGTCGATCCTGGACGGCGCGCAGCGCTCCCGCCCGGACCTGCCGTTCGCCTGCAAGGGCGGGGTCTGCGGCACCTGCCGGGCCCTGGTGACGGAGGGCGAGGTGGAGATGCGGCGCAACTTCGCCCTGGAGGAGAAGGAACTGGCGGCCGGTTATGTCCTCACCTGCCAGGCCCGGCCGGTGACGGACAGGGTGACGGTCGACTACGACCGCTGACCGGGCGGCCGGCCCGGCGGCCACCGGGCCGGCCGACCCGTCAAGGCGTTGCCGCCGTCAGCTCCGCGCGGTGGGCGGCGAAGAACGCGCCGAGCGTGACCGGGGCGCGTCCGAGCAGCCGCCGCGTGGTGCCGTCGTCGGCGACGTCGAACCAGCCCTGGCGCCGGAACGGGTCGTTCTCACCCCAGCCGGCGGCCAGGGCCGGGGGCACGCCGAGCGCGGTGAGCGCGCCGGGGACGTCCGCGTCGGCCACCGGGCGGTGCCGCACCGGCCGTCCGGTGGCCTCGCCGAGCGCGGCGGCGACCTCGGCGTCGGTCAGGCCCGGACCGGTCACGTTCAGCACGGCCCCGGTGGCGCCCGGCGCGGCGGCGGTGTCGACGGCGCCGGTGAGGACGGCGCCGGTGAGGACGCGGGCGGCGGCCCGGGCGGTGTCCTCGCGGGTGATGTAGCCGACCCGGCCGTGTGCGGCGCTGCTGGGCAGCTCCCCGTGGGCGACCGCGAGCCGGGCCAGGCCGGAGAGCAGCAGCATCTGCGGCCAGACGTTGAACCGCAGGACGGTGTGCGCCAGGCCGGATGCGGCGAGCAGCCGCTCGGTCCGCCGGTGGTCGGCGGCCTCGGGGACGGGGTTGGCCGGATCGCCGGCGCGCACCACCGAGGTGTAGACGAGGTGCTCCACCCCGGCGGCGACGGCCGCCTCGACGGCCGCCTCGTGCAGCTGGAACCGTCGGGGCGAGCGCTCGGTGCTGACGAGGAGCAGCCGCCGGACCCCGGCGAGTGCCGGCGGCAGGGTGGCGGGCCGGGCGAAGTCGGCCTGCCGGACGCACAGGCCGGGCCGGGCCGGGTCCGCGCCGGCCCGGGCCGGATCGCGGGTCAGGGCGACCGTGCCGGCCCGGCCGCCGGTCAGGTCGAGTACGGCGGCGAGCGCCAGCCGGCCGAAGCGCCCGGCCGTTCCGGTTACTGCGAGCATGTGAACTCCTCGACTGTGCGGGTGTCTTGGAGCGATCATGGGTGGGGTCGGCGGGTCGTCGAAAGAAGGAACATTCATGTCCACTGGCACGGACGGCTCTCCGGTCGGCGCCGTGCGACCGGTCACCACGCAGGACCGCGCACGATGCCCGGCGACGGCGGTCCTGCACCGGATCGGGGACCGCTGGAGCGTCGTGCTGATCTGCCTGCTCGCCGAACACCCGCGCGGGTACAACGAGTTGGACCGCGCCGTCGCCGACCTGAGCCGACGGATGCTGACCCGTGCGCTGCGCACCCTGGAGGCCGAGGGGTACGTCAGCCGCACCGCTCGCGCCGAGTCCCCGTATCGCGTCGAGTACGCGCTGACCGGCCTCGGCGAGTCGCTGCACGCGGCGGTGCGGGAGCTGGGCTCCTGGGCCGCTGCGCACGACGGCCCCGCGCGGGCACGGTGAGGGCCGGCGGGCGCCGCCGTCCCGCCGGTCGTCGCTCCGTCAGCCGCCGACCGGCATCGGCACCGGCACCGGCATCGGCACCGGCATCGGCACCGGCACCGTTGCGACGGCCACGTCCGGGGCCGGGGCGCCGAGCAGCCCGACGATGTCGTTGACCGCCGCCCGCCCGGCCCGGTTGGCGCCGACGGTACTGGCGGACGGCCCGAAGCCGACCAGGTGGACGCGCGGGTCGGCGGTGGCGCGGGTGCCGGTGACGGCGATCCCGCCGCCGGGGGAGCGCAGGCCGAGCGGGCCGAGGTGGCCGACCTCGGGGCGGAACCCGGTGGCCCAGACGATCGCGTCGACGGCGAGCTCCTCGTCGCCCCAGGCGACCCCGTGCTCGGTGAGGCGGTCGAACATCGGGCGGCGGTGCAGCGCGCCCAGCTCCTCGGCCCGGCGGTAGGCGACCGACGGGCCGAGCCCGGTCACGCTCACCACGCTGCGCACCGGCAGCCCCTGGCGGACCCGCTCCTCGACCTTGGCGACCACCGCGCGCCCGTACTCGGGGGTGAACGGCCCCTCGTGGTAGACGGGCGGGGTGCGGGTGACCCAGACGGTCTCGCCGACCGCCGCGACCTCCGACAGCACCTGGATCGCCGAGGCCCCGCCACCGACCACCACGACCCGCTTGCCGGCGAACTCCTCCGGGCCCCGGTAGGCGGCGTAGTGCAGCTGCCGGCCGCCGAAGCGGCCCGGGTAGTGGGGGAGGAAGGGACGGGTCCAGGTGCCGGTGGCGTTGATCACTGCCCGGGTGGACCAGGTGCCGGAGTCGGTCTCGACCAGCAGCCGGGCGTCCGGCCGGGCGGAGGCGGAGCGCACCGCCAGCACCTTGACCGGGCGTACGACGGGGAGCGCGTGCTTCGCCTCGTACGCCGCGAAGTACCCCGGGACGACCGCGCGCGCGGGGGCGTCCGGGTCGGGTGCGGGGAGCTCGAAGTCGGGCAGGTCGTGGAAGCCGTGCACGGTGGCCATCCGCAGGGACGGCGAGCGGTGGGCCCAGGCGCCGCCCGGGGCGCGGTCGGCGTCGAGGACGACGAACCCGCCGTCGGTGTCCGCCCGGTGCGGCGCGAAGCCGCGACGGCGCAGGTGGTAGGCGGCGGACAGGCCCGCCTGGCCCGCGCCGATCACCAGCACGTCGACCCTGCGGCCCTCGTCCGGGGCGGCATCCGAAGTGGTTGCACCGTAAACAGTCACGCCGGTGAAACATCCGGTGGGCGGGGAGTGTTCCCGGGAACACTCCCCGCCCACCGTGGTCGGGGCGCCGCGGTCCGGCCGCCGGGGTCAGACGGTGGCCGGGGAGATCACCACCGCCGTGCCGTAGGCGCAGACCTCCGTGCCGACGTCCGCCGCCTCGGTGACGTCGAAGCGGAACATCAGCACCGCGTTGCCCCCGCGGGCCTTGGTCTGCTCGACCAGCCGCTCCATCGCCTCGTTGCGGCTCTCCACCAGCGTCTTCGTCAGACCGCGCAGCTCGCCGCCGACCAGCGACTTCAGGGAGGCGCCGATCTGGCTGCCGATGTGCCGGCTGCGCACGGTCAGGCCGAAGACCTCGCCGATCACGTGGTCGACCCGGTAGCCCGGGATGTCGTTGGTGGTCACTACCAGCACCTGGGCGTCCGGGCGCTGCCCGCCGCCGTACTCGTCGATGTTTGCCATGGGCCCCATCCTGCTGGGAATTCGGACGTCGTCGAACAGTGGCACGCGGGGCGTGCGCGGGGACACGCGGGGCGGTAACGGCGAGAACGCGTAGGGTAGCCGGAACAGACCGGTGATCGGAGGGCCGAAAGGCCGTACCGTAGCCCCATGGGCGAGCGAAGCGATCATCCACAGGGGCCGGGCGCGGCGGAGGACTCCGACGCGCAGGAGATCGAGGCGACGGTGGTCCTGGGCCTGCGGATCACGAACTGGCCGGCGCTGCGTGCCGCGGCCATCGCGGCCGTGGAGGAACTGGACTTCGAGGGCATCGATCCGGCCGGGCAGCGCCGCGAGCTGCTGCGCGAGGTGGCCGAGGACGCCAACGCGGCGCTGGGCGCGCTGCTCCACCCGGACCGGCTGGTGGCGGCGATCCCGGGGGTCGAGGCGATCGGCGGCACGCTGGAGATCAGCGTCACCGAGGACTTCGCGCCCGACTTCGCCGAGCTGTTCCCGCTGGAGGGCGAGGAGGACGGCGGCGGCGCGGCCGGCGACTGGACGCTCACCCCGCGCACCGCCTGCCTGCTGCACGCCCAGCTGCTCGGGCTGGCCGACGCCGCCTACGACGACCTCGACGAGCACGAGGACGAGCCGGTCGCCGACGGTGAGGAGGCCGACTGGACGGTGTTCGGGCGGCTGCCGCAGCGCACCTGGCGGCTGCACCGCAGCTGGCGCCGCGCGATGGCCCGCACCTTCGACGACCTCGCCGACGACCTCGCGCTCGGCGAGTGGCCGCTGCCGCGCTGCCTGGCGGAGGAGATCGCGCTGCGGATGGCGCTGGTCGACGCCCGGGCGCTGCTCGGCGCGCAGCCCGAGTCGGTCGCCGACATGATGGGCGACCTGCCGGCGGATCTCTACGACTACGACTGGGACGGCTGCCACGACGAGCTGTTCGGCGTCTACGGGCCGGACGACGGCGATCCGGAGCTGACCGCAGAGCAGCGCGCCGAGCTGCTGCTGACGGCGACCCACCCGGAGGGCTGGTTCCTGACCTACGAGGACGCGGAGGAGCGGGACCCGCAGCGCGGCTACCGCCGGTGAGCGCAGGCGCGGGGGCTGGCATGCTGGTCGGGTGACTTCTCCGTTCGACACCCCGGATCCCGACCCGACGCCCGAGGACCGCGACGCCCGGCCGCAGTACGTGCTGCCGCTGGTCGTCCGACTGGAGCGCGCGACGCCGCCCGGGCGGACCGACGCGCTGGAGACCTCGGCGCGCGCGGTGCTGACGCTGCTCGCCGACCCGCGGGCCGCCGAGGCCGGGGGCGAGTGGGCGGAGCGGGTCGCGGCCTGGGAGGACGCGCGGATCCGCAAGGTGGTCCGGCGGGCGCGCGGCGGCGAGTGGCGCCGGGCCGGGGAGCTGCCCGGGATCACGGTGACCGGCCGGGAGGCGGAGGTGCGGGTCTTCCCGCCGGTCCCGCTGGACGGCTGGCCGAAGGAACTGGCCAAGCTCCAGGTGTCGGGCACCGACCTGGAGGAGACCGGCCCCGTCGACGCCCCGGCGCCGGGCGTGCCGGTGCTCTGGCTGAACCCGGAGCTGGAGATGAGCGCGGGCAAGACGATGGCGCAGACCGGCCACGCCGCGCAGCTCGCCTGGTGGCGGCTGGACGCGGCGCGGCGCAAGGAGTGGGCCGGGAGCGGCTTTCCCCTCGCCGTCCGCACGGCGACGCCGCAGGCATGGGCCGAGCTGGTCACCGGCGGCCTGCCCGTGGTCCACGACGCGGGCTTCACCGAGATCGCCCCCGGGCCGACGGTCGCGGTGGAGGGTGGCGAGCGCTACTGCCCCCTCCCGCGCCTGTGACGCTCGTGACGCACCATGCTGTCGACCTCGCGGCGCGGCGGTGAGGCACGCGTTCCCGGCGGTTCGGTCGCGTGCCTCCCGGCGGACGCTCGCTCGGAGGGGCGGGTGGCGATCGGGCGGGTGCGGGCCGGAGGGAAGGGCTTCTACTCCCGGTGGGGGTGGGCGTCCTGGGAGCGGTGACCCCCGGGCTCCGGGCGGCTGAACCGCCGACGGGCGGGCGAAGGTCAGTCGGCGGACAGTGCGTCGAAGGAGCGTTCGATGGCCTTTGACGTGGCGCCGAGGTCGTCGGCGGTGACGGCGGCGGAGACGAACCAGCAGGCCATGCCGTAGGCGTTGGCGTGCACGCCCTGCTTGAGCAGTTCGTGGCGGAAGGCCGCGTAGCGGGCGGTGTCGGCGTCGAGGAGGTCCCGGTACTGCGTGGTGGGGGTGCCGCCGGGGGTGAACACGACCTGGAACATGGCGCCGACGCCCTGGACGGCGCAGGGCACGCCGCGGTCGTGGGCGGCTCGTCGGATGGTCTCCATGATCCGGTGGCCGGTCGCGTCGATGTGCGCGGTGACCTCCGGGCGCCGCAGCTCCCGCAGGGTGGCCAGGGCCGCGGTCGCGCACAGCGGGGACGCGTTGTAGGTGCCGCCGTGCTTGGTGTGGCCGGTGGCGAGGCGTTCCATCACCTCACGCCGGCCGGCGAAGGCGGCGATGGGCAGGCCGCCGCCCAGGGCCTTGGCGTAGACCGCGAGGTCGGGGACGACCCCGAACAGGGCCTGCGCGCCTCCGGGCGCGGTGCGGAAGCCGGTGCAGACCTCGTCGAAGATCAGCACGATTCCGCGGCGGGTGCACTCGTCCCGCAACAGCTCCAGGTATCCGGGCGCGGGCATGGTGCAGGCGTTGTTGGCGACGATCGGTTCGCAGATGACGGCGGCCAGTTCGCCCCGGTGGGCGTCGAGTGCGGTGCGCAGGGCGGCGGGGTCGTTCCACGGGCAGACCACGACGTCGTCCACGACCCCGTCCGGGATGCCCGGGGAGTGCGGTACGGCGCGCGGACGGTCGTAGGGACCCGCTTCGTCCGCGGTGGGCCGGTTGGAGACGGCCAGCACGTCCGTCCAGCCGTGGTAGTGGCCCTCGAACTTGAGGATCTTCGCCCGGCCGGTGTGGCCGCGGGCGGCGCGCACGGCCCCCTGGACGGCCTCGCTGCCGGAGTTGGCGAACCGTACGAGGTCCGCGCAGGGGACCATCTCCTGGATGAGCTCGGCGAGTTCGACCTCCGCGGTGTTGCAGGTGCCGAACATCGTGCCGCTGTGCAGCACCGGTTCCAGGGCCTCGGTGAGGACGGCGGGCGCGTGTCCGAGGACGGCGCTGCCGTACGCGGCCAGGTAGTCGACGTACTCGTTGCCGTCCACGTCCCGGATGCGCGCTCCGCGGCCTTCGGTCATGTACAGCGGGTACGGGTGGGGTCCGGTGGATGTCAGCCTGGCGGAGGAACTGATGCCGCCGGCGAGGGACTTCCGTGCCCGCTCGTACCACCGGCGGCTGCCGTCGGTGCCGTCCGGCGCCTGGATGTCGCCAATCATGTGCCGCTCCTGATTCGGGGGTCGGGTGGGCGGGCACGCTCGGATGACCGGCGTGCCCGGGTGGGGCCGTGGGACGGGAAGGGGAGATGCCAGGTGGTCGTGCGCACGGCGGTCGTCACGGGAGCGGGACGCGGCATCGGACGGGCCTGCGCGCTGGGCCTGCTGGACGACGGGTGGACGGTGGTCCTCGTCGGGCGCCGTCCAGGGCCGTTGGAGGAGACCGCCGCCCTCGCCCCGGCCGACCGGCGCGAACGGGCCGTGCCGATGTCCGCCGACATCACGGACCCCGAGGCGGTGAACGCCCTCTTCGAGGCCGTGGCGCGCCGGTACGGCCGGCTCGACGTGCTGTTCAACAACGCCGCCGACGTCATGCCGTACGTCCCCGTCGAGGAGGTGAGCGTGGCGGACTGGCACCGCGTCATGGGTTCCATCGCCACGGGCACCTTCCTGTGTTCGCAGGCCGCTTTCCGGCTGATGAAGGATCAGGATCCGCGGGGCGGAAGGATCATCAACAACGGCGCTCCCTCCGCGCAGGTCCCGCGGCCGGATTCGATCGCGTTCACCGCGGCCAAGCACGCCGTCGCCGGGATGACGCGCGCGCTATCCCTGGACGGCCGGCGCTACGACATCTCCTGCGGCCAGATCGACATCGGCAACGTCACCCCCGAGGACCGGCCGCAGCCGGCCGTGCGGCAGGCGGACGGCTCGCTGCGGGTCGAGCCCACCATGGACGTGCGGCACGTGGTGGACATGGTCCGGGCCATGGCCGCCCTCCCGCGCGGGGTGAACATCCAGTCAGTCCTGGTCATGCCCAGCTCCATGCCGTACGTCGGCCGGGGCTAGCCCGGCGACGTACGCGGGAGTCCACCGGCCGGGGGCCAGCCGTCCGGCCGTGGCCCAGGCGAGCATCCGGTGCAGGCCGTCCAGGTGGATCAGCCCCTCGCGCACCGCCAGGTGCTCGTAGTCGGGGCCGGGCATCGGCACCGTGCTCAGGAACAGGGGCAGCGGCGGGGCGGCGGCCTGTCGGGCGAGTTTGGCCGCGCACAGCGGATTGGTCGCGGCGTAGGCGGCGCGCAGACGGGTCAGCCGGCGGGCGGCGTCGGCCACGGTGAGGCCGGTGCGGGGGATCAGTTCCACCTCCCCGTCCTCGCCCAGGTGCCACGGGAGCACCACGCGCATCACCTCCGGGCCGTCCAGCAGCACCCGGTGCCAGCGGCCCCGCAGGGCGGCCTGCGCGTTGCGGATGTGGCCTTCGGCCTCGTCGTTGGAGTTGGCGCCGTCCTGCGGGTCGTAGGGGTGCTGCCGCGCGAAGTGGTCCATGACCGTCGTGAACGGCACGGCCTCCAGAACCCTCATGCCCCTGTCCTGACGGCCGGGACGTACTCGGTGAAGTGTCGTGCGGCGAACAGTTCCGGCCATCGGTCACGGGTCAGGCCCCTGCGGTGGGCGGCGGCCAGGACCTGCCGCCAGTACGGCTTGACCGGGGGCCAGAGCGTGCCCGTGCGGCAGTAGGAGGCGTCGATCATGTAGCGCTGCCCGGCCTCCGGTGCGGCGGGGGCGCGGCGGGTGTGGAAGAGGGCGGAGTGCAGCAGCACGGTCGATCCCGGCGGCAGGTCGTCGATCAGCACTTCTCCCGGGATCGCGCCGGTGCCCAGGTGGCCGCGGGCCTGCTTGCCGAGGCGTTCCCGGTGGGAGCCGGGCAGGACCACCAGGGAGCCGGTGCCGGGGCGCAGGCCGCGGATGTAGTGCAGGGCGTGGACCATCGGGTGCCGGCGCCCGCCTCCGGTCGGCTGCTCGTAGTCGTGGTGCCAGCTCTTCCCGCCGCCGGCGCACGGCCGGCGGTCGCTGTGCAGGTGGTGGAAGACGAAGGAGTCGCCGAGCAGTTCGGCCCGGGAGAGCAGGTCCAGCAGCGGCGGATGCACCGCCAGTTCGCCGTGCGCCTCCAGGTCCAGTTCGACGACCCGGGGCGCCGCGGTGTCCGCGGGGCGCAGGCTGGCGTCGATCGACCGCTGTCGCCACCC
Organism: Kitasatospora sp. NPDC058032; assembly: GCF_042885845.1. Classification (NCBI taxonomy): domain Bacteria; kingdom Bacillati; phylum Actinomycetota; class Actinomycetes; order Kitasatosporales; family Streptomycetaceae; genus Kitasatospora; species Kitasatospora sp. NPDC058032. The sequence goes on along the minus strand of NZ_JBHVRK010000001.1, from coordinate 311,756 downwards.
GGCGTCCACCCAGAAGTCCACCTCGCCTGCGAGGCGGTCGACGAGGGCGGGCGGAAGCCAGCCTGGCAGTACCAGGAAGCCCCGCTCGGGAAAGTACTGAAGCTGCAGGTCAACTGCTTCGACACTCACCATGCGCTGACACACCCCTGTGTTCATTCACATGTAGCCCGGGAGATGCTTTGGTGCCTGAGAGTGTGTATCCGGTAACCGATCGCGCCAAGCCCACCGGGCTGGTATCTGGCCGAAAGTGGGCCGGTCCGCCCGGGCTGCCCCGGCGCTCCGGCCGGCCTCGGGAGCAGGCGCTCACGGCCGGTCCGGCGGCATCGCCTCGTCGTGGCGGGAGACCCGTTGCCTGTCAGCCGGCATCTGTCGGCCGGGGCCCGCGGTGCGGGAGGCGCTCGGTGTGGCAGGCGAACTCGGTGAGCCTGCGGGTCCAGCCGGTGCCGGTCCGGTTGGTGCGGGTGCGCAGTGCCGGACCGCTTTCCACCAGGCGCAGACGGGTGTGGTTGCCCGGTTCCGTCGTCAGCGTGAAGGTCACCAGGGTGGTGAGGTCGGCCGGGTCCCCGCTCGTGGCGGCGTGCCGGTGGCGGCGGAGGGCGAGGACGGCGGGCGGGTCCAGTCGCTCGATCGGCGTCGGCTGCGCCCCGGGGTCGCCGGTGCCGAACCAGGTGCTCAGGAACTCGGCCTGGGTGAGCACCTCCCAGACCCGTTCGCGCGGTGCCGCGATGGTGATCTCGCGCTCGATGCCGTCGGCGACCATGCCGTGAACCTCCTCGACCCGTTGCCCGAGGGTCGCACGTTCCGGCCGCCATGTGCAACCCGTGGGTTGCGCGTTTGTTCTCGCCGGCCCGTCCCGCGCCCCTCAGGCCGGGTAGGCGTGGGTCTGGGCGGCCTTGACGGCGGCCCAGACCGCCGAGCCGGGGGCGAGCCCGAGCTCCGCGGCGGCCGCCGGCGTCAGGTCGGCGGCCATCGGGACGGCGCCGGCCAGGTCGGCCCGCACCTGGTCGCCGTGCAGGTCCAGGCCGTTCACCGTCAGCTCCCAGACGTTGCGCGCGCTGCCCTCCGGCCGTGACCGGTGCAGGGTCACGGCGGACGGGGGGAAGGCAACGAACGCCGGCCCGGACAGCTCCTCGTCCGTCGTCAGCACGGCGCCCTGCGGCAGCGTCACCCGGTGCCCGTCCGCCGTTCCCCGGTAGAGGTTCAGCCCGACCAGCCGGGCGATGTAGTCGGTGCGCGGCCGGCGCGCGATCTCGGCCGGGGCGCCGGACTGCACCTCGCGCCCCTCCTCGATCACCACCAGCCGGTCGGCCAGCACCATCGCGTCCAGCGGGTCGTGCGTCACCAGCACCGCGACCGCCTCGAACGCGGCGAGGTGGCGGCGCAGCTGGGCCCGGACGTCGAGCCTGGTGCGGGCGTCCAGCGCGGCCAGCGGCTCGTCCAGGAGCAGCAGTCGGGGCCGGACGGCCAGCGCCCGGGCCAGCGCCACCCGCTGTGCCTGGCCGCCGGAGAGCCGGCCCGGCCGGGCGTCCGCGTGCTCGGCCAGGCCCATCCGCTCCAGCCAGCCGGCCGCCTCGGCGCGCGCCTCACGCTTGGAGCGGCCTTGGCAGCGCGGGCCGAACGCCACGTTGTCCAGGGCGCTCAGGTGCGGGAAGAGCAGGTAGTCCTGGAACACCACCCCGACCGGGCGCTCCTCGGCCGGGGTGTGCAGCCGGCGGGCCGGGTCCTCCAGGACGTGGCCGTCCAGGTGCAGGTGGCCGCCGCCGAGCGGGAGCAGTCCGGCGAGCGCGCGCAGGGCGGTGGACTTGCCGGCGCCGTTGGGGCCGAGCAGCGCGACCACCTCGCCGGGGGCGGCGGTGAGCGCGAGGTCCAGTGTGAAGGCGGCGCGCTCGACCCGCAGCCGGGCGTCCAGGCCGGAAGCGGCGACATCGGAAGCGGCGGGATCGGAAGCGGCGGGATCGGTCGGGGTCATCGGCGGGGTCATCGGCGGGGTCTTCCGGGATCGGGGTCCGGGCGGGCCGGCGGCAGGACGGAGGACGCGGCCGGCGCGACGGCCGTCACGACGGCGGGCACGGGCGTCACGGCGTGGACATCCAGCGCTCGCGCAGCCCGGCCAGGACCGCGATCGACACCACCAGCAGCACCAGCGAGAGCGCGATCGCCGCCTCCGGATCCGACTCCATCGCGAGGTAGACGGCCAGCGGCATGGTCTGGGTACGGCCGGGGAAGTTGCCCGCGAAGGTGATCGTCGCGCCGAATTCGCCGAGCGCCCGCGCCCAGGCCAGCACCGCCCCGGCCCCGATCCCGGGGGCGATCAGCGGCAGCGTCACCCGCCGGAAGACGGTCAGCCGGGAGGCGCCCAGCGTCGCGGCGGCCTCCTCGTAGCGAGGGTCGGCGGCGCGCAGTGCGCTCTCGACGCTGATCACCAGGAACGGCATCGCGACGAACGCCTCCGCGATCACCACACCCGTGGTCGTGAACGGCAGGGTCAGGCCGAAGGCGGAGTCCAGCCAGGAGCCGACGATGCCGCGCCGGCCGAGCACCAGCAGCAGCGCCACGCCGCCGACCACCGGCGGCAGCACCAGCGGCAGCGTCACCAGGGCCCGGACCAGCCGCCGGCCCGGCAGCTCGGTCCGGGCCAGCAGCCAGGCCAGTGGCACGCCCAGCACCAGCGACACGCCCGTCGCCGCCGTCGCGCAGACGAGCGACAGCCGCAGCGCCTCCCACACCTGCGGACTGGTGAGCTGCTCGGACAGCGTGCTCCACGGCGCCCGCACCAGCAGTCCGACCAGCGGGAGGACGAGGAACGCCAGGCCGAGCAGCGCCGGGAGCAGCAGCGTGACCGGCACCCGGTGGGCCCTCCGTCGGCCGACGCGGCCGACGTGGCCGGCGCCTCGGCGCCCACCCGGAGCCGGTCGGCCGGTGCGGCGGATCACGGGGCCTGGAAGCCCGCCGCGGTCAGCACCTGCTGGGCCTCGGGCGACCGGACGTAGGCGGCGAAGGCGGCGGCGCCGTCCTTGTTGGGGGCCTTGGCCAGGGCGGCGATCGGGTAGTCGTTCACGGCCTGGGCGGCCTCGGGGAAGTCCACGCCGTCGATCTTCCCGGCGTCGGCCCGCACATCGGTGCGGTACACGAGGGAGGCGTCGACCTCGCCCAGTTCGACCTTGGTCAGCGCGCCCTTGACGTCCTGTTCGAGGGTGACCGGGGTGAGATTGACGCCGGCGGCCTTGAGGGCGGTCAGCGCGGCGGCGCCGCAGGGCACCTCCTTGGCGCAGAGCGCGACCTTCACCCCGGGGGCGGTGAGGTCGGCGAGGCCGGCGAGGTGCTTGGGGTTGCCCTTGGGGACGGCGATGGTGAGCGTGTTGCGTACGAAGGTCTTCGGCTCGCCGGCGGCGCCGCCCGCGTCGGTGACGGTCTTCATGGTGGCCGGGCTGGCGGCGGCGAAGACGTCGGCGGGCGCGCCGGAGTTGATGCTGGTGGCGAGGGAGGAGCTGCCGCCGAAGTTGAACGTGACCTTGGTGCCGGGGTTGGCGGCCTCGAACTTCTTGCCGAGGTCGGTGAAGGTCTCCTTGAGCGAGGCGGCCGCGAACACGGTGATCGAACCGGACGCCTTCGGGACGCCGGCCGACGGGGCCGGTGCCTCGGCCGGGGCGGACGTCGACGCCGATGCCGCTGTCGACCCCGCCGTCCCGCCGTCCTTGGTGTCCGAGCCGCCGTCGCTGCCGCAGGCGGTGGCGCCGAGGGCGAGTACGAGGGCCGCGGCGCCGGCGGCGGTGAGTCTGCGGATGGTCATTCCTTCGCTTCCCCTCCTGGTCGCGCCGGAAGGGCGCGGGGTGATGGACGCACGTGCGGCCGATATCCCGATCATAGTGCCGCATATGCGGGCCGATTATCGTCCTTCCCATCGCATCGGCAAGGGGCCCTCCGGGTGGCGCTCCGGCCGTGGGGTGGCGCGAGGGTGCGGACGCGGGCGCGGATGCGGCCGGGCCGTCCGAACCGGGGAGGAGCCGAGTCCGTCCGCGGCGCCGCTGCCACCCGCGAGGGCGGCACGGGCCACGGACAGGGGGCGCGAACGGCTCAGCGAGCGCCGTGTGGCGCCCGCTGGGTCGCCTCGTGCGCTCCTTCTGCTCTGATTACCACTCAGTTACGTTGGAGCGGTACGAGGGCACGACCGAGGAGGGGACATGACGCAGACCGCCGCCGCCGCCGACGCCACTGCCGGCGCCACCGCTGCCGCTGCCGTGAAGCGGATACCGGGACCGCTGGGGCTTCCCCTGGTGGGCTCGCTGTTCGATCTGACCCGGCGTCCGCTGCGGACCTACCTCGACGCCCGCCGCGACTACGGCGACGTCGTGCGCTTCACGGCCGGCCCGCCAGGGCTGCGCGCCGAGTTCTACGCCGTGTTCTCCCCGGAGGGCGCGCACCAGGTGCTCGGCAGCCAGGCCGCCAACTTCCGCAAGGACAACAGCTTCTACGACGAACTGCGGACCAGCCTCGGCAACGGCCTGCTGACCAGCCAGGACGGCGACTACCAGCGCCAGCGCCGACTGATCCAGCCGCTGTTCACCCGCCGCCGGGTGGACGGCTACGCGCAGGCCGTCGGCCTGGAGTGCCGGGCGCTCGCCGACCGGTGGCGGGCGGTGCCCGACGGCGTGGTCGACGTGGCCGAGGAGATGTCCCGCTTCGCCCTGCGCACGGTGTCCAGGATCCTGTTCGGGTCGGACGTGGAGGCGGCGGTGGAGGTGGTGCACCGCAGCTTCCCGGTGATGGGCGAGTTCGTCCTCGAACGCGGATTCGCGCCGGTCCGGATGCCGCTCTCCTGGCCGACGCCGTCCAACCGGCGCGGCGCCGAGGCGCGCCACGACCTGTACGCGGTGTGCGACCGGATCATCGCCGAGCGGGCCCGGCGGGCGAAGCGGTCCGGGATCTCCGGCGGCGACGGCCTCGGGGGCGGTGCGGCCGGCCAGGACGACCTGCTGGAGCTGCTGACCCGGGCCCGCGGCGAGGACGGCGAGCGGCTCGACCCGGAGGAGCTGCGCGACCAGGTGCTGATCTTCCTGCTGGCCGGGCACGAGACCACCGCGACCTCGCTCGCCTTCGCGCTGTTCCTGCTGGCCAAGCACCCCGAGCAGCGCCGCCTGGCGCGGGAGGAGGCGGACGCGGTGCTGGCCGGCCGCGAGCCCGAGGCCGCCGACCTGGAGTCGCTGCCCTACCTGACCCGGGTGCTGAAGGAGTCCATGCGGCTCTACCCGGCCGCCTCGCAGATGGGGCGCCGCTCGGTGGAGGAGGCGGTGGTCGACGGGTACGTGATCCCGGCCGGTGCCCAGGTGATCCTGGCGCCCTGGGTGACCCACCGGCACCCGGGCCACTGGGAGCAGCCCGACCGCTTCGACCCCGACCGTTTCCTGCCCGAGCGGGAGAAGGAACGGCACCGGTACGCCTGGTACCCGTTCGGGGGCGGGCCGCGGGCGTGCATCGGCCAGCACTTCTCGATGCTGGAGTCGGTGCTGGCGCTGGGCTCGCTGCTGCGGGCGTTCGACCTGGAGGCGATCGACCACGGGGTGCGGCTCGGCCAGGGCATCACGCTCCAGGTGAAGAGCCCCATGCGGGTCCGGCTGACGCCGCGCGTGTGAGTGAATGCGGGAATGCCTGAACCCTCGAATGCCCGGCGCCTCGAACCGGACCCTCCAATGCTCGAATGCTCGAATGCGCGAATGAACGCGTGCGTGCGTGCGTGAATGAGTGAATCGGCGGGTGGGGGAGCCGGAAGGGCGGTGCGGCGTGCCGTACCGCCCTTCCGCGGTTCTTCCTTTTCCTTCTCTTTCGGCGGCGCCGACGCATCACCGGGACCCGCAGCGGGCAAAAGGACGGCGAACCGTGATGCGCGACGCGTCATGGGAGTTCCGGCCGGTGGCGGCCGACCGGGATTCGGGGTGCCGATTTCCGAGGGGGCGGCATGGGGAGAACGCCGGGCTGTCGGGGCGACGGGGGAGCGGGCGGCTGTTCCGGGGCCGAATCGGCGGAATTCGACCGGGTGTTCACGGAATTGCTGCCCCGGCTGCACCGGGCGGCCGTCCGTCTGGTCGGAAATCCGTTCGGTGCGGGGGACGTCGTCCACGAGGCGTATGTGCGCATCGCCCGGCGGCCGGCCCGTTTCCTCGGCCATCCGCGGCCCTACGCCTACGCGTTCACCGTGATGGTCAACGTCGTGCGCGACGAGTGGCGCCGTGACCGCCGCCGACTGGTGCCGTTCGAGGTGCTGGAGGACGTCGAGGCGCTCGGCGCGGAGGCCGGCGGGCAGGCGGAGCTGCAGGCGCACTGGGAGGTCGTCCGGCTGCTGGGCTGCCTGACGGCCAAGCAGGCGCGCGCCGTCCTGCTGGTCGACCTCGACGGGTACGGTCTGGAGGAGGCCGCGGCCCTGCTCGGCGTGCACCGCTCCACCCTGGCCCTCACCCGGCGGCGGGCACTGGACCGGCTGCGGACCGTTCTCGAACGGGAGCGCGAGCACGAGACGGCCGACGGGGCCGGTTCCGGCGCGCCGAGCTGACGGTCTGTCAGGTGGGGCGCCGGTCCCGCCCGTACGCTGAACCGTGATCACGTACGAGGAGCACCGGCTCCGCTCCCTGGCGGACGAGGGCCGTTGGATCGAACTGCTGGGCGCCTACCGGCAGGCCCGCGCCGCCGCCGTCGCGCTCGACCCCGCACCCACCGGCGCCGCGCGGGGCCGGGCCGCCGCCGCGACCGCCCCGCTCGGCCACCTGATCGCGTACGCGGCGCCGCCCGAGGTGGCGGCCCGGCTGTTCGACCCGGACGGGGGCCCCGGCACCGCCGCCGGTGTCGCCGACCACGACGCCGGACCGCTCTGGGAGGTGCTGGCGACCCGGCACCGCTGGCGACGCCTCGCCCCGCTGCTCGGCCCGCCCCCCGTGCGGCGGCTGGTCGCGCAGACCCGGGTGCTGCTCGGCGAGGACCTCTCGCGGGACGCCGAGCCGGACCGGGAGGGCGTCCCGCTGCGGCTGGAGCCGTGGGAGGCGGCGGGCCGGGGCGAGGGGGCGCCGGTGCGCGAGTACCTGCGCGACGGCGGTTCGCGCAGCGCGCTGCTCACGTTGCCGGCCAGCCGGGAGGGCCTGGCCCCGGTGGAACTGCCCGAACCCGGCGCCCGGCTGCCCGGGCAGCCGGCCACCCGGGCGCTCGCCGAACTGGCCGGGTGGGCGCGGGCGGTCTGCGTGCGGGGGCCGGCACCGCTCGCCGCCGCGCAGCTCGCGCCCGGGCGGCTGGTCACCGGCGGGTACCTGCCGTTCGCGCTCGCCTGGCCGGCGCTGGTGCAGGCGGGCGTCGCGGACCGGGCGCACGGCGCGGCGCACGGGCGGCTCGCGCTGTGGCGGGCGCTGGCGGCGATGGCCGGTGCCGCGCTGCCGCCGGGGCCGGTGGGATCGCCGGGGCCGATGGGATCGCCGGGGCCGATGGGGTCACCGGGGTCACCGGGGTCGCCGGTGCGGCTGGGGCTGCGGGGACCGGAGCGGGTGGACCGGGGGGAGGTGGGCGCGCTGGTCGCCCGGATGCGCTGCTTCACCTGGGAGGACCCGGCGGACCGGTTGCGGCACCTGCACCTCGCGCTGGAGGACCCGGTGACCGGCCTGAGCTGGGCGGTCAGCGGGTCCGAGGAGGTCTGAGCGGAGGGGCGAAGCCCCCGGTCCGGCGCCGTTTCCGGGGGGTTGGACGGGGCGCCGGACCGGGGAGTCGGGGGGTGGGACGGCTCAGGCGGCGGGCGCCGGGGCCGGGGCGGTGGTGGTGACGGGCCCGGGGGCGGGGGCCGTGGCGGGGCTCGTAGCCGTGGCGGGGGCCGGGTCCGGGTGCGGGGCCGGGGCGCCGTGGGCGTCGGCGTCCAGCAGCGTCCGCTCGTCGAACGGCACCGTGCCCGCCAGCACCTGCCGGGCCCGCTCGCGGTCGAACTCGCCGGTCCACTGGCCGATCAGCACGGTGGCGACGGCGTTGCCCGCGAAGTTGGTCATCGCCCTGGCCTCGGACATGAACCGGTCGATGCCGACGATCAGGCCGACGCCGTCCACCAGCGCGGGCTTGTGCGACTGCAGCCCGCCCGCCAGGGTGGCGAGTCCGGCGCCGGTGACGCCGGCGGCGCCCTTGCTGGCGATCACCATGAAGACCAGCAGCGACAGCTGCTCGCCCACCGACATCGGCTTGTCCATGGCCTCCGAGATGAAGATCGAGGCCATCGTGAGGTAGATCGCGGTCCCGTCCAGGTTGAAGCTGTAGCCGGTCGGGACGGTGATGCCGACCACCGGGCGGCTGACGCCCAGGTGCTCCATCTTGGCGATCAGCCGGGGCAGCGCGCTCTCCGAGGAGGAGGTGGAGAGGATCAGCAGGAACTCGCGGCCCAGGTAGCGCAGCAGGGCGAAGACGTTGACGCCCGCGACCAGGCGCAGCAGCGTGCCGAGCACCACGACCACGAACAGCGCGCAGGTCAGGTAGAAGCCGATCATGATGACGGCGAGACTCTTCAGCGCGGCCGTACCGGTGGCGCCGACCACCGCCGCCATCGCCCCGAACGCGCCGACCGGGGCCACCCACATGATCATCGCCATCACCCGGAAGACCAGCCGCTGCACGTGCTCGACGCCGCGCAGCACGGGCGCGCCGGCCGGGCCCATCGCCTGCAGGGCGAAGCCGACCAGCAGTGCGACCAGCAGGGTCTGCAGCACCTTGCCCTCGGTCAGGGCGGAGAGCAGGGAGGTCGGGATCATCCCGAGCAGGAAGTCGGTGGTCGACTGCGCGCCGCCGGCGGCGGCCTGGGCGTGGCCGGACTTGGCGAGCGCGGCGGTCAGGTGGAGGCCGCCACCGGGCTCCAGCAGGTTGCCGACCAGCAGCCCGATGCCGAGGGCGACGGTCGACATGGCGAGGAAGTAGCCGAGGGCCAGGCCGCCGACCCGGCCGACCTTGGCGGCCTTGCTCACCGAGCCGATGCCGAGCACGATGGTGCAGAAGATGACCGGGCTGATCATCATCTTGATGAGGTTGACGAAGCCCGTGCCGACCGGCTTCAGCTCCACCGCGAAGCCCGGCGCGGCCAGGCCCACCACGACGCCCGCGACGACCGCCGCGATCACGGCGAGGTAGAGGTAGTGGGTGCGGTCCTTCGTCGCGGTGCCCGCGCGTGCGGCTCCTGCGGTGATCGACATCTGCGGCTCCTTCGCCACTGCTGTTGCGCGGTCGCGCGTGCGCCGGTGCGTCCATGAAGGCGCTCTCGTAGGGGGTGAGCCCTGAGGGTGGGCCCTGGGGGTGAGCTCGTGAGGGCGAGCTCGTGAGGACGCGCGACCGTGCGGTCCCGGCGGCCCCGGGGGGAGGGCCGCTCCGACTATGCGGGCAGGCGTGACGCGGGTCACGCTTGCGTTCATAGAGTTCACGAGGCCGCCGCTCCCGCCCCGGCCCGGACGGGACGACCGGGCCCGTGGTGCACACTGACAGGCATGTCCGCGCGTACCCTCATCCCGCCGCGCCGGCCGGTGCGCAGCCTGGCCGGACAGCTCTTCGTCGTCCAAGTGGTCATCGTCGCCGCCGTGGTGGCCGGCGGGGCGGTGCTCGCGTACCTGTTCACCGCCGACCGCACCGAGGACGCCGCCCGCCGCCAGGTCACCGCCGTCGCCCGCGCCGTCGCCGACTCCCCGGCCGTTCTCGCCGCCGTCACCGCGCCCGACCCCACGGCCGTGCTCCAGCCCTACGCCGAGCGGGTGCGGGCCGACACCGGGGTCTCGTTCGTCACCGTGATGGACACCGAGGGCGTCCGCTGGACCCACCCGCTGCCCGAGCAGATCGGCCGCACCTTCCTCGGCCACATCGACTGGGCGCTCGCCGGCCGGACCCGCAGCGAGACGTACACCGGCACGCTCGGCCCCTCGGTGCGGGTGGTCACCCCGGTGCTGGACGAGCGGCACCGGGTGGTCGCCCTGGTCAGCGCGGGCATCACGGTGCAGTCCATCTCCGCCCAGCTGCGCGGGCCGCTGCTCGCCCTGGTCGGCGTCGCGGCGGGCGCGCTGGTGCTCGGCGGCATCGGCACCTACCTCGCCAACTCCCGGCTGCGGCGCCACACCCACGGCATGGGCCCGGACGAGCTCAGCCACCTCTACGAGTACCACCAGGCCACCCTGCACGCCGTCCGGGAGGGGCTGGTGCTGCTCGACCGCGACCGCCGGGTGGTGCTCTGCAACGACGCCGCGCGTGAACTCCTCGGCCTGGCCGGCCCGGTGGAAGGCCGGCCGGTCGCGGAGCTGGGCCTGCCGACGGCACTGGTGACGGCCGTCTCGGGGGCCGATCCGGTCCGCGACGAGGTGCACCTGACCGCCGAGCGGGTGGTGGTGCTCAACACCTCCACCATCGGCACCGGACTCGGCCGCGTCCTCACCCTTCGCGACCACACCGAACTCCAGTCGCTGAGCGGCGAACTGGACTCGGTGCGCGGCTTCACCGAGGCGCTCGGCGCGCAGGCGCACGAGGCCGCCAACCGGCTGCACGCGGTCGTCTCGCTGATCGAACTCGGCCGCCACCGCGAGGCGGTGGAGTTCGCCACCGCCGAACTCGCCCTGGCCCAGCGGCTCACCGACCGGGTGGTGGCGGCCGTCGGCGAACCCGTGCTGGCCGCCCTGCTGCTCGGCAAGGCCGCCCAGGCCGCCGAGCGGGGCGTGGAGTTGGTGCTCACCCCGGACAGCTCCATCGACGACGGGGTGCTGCCGCCCCACCTGAGCGCGCGCGACCTCATCACCGTCCTCGGCAACCTGGTCGACAACGCCGTGGACGCCGCCATCGCCGGCGCGGCCGAGAGCCCCGACCCGCCGGAGGTCACCGTCACCGCCCGGATCGACGGCGAGCACCTGCTGCTGCGGGTCGCGGACACCGGCACCGGCATCGCCCCGGGCGCGGTGGAGGACGTGTTCCGGCGCGGCTGGAGCACCAAGCGGGACGGAGCCGGAGACGGGCACGGGCACGGACACGGGCATGGACACGGACACGGGACCGGCGGGGGCCACGGGCGCGGCATCGGGCTCGCGCTCGTCGCGCAGACCGCCCGGCGCAACGGCGGCACCGTCGAGGTCGGCCGGGAGCGCGGCGCCGTCCTCACCGTCCGGCTGCCGCTGGACCGGCCGACGCGCGCGGACGCGGGGGAGCACGGGCACGGGCACCTGGCGGTGGCCCCGTGAGCGGCGCGCCGCCGTCGCCGGGGCGGCCCGAGATCTCCGTCCTGGTCGTGGAGGACGACCCGGTGGCCGCCGCGGCCCACGCCCTCTACGTCGGCCGCGAACCCGGCTTCCGGACCGCCGGCACCGTGCACGGCTGCGCACAGGCGCTGCGCTTCCTGGAGCGCGAGCGCGCCGCGGGCCGGCCCGTCGACCTGCTGCTGCTCGACCTCCACCTGCCCGACGGGCACGGCCTGCAGCTCTGCGGCACGCTGCGTGCCGCCGGGCACACCACCGACGTCATCGCCGTCACCTCCGCCCGCGACCTCGCCATGGTCCGCCAGGCGGTCTCCGCGGGCGTCGTCCAGTACCTGCTGAAGCCCTTCGCCGCCGCCGCGCTGCACGACCGCCTGGAGCGCTACGCCCGCTACCGGGACACCCTCGGCCGGACCGGTCCGGCCACCGGGCAGGACGAGGTCGACCAGGCGCTCGCGCTGCTCCGCGCACCCGAACGCACGGCCCTGCCCAAGGGGTTGAGCGCGCCGACGCTGGACACCGTGGCCGGTGTGCTGCGCGCGGCCCGCACCGGCCTGTCCGCTGCGGCCGCGGGCACGGCGGCCGGTGTCTCGCGGATCACCGCCCGCCGCTACCTGGAGCACCTGGTGGACACCGGGCTCGCCGCCCGCGAACCCCGGTACGGCACCGTCGGCCGCCCGGAGTTGTGCTACCGCTGGACGGGCGGTGACGGCGAGGGTGGCGACGGCGGCGGGCGCGGCGGGCGCGGTGGGCGCGGTGGGCCGAGCGACGGCTGAACGGGTGAACTGCCCTGCTGTCAGGGCCTGTTCGGGTGAGGTGTTCTGAGTACCCGTACTCAGGCGGCGCGCCCGGGTGCGGTGTCACCCTGCCGGTGGGGCGGCCACCGGGCCGGCCGACGGACACGGGAAGCGGGGACGACGCGGATGAAGTGGCCGAGGGCGTTGTGCGGGGCCGTGATCGCGGTGACGTTGGGGTTGGGGCCGGTCGGGACGGCGGGCGCGGAGCCCCGGACCGAACCGGCCCGCGGCATGTCCACCGCCTCGGCGAGCGCGGCGGACGACGCCGCGACCCTGGCGTACTGGACGCCGGAGCGGATGGCGGCCGTGCTGGCCGCGGACCAGGGGGCCGGCGGGGACGAGGGGGCCGACGGGGCCGCCGCGGACGAGGGGGCCGAGGGTGCGAGCGGGTCGGGGGAAGGGAAGCGGGGCGCCGCCGTCGAGGCGGCCGCCCGCTTCGCGGCCGACCGGTCGGTGAGCAGGGCATCGGTGGACCGGACGGTGGGGCGCGTCTTCTACGTCAACCCCGCCACCCAGCTGCCCGGGGTCTGCTCGGCCAGTGCCGTGAACAGCCCCTCGCGCATGATGGTGATCACCTCGGCGCACTGCGCCGCGGTGGGCGGCAGCCGGATGAACGGTGAGAAGCCGCAGTGGTTCAATGCCAACTGGGTCTACGTGCCGGGGTACAACGGCTCCGACGCCGCCGCCTACGGGAGGTTCACCTGGAAGAACGGCCGGGTGTTCAACAACTGGCTGGACAACGAGCGGGCCGCCGAGTGGGACGTCGCGATGATCACCGTCAACCCCAACGCCGACGGGAAGCGGATCGTCGACGCCACCGGCGCGAACGGCCTGATCGTGAACCAGCGTGACGAGGTGACCGTCACCGCCGTCGGCTACCCGGTCAACCTCGACAAGGGCGAGTACCAGGTCTCGTGCACCGGCACCCTGGAGCGGCTGATCCTCTACCCCAGCCTGCTGGAGCTGCCCTGCCGACTGCTGGGCCACGGGGCGAGCGGCGGGCCCTGGCTGTGGACGGACCCGCAGACGGGGATCACCAAGATCAACGGTGTCACCCGGTCGCACGACGGCATCGAGATCGACACCCCGTACTTCGACGAGGGTGTCTGGAGCATGTACCTCGAACAGGGCTCGGTGACCTGACCTGGCCTGGCCTGGCCTGACGTGACCCCGGCCGAGGCGCCCGGCCGGCCGGGAATTCCCATGATCGTCGCGGCGGTTGACCCGGTGACACCGCAACCGCCGTATGAGAAGGGCTCTCCGTGCGCGCCATCCGGATCGACCGCTTCGGCACCCCCGACGTCCTGCGCGTCGTCGACGCCCCCGAGCCCTCGGCGGCCGGCGGGGAGGTGCTGATCCGGGCCACCGCGACCAGCATCAACCCCGTCGACGACAAGACCCGGGAGGGCGCCATCGGTCCGGGGACGCCGCCGCTGCCGATGACGCTCGGCTGGGACCTCGCCGGCACCGTGGTCGACGGCGGCCGCAGCGGGCTGCGCGCCGGGGAGCCCGTCGTCGCGATGTCGCACCAGCTCGGCTCCGGGCGCGGGACGTGGGCCGAGCTGGTCGCGCTGCCCGTCGCGGCGGTGGCCCGCGCGCCCAGGACGGTCGAGCCGGCCGCGGCGGCGACGCTGCCGCTGCCCGGGCTGACGGCCTGGCAGACCCTCGACTGGCTCGGCGTGCGGGCCGGCGAGCGGCTGCTGATCGCCGGCGCCGCCGGGGCCGTCGGCGGGCTGGCCCTGCAGATCGCCCGGGCGCGCGGCGTCGAGGTCGACGCCCTGGTCTCCCGGGGCGAGCAGGCCGCCTTCGCCCGCGAGCACGGCGCCGGCCTGGCCACCACCGACCCCGACGAGCTGCGCGAGGGCGGCTACGACGCCGTCTTCGACACGTACGGGGCGTTCGCGACGCGGGCGGTGGCCGACGGTGGCCGCTACGCGTCGATCGCCACCCAGGCCGGCCCCGTCCCCGACCTCTCGGCCCGGGGCGTGCGCACCACGGTCCACCAGGTGCGCGAGGACGGCGCGGCGCTCGCCGAGCTGGTCGCGCTGGTCGACCGCGGCGCGCTGCGCCCCCGGGTGCACGCCGTGTTCGGCCTCGGCGAGGTCCGGGAGGCGCACGAGCGGTTCCGGCGGGGCGGGCTGGGCGGCAAGCTCGCCCTGGTGTTCTGAGCGGCCGGGGTCAGCGGGTGACGAACTCGCTGAGCAGGGCCTGCACCTCGTAGATGTCCACGCCCTTGGTGAAGTTCTTGGAGATCGGCAGCGCGGCGCCCGACAGCCAGATCTTCAGTTCGGCGTCCAGGTCGAAGTTCCCGGAGGTCTCCACGGCGAAGTGGGAGATCGAGCGGTAGGGGATCGAGTGGTACTCGGTCTTCTTGCCGGTGATGCCCTGCTTGTCGACCAGGATCAGCCGGCGGTCGGTGAACAGGAAGGAGTCGCGCAGCAGTTGGTAGGCGGCCCGGAGCTGCTCGCCCTCGCCGAAGAGCTGGGCGAACTCCTTGTGGGCCTCGTCGTTGTCCACGCGGTGGGCGTTGCCGAAGAGCGCCATGCCGGCTCCTCTCGTCGGGCACCCGGTTCGGGTGCGGAGGGTTCCGAGTCTGGCATGCCGGTGATCACGGCCGGGTGGCGCTCCCGCTCGTGTCCGGGCCGGCCGTCTCCCCGGCGGCAGCGTCCGGCGTCCGCTCGGCGAGGGCGAGGTAGCGGTCGTCGGCGTCGGTGTAGGAGGTCAGGCGCCAGCCGGCGGCGGTGAGCAGCGGGCGGAGGTTGGGCTCGGCCCGCAGGTCGTCCGGGGTGACGGCGCGGCCGTGGCGGGCGGCGAGGGCGGCGCGGCCGACGGGGTGGAACAGCGCGAGCCGGGCGCCGGGGCGGGCGACCCGGGCGAGTTCGCCGAGGGCGCGGGCCGGGTCGGGCAGGTGGGAGAGCAGGCCGGCGGCGAAGACCGCGTCCAGCGCGGCGTCGGGCAGGGGGAGCCGGGCGCAGTCGGCGACCAGCAGCTCGGCGGTGCCGGGGTGGCGGGCGGCGGCCTCGTGCAGCATCTCCGGGGTCACGTCGGCGCCGAGCACCCGGCCGGCCGGGCCGACCGCCGCGCGCAGCGGCGGCAGGGCGCGGCCGGTGCCGCAGCCCGCGTCCAGCACGGACTCGCCCGGGCGCAGGGCGAGTTCGGCGACGGCGGCGGCGTAGCGCGGGCCGTCGTCGGGGAACTTGGCGTCCCAGTCGGCGGCGCGGACGGCGAAGAACGCGCGGGTGCGGGCCAGTTCGGCGGCGTACGCGGCGGCGTCGGGGCCGAGGCCGGCGCCGGTGTCCGGGCCGGGCGGGGTGGACGGCGAGGGCGGGGTGGACGGCATGCGGTGAGGGTAGCGCGCGGTGGTGTCGCCCGGACCGTGACCTCCGGGCGGGTCGCTCGTTGGGGAAACGGGTCCGCTGTCACTCGCGCGGGTGGTTTCCGGAGGCCGGGGCGGATCCGGGCGAGGCGGGGAAGTAAGGTTAGCCTCACCTAAATTCTTGGGAGCCCACCTTGACGCTCGCCGCTGAGCCCGCCACCGGTCCGACCGTCCCCGTGCCAACCCCCGTACCAACGCCTGTACCGACTCCTGTGCCAACTCCTGTGCCAACCGCCGTGCCGACTCCCGCCCCGGCCGAGGCCGTACTGCGGCGCCAGCGCGTCCGGGAGTCCGCCGCCCGCACCTACGCGCGCTCCTTCCCGATCGTCCCGGTGCGCGCCAACGGCATGACCGTCGAGGGCGCCGACGGCCGCCGCTACCTCGACTGCCTCTCCGGCGCCGGCACCCTCGCCCTCGGCCACAACCACCCCGTCGTCCTGGAGGCGATCCGCCGCACCCTCGACAGCGGCGCCCCGCTGCACCTGCTCGACCTCGCCACCGCCGAGAAGGACGACTTCACCACCGCCCTGTTCGAGAGCCTGCCGCCCGCCTTCGCCGACGGCGCGCGCGTGCACTTCTGCGGCCCCGCCGGGACGGACGCCGTCGAGGCCGCGCTCAAACTGATGCAGACCGCCACCGGCCGCTCCGGCGCCCTCGCCTTCACCGGCGCCTACCACGGGATGACCGCCGGCGCCCTCGCGCTCACCGGCAACGTCGCCGTCAAGGAGCCGCTGCCCGGCGGCGGCGAGGTGGTCCGGCTGCCCTACCCCTACGGCTACCGCTGCCCGTTCGGTGTCGGCGGGGACGCCGGCGCCGACCTGTCCGCCACCTACGTCGAGCGGCTGCTCGACGACCCCTCCGGCGGCGTCGTCCCGCCCGCCGCGATGATCCTGGAGGCCGTCCAGGGCGAGGGCGGCGTCGTCCCGGCGCCCGACGACTGGCTGCGCGCGATGCGCCGGATCACCGCCGAGCGCCGCATCCCGCTCGTCGTCGACGAGGTGCAGACCGGCGTGGGCCGCACCGGCGCGATGTGGGCGGTCGAGCACAGCGGGATCCTGCCGGACGCGATGGTGCTCTCCAAGGCGATCGGCGGCAGCCTGCCGCTCGCCGTCGTCGTCTACCGCGAGGAGTACGACGGCTGGCGGCCCGGCGCGCACACCGGCACCTTCCGCGGCAACACGCTCGCCATGGCGGCCGGCGCCGCCACCCTGCGCCACGTCGCCGCGAACGGCCTCGCCGAGCGGGCGGCGCTGGTCGGCGCGCGGATGACCGAACGGCTGCGGGCGCTGGCCCGGGAACTGCCGGTGATCGGGGACGTCCGCGGGCGCGGGCTGATGATCGGCGTGGAACTCGTCGACCCGGCGGCGGAACCGGACGCCTGCGGGGCCCGGCCGGCCGCCCCCGGGCTCGCCGTCCGGGTGCGCGAGGCGTGCCTCGCACGCGGACTGATCGTCGAACTCGGCGGGCGGCACGACGCCGTCCTGCGGCTGCTGCCCCCGCTCACCGTCACGGACGAGCAGGCGGCCGCGGTGCTGGACCGGCTCGCCGACGCCATCGCGGCGGCCTCGGCGGCCGGGCCGGCGGTGTCCGCGTGAGCGGGGACGGTGCCGGCGGGGCGGGGGGCTCGGGTGCGGGCGGGGGGATCGGCGGCGTCGGCGTGGGCGGGCCGGACGTCGACGGGCTGCTCGGCGGGGCCGGACCGCTGGACGCCCTGTCCGGCGGGGTCGGCGGGCCCGCCGCGCTCGGTCCGCTGCTCGCCACCGTCCTCGACGCGCTGGAGACCGGCGCCACCCGGCGCGGCGGCCCACTGCCCACCGGCCGCCCCGCCGACCTCGCCGCCCGGACCGCCGAGGTACTCGCCGCCGCGCACGGCCGCGACGCCCTCGCCCGCCTCACCGAACTCCTCGCCCACGGCGCCGCCGACCCGGCCGATCCCCATTGCGCCGCCCACCTGCACTGCCCGCCGCTCGCCGTCGCCGCCGCCGCCGACCTCGCCGTCAGCGCCCTCAACCCGTCCCAGGACTCCTGGGACCAGGCCCCCGCCGCGACCGCGCTGGAGACCGGGCTGATCGCCGAGCTCGCCGCCCTGGTCGGCTACGACCCGGAGCTCGCCGCCGGGGTGCTCACCTCCGGCGGCACCGAGTCCAACCTCATGGGCCTCATGCTCGCCCGCGACCAGAAACTCGACGGCATCGTCGAACTCGACGGCCTGCTCGGCCTGCCCGCCGGTACCCGGCCGCGGATCTTCGCCTCCCGGGCCGCGCACTTCTCCGTCCAGCGGGCGGCGGCTCTGCTCGGCCTCGGCGAACGGGCCGTCGTTCCCGTCGACGTCGACCGCGAGCTGCGGATGGACCCGGCCGCACTCGAACGCGCCCTGGCGGAGACCGGCTGGGCCGGCGCCACCCCGCTCGCCGTCGTCGCCACCGCCGGCACCACCGACACCGGCGCCGTCGACCCGCTGCCCGCCGTCGCCGACCTCGCCGCCCGCTACGGTGCCTGGCTGCACGTCGACGCCGCGTACGGCGGCGGCGCACTGCTCTCCGACCGGCTCGCCCCACTGCTGGCGGGCATCGAACGGGCCGACTCCGTCTCGCTGGACTGGCACAAGCTGGGCTGGCAGCCGGCCGCCGCCGGGGTCTTCCTGGTCCGCCGCGCCGAGACGTACGTCTCGCTCGCCCGCCGGGCCGCCTACCTCAACCCGGCCGACGACGAACGGGCCGGCTACCCGAGCCTGCTGGGCCTCTCGCTGCGCACCACCCGGCGGCCGGACGCCTTCAAGCTCGCCGTCACCCTGCGCACCCTCGGCCGCGCCGGACTCGGCCGGCTCGTCGACGCCTGCCACGACCTCGCCCTCGCCGCCGCCGACGCCGTCCGGGCGGAGCCGGAGCTGGAACTGCACACCGAACCGGTCCTCACCGCGCTGCTGTTCCGCTACCGGCCGACGCAGGCCGGTCCCGCGGGGCCTGCGGTGCGCGAACCGGCCGGCGTCGACCCGGCCGATGTCGACCCGGCCGATGTCGACCCGGTGGTGCTCGACCGGGTCAACGCCGAACTGCGCCGTGCGCTGCTGCGCTCCGGCCGGGCCGTGGTCGGCCGCACCGAACTGCCCGGCGAGGGCCCGGGGCGGGTCCGGCTCAAGCTGACCCTGCTCAATCCGCACACCACCGCCGAGGAGGTCGCCGGGCTGCTCGCCGAGGTCGTCCGGGCGGGCCGGGAGGCGTGGAGCGCGGCACGGTAGCTCAGACGGCCCCGGTGGGGGGCGGGGGTGGCGACCCGCAGGTGGTAGTTCACCCCGGTGGAGAAGTCGAGGGTGCCGGACTCGCCCCGGATCGTCAGTTCGTGGTTCCCGGGTGCCGGCGGGTCCAGCCGCACCCACAGGCCGCAGGACCAGGTGTCGCCGGCGTCCTCCGCGGCCTCGCCGAAGGCGTTGCCGGGGGTGCCGAAGAACCCGATCGGGGTCGCGCCGATCGGCTCGGCGGTCAGCGGGGCACCGTCCAGCGTGGCGGAGCCCCTGGCCGTGTCCATGAACTCCTGGCAGTCGGCGGACTCGCCGAACATCGTCACCACCGGGAACAGCACCGGGACGCCGACGGGCACGGTGCAGGTCCGGTCGACGACCTCCCCGCCGGTCGTGCCGGCCAGGTACCAGAGGTTTTCGCGCTGGCGCTCGGCGCACCACCGGCCGGTCGTGTCGAGCACCGGGCTGTGCTCCGCCTCGGTCGACACCGCCCAGCCCCACCAGCCGTTCTGCACCTCCGCCGCGGTCAGCGAGTGCACCGCCACCGGCGGCTTCGGCGACTCCGACGGCTCCTCGGCCGACGGGTGCGCGGAGGAGGCCGCGGAATCGTGACCGGGTGCGGAGGTGCAGGCGGGGGTCAGGAGGAGGGCGCCGAGGACCGGCGCGACCAGGCGCCGTGACGTCATGATCGCGACGTGCAGGAGCCCGGCCGTGGCCGCTTGCCGCCGGGTGCCTACGGTGCGAGCAGGAGCGCGCGGCAGCGCTCCCAGGTGGCCGGGTCGGCGGCGACCAGCAGGCCGTCCTCGCCGCCGGGGGGCTCGGGGGCGTACGGGGTGCCGTCGAACCGGGCGGCACGGCCGCCGGCCTCAGTGAGGAGGAGGGAGCCGGGCGCGTGGTCCCAGGGGAGGGTGCGCCAGTAGAGGAGGAAGTCCATGGCGCCCTCGACGACGTCCGGGTACTCGACGCCGGCGGCGTGGCGGCCCGGGCCCAGCTCGCCGAAGGCGGCGCTGTTGGCCTCGATCAGGCGGCGGCGCGCGGGATCGAGGAAGCGGCTCTTCACCGAGCCGCGCCACTTGGCCGGGTCGGCGGCGGCGGGCGTGCGGGTCAGGCGGTGGCCGTCGCGCCAGGCGCCGGCGCCGAGCTCGGCGGTGTAGGTGGTGGCGGTGACGGGGTGCCGGATCCAGGAGGCGACCGTCCGACCGTCGCGCACCAGGGAGACCATGACGGCGTACTCGGGCCGGCCGGCGACGAAGTTGGCGGTGCCGTCGACGGGGTCGACGAGCCAGACGGCGGGCTCCGCGTGCAGCGCCCGGCCGAGGGCCGGGTCGGCCGCGACGGCCTCCTCGCCCACCACCGGGACGGGCAGCAGCTCGCGCAATCGTCGGGCGATGATCACCTCGGCCTCCCGGTCGGCGACGGTGACCACCTCGCCGGGGGCCTTCTCCATCACCTCGCCCGCCGCCAGCGCCCGGAACCGGGGCTCCACCGCCTCGGCCGAGGCCTCGGCGATGATCTCCGCCACCTTTTCCATCAGCACGCGCGCGCTCCCTTCGCCGGCTACCACTTTCGCACGTCAGTGCGGAGTCGGCGTGCGGCGGGGCGGGGAGGTTGTCGGCGGACGGGTGCTGACAAATGACAGCTGACAGATAACAGCTGACAGATTTCAATATCTGTCAGCTGTCAATTGTCAGCTTCTCCCCGGCGCCGCCGACTTCCGGGCGCTGAGCCGTCGAGCCCGCCCGGGGCCTGCGTCGCCTGCCCGCGTACCGGTGACGAGGAGCGGCTGCGCCGGCTCTGGCACGCGGGTAGGCTCGGCGCCCGTGATCGACTCCACCACCCACATCCGGGTCGCGCGCCCCTCCCGGGACCTCGCTGCGGCCGAGCGCTTCTACGTCGACGGCCTCGGCCTGGCCGTCCTGTGGCGCAGCACCGAACGCGTCTCCGGCGAGCACGACCTCCTGATGGTCGGCCCGTCCGGCGGTGGCTGGCACTTCGAGCTCACCCGCGACCCCGAGCGCCCGGTCGAGCCGACGCCCACCGTCGACGACCTCTTCGTCGTCTACCTCGGAGCCCCCGTCGACGACGCGCTGGTGCGGCGCCTGGAGGAGGCGGGCGGCAGCCGGGTCCCCGCCCACAATCCGTACTGGGACGAGTATGGAGTCACCGTGGCCGACCCGGACGGCTACCGCCTGGTGCTCTGCACCCGTAGTTGGAGCTCCTGACCGCGCGCAGGGTCCCGGAGCGGCGCGCCGGCCGCGCCGTACGCGTCGTGCACGCCGTTCGCGCTGCTCAAGGACCCTGGTGCGTCGGAGCCCGGCCCTGACGCTCGCTCAGAGCAGCACGTCTGCCAGCCGCTTGAGGTCGTCGCGGACCGACTCGCGCTCCTCCTCGGTCAGTTCGGTCGCGACCCGCTCGGCCCGCCGGGTGAACGCCTCGGCGCTCGCGCCGTCCGCGAGGCGGTGCGCCAGATCGGCGCGCAGGGCCAGGATGCGGAACAGCAGCACCGGCGCGGGCGGCCCGTCCGGCAGGGCCAGCGCGCGGTCCAGCACCCGGGCGGCCGCGGCCGGGTCCTCCTTCGAGTCGGCGAACAGTGCCGCGTGGTGCAGCGCCTTCGCGAACGGCTCCTCGGGGGACGGCCGGTGGCGCTGGTCGACGCGGATCGGCTGGCCGATCCGCAGGCAGTTGCCGCCGGGGTCGGTCACCAGGAACTGCCGTACGCCGTGCGAGGTGTCGCCGACCGGGCCGATCCGGGGCAGGCCGCGGGTCGGCACCCGCCCGTAGGCGGAGCGCAGGCCCTCCTGGAACGCGGCGTGCAGCGCGTCCACGTCGTCCGTGCGGACAAGGCAGGTGCTGTACGAGGCGCCCGGGTCGTACTGCTTCATGCCGAAGAAGTGGAGTTGGATGCCGCCGCGCTGGACCACGGCGTACGGGTTGGGGCTCGTCTGATGGAGGGTCACCTCGAAGCCGAGCGCGGTGTAGAACTCGAGCACTGGCGGGAGGGCCTGACAGGGGAGGATCGGAACCGTCGATTCGACCATGCCCGCTGACTTTACCCCTGGTTGACCGCGAATCGGACGCTTCCGGTCAGATGTCGACCCCGGGAAAGCGGCGGCCGTAGGCGGGGAGCAGCTGTTCCTGGGCCGGACGGACGACCGTCCGGCTGTCGCTCCCGTACGACCGGTCGAGGTCGGCGGTGCGTAGTTCGACGTCGTCCGGGACGGACGGTGTCGGCCGGCTCCCTTCAACCCGTGCGGACGGTGGGGGAGTTCCGGTGCTCGAGCGACAAGCCGTCCAGGAGGACGATGAGTTCGCACCGCGCGGAGGTGCTGCGTACGGAGGTGTTGCGCGGGGGTGCTCCGTGCGACCACCAGGCGCGACCAGCGGGCGGCGGCCGGGCCGGTCACGCCGTGAGCCGCTTCAGCATCACCCGCTCCGCCGCCCCGTTCGCCCCGTCCCCGCCCGCGTCGACGAACCCGTGCCGCCGGTAGAGCGCGACGGCGGCCGCGTTGCCCGGCAGTACGGCGAGCCGCAACGACGTGCTGCCCCGGCGCCGCGCCCACGCCTCGACGGCGCCGAGCAGTCCGTCCCCGATCCCGCGACCTCGCGCCCGCGGCCCGACCCACACCGACCGCAGCTCGCTCACCCCGCCCCCGCCGTCCCGCCCGCCGTCCCGCCCGTCGTCCGGCCCGGGGAGCCCGCCGGCAAGCCCGACCGGCTGCCCGTCCGCACCCACCGCGACCACGTGCACGGCATCCGCCCGCGCGAACCGGGCCCGCCACTGCTCCTCGCCGCCCGTCGGCCAGTCCGCCAGCCGCACCTTGAACGCGTACGGGGCCTCGGCGAGCGACGCCAACCGCGCGTCCCGCCACAGCGGCCAGTCGGCGGGATCGGCGGGCGTCAGAACACGGATCTCGATCACCGGACCAGTCTCACCCGGCCCACGCCGGCCGTCGAGACCGGCCCGCCGCCGGCCCCGTCCGCCGGCCTCCTCAGCGGACCACCGGCCCCGCGCCGGCGCGCGAGTCCGTGAGCCGCTTGCGCACACTCGCCACCATCGGCAGCCGGTCGCTCTCCTCCGCCGTGAACCAGCCGACCTCGTACGACTCGTCGGAGGTCCGCAGCGCACCCCCGACCGGCCGCCCCAGCAGACAGATCGAGAACTCCTGCCGCACCTCGCCGTCGTCGTACGCCATGACGTGGCGCGGATCGGTGTAGGTGCCGACGATCCCGGTGACGACCACCTCGATCCCGGTCTCCTCGAACGTCTCCCGCACCGCGCACGCGCCGATCGACTCGCCCAACTCCATCGTTCCCCCGGGCAGCGCCCACATCCCGTTGTCCGTCCGTCGCTGCAACAGCACCCGGCCCGTCGCCTCGTCGACGACGACCATCGAAGCCGCCGGCACCAGACTGTTCGCCGCCGGCGCGTCCGGATCGTCCTCGTAGTCACGCCTGCCCACTCCGTTCCCCTTCCCGTACGCCGCAGCCCCCGTGCCCACAACTCTTCGAGTCCCGGAGCAGGAAGTCGGCGGGCCCGACTTCCTGCTCCGTTCCTCCACGGAACGTCAGCCGTCGCCCTCCCAGATGAGGGCGTGGCCGTTGAAGGCGCCGCTGCCGAACGGGGCGGCGGCGTAGTCCTCGACGGTCACCAGGCCGATGCGGCCGTTGACGGTCCGGACGCAGAAGCGGGTGTTCGTCTCGATCACCAGGGAGTCCGTCGCCTGGGAGTGGAGGAGGTCGGAGCACCGCTTGCGGGTCGGGGTGGCGTCGTCCTTGTAGGGGGCGAGTCCCGGCCCGAAGTTCGGGAAGACACCGCTGCGGCCCGAGGCCATGGCGCCCCGGCCGCTGGTGTAGCTCGTATAGAGCACGCCGAAGCCGCCGAGGACGCCCGGTACGTCGTCGCCGGTCAGCTGTGGCGGGTTCGCGTCGAGGTCGATCGAGCCGGACAGGCGGACCGGTCCGTTGTAGCGGACGGCGTCCTTGGCCGGGGCCGTCGTGGTCGGTGGCGGTGGTGTGGTGGCCACGGGTACGGGCGCGGGTGCGGGGGCGGTGGTGGTCGGCGCGAGCGTGAAGCCGGGCTCGGCGGGCGCGGGTGGCGGCGTAGTGGCTGCCGGCGGCACTGTCGGCGGCGTCGGTGTCGCGGGGGAGGACTGCGGTGCCGCCGCGGTCCGGGTATCGGCGCTGACGGCGTCTCCCTCGGTCAGCTTCCGGTCGAGCAGCGCGCCCGCCACCGCCGCGCAGACCAGGGCGAGGCAGGCGACGACGATCCATCCCCGGGAGCGGCGCGGCGGCGGTGGTGGGGGTGGCTGGATGATGTTGATGTTGTTTCCGGCGTTCAAGGAGTCGCCGCTGCCCGTCGTGTGCCCCCACTGGCCGCCGGGCGGCGGGCCGATCGGCGGGCCGGTGTGTCCCGTGCTCACCTGGTGATCGTGATGTCGCCGTGTGCGTTGTAAACGCTTCCGTCACCGTTCGCCTGCCCGTACTGGGCCCGCCCGCTGACGACGGTACCCGCCGACGGAGCCGACCGGTCGGCCGCCAGCAGGGCGCGCAGCCGGTCCGCCAGTTCGGGGTTCTGGAGCAGCAGCCAGGTGAAGCGCTGCTCCCACTCGCGCCCGGTGCGCGTCGCGGTGGTCTCGTCCCCCTGGGCCTGCGCGGCGACGAGCAGCTCGTGCGCCGTGTCGAGCGCGGCGCCGATCTCCTCGCCCTGCTCCGGCGCGACCTGCTGCCACAGCGCGACGATCCCGTCGCGGATCCGGCGCCACGACGTGCCGAGCAGCATGCCGGTCACCGCCGGTCCCGCCGTCCGCGCGAGTTCCAGGACCTGTTCCATGTGCGAGGTTCCCCCCTCGGTCTGCCGGGACGGGCGTGCGGTGCCGGTCCCTTCGGCGCACAGCATAGGGACTGCCGCATGGTGTTCCGGGCCGTGACGCGCGATCGATGCCCGTTCGCGATCGAGGAGTTGACGGACGGACAGGAATTGTCAGTGGTGCGTGCAAGGATCACCGCCATGACGGGACAGACATTCGACTGGCGGTCCTTCCTCGCCCGGTGGAGTGAGGAGTGGGCCGGGGCGTGCACCGATCCGGGGGAGCTCCGGGAGGGCGACGAGGAGGCGTGGCGGGCGCGGTGGCTGGGGTTCGACGCGGCGCCGGCCGAGCGGGTCGCGGCGGTGCAGGCGGAGCTGGGGTGCGTGCTGCCGCCGTCGTACCGGGAGTTCCTCGCGGTGAGCGACGGGTGGCGCCACGCGGGAGGATTCGTCTACCGGCTGGCCGGGGCCGGCGACGCGCGGTGGCACCGGGACGCCCGTGGGCTCAGCGAGTACTTCGACGAAGGAGAGACGGAGGGCCTGTGGCAGCGGGCCCTGCAGCTCGACGTCGAGTCCGACGCGACGCTCGTCCTGCTCGACCCGGGTGACGTCGACGCCGACGGGGAGTGGGCGGTCTACTGCTACGCCTCGTGGCGGGCCGCGCCGCCGGAGCGGTACCCGTCGTTCCGGGCGTTCATGGTCGCCATGCACCAGGAGTTCCACCGGCTGGCCGCCCACCGGTGCGCCGCGTCGTTCGTCAACGCCACCACCCGGGAGCAGGACGCGCGTGTCGAGGCTGCCCGGCTGGACGCTCTGACGGGGGCGTACGAACGGGCGGCGGAGGCGTTGGCGGAAGCCGTCGCGTACGGACGGCCCCGGGCTGCCGGCATGCTCGACCAGCTGCGCGGGTTCGGCCGGCACCGCTCCGAGCCGACGTTCGGCGAGCTGCCGCGCGACCCCGCCTTCCTCGGCGAGGTGATACCGGTGCTCGCGGTCCACCACGCGCGGAGGGGGCGCGACGCGGCGGCGTGGGGGTACACGCTGCGGGTGGACAGCGGCGAGCTGCGGGCCGCGGCCGACGAGGTGCTCCGGCAGGTGCGCGAACGCGAGTACCGCTACACCGCGGCCGGTCCGTTCGGTGAGGCGGTCGAACGGGCACGGGAGCAGGCGCGCTGGGGCGGTACGGAGGCCGCCTGGCGGACGCTGCGCGCCGCGCTGCCGCGGTGGGCACCGGTGGGGCCGGACCACCTTGCGCCCGTCGGGCTGCTCGCGGACCCGCTGCTCGGGCCGCTGCTCACGACGGAGCGCGGGCTGGAGCTGCTCGCCACGCCGCGCGGCCTGCCCGACGCGGAGGTGGGGGAGCGGGCGGCGGCGGAGCCGGAAGCCGTGGGCGACGGACTGGCCTGGCTCGCCCTGGAGCCGCGTTCCGGTCGGCCCCGGCCGTACCGTTTCGTGCTGGTGGAGGGGGTGGCCCCGGAGGAACTACCGGCCGTCCTCGCCGGGGACGGGGCGGTGCTGGACCCGCCCGCGACCCGCTGGGAGGCCGGGACGGACCGGCTCCGGGAGCGGACGGTCTTCTCCTCCGAGGACCCGCAGCCCGCCCTCGTCGGCCATGCGGGCGGCGACGGCGGGGCCGGGTGGAGCTTCGCCTTCGAGGCGCGGACGTCGCCGGTGGCGCTGGGTGCGACGGGGGCCGTGGGGCTCGCGGGGTCGGTGGCGCCGCGTGTCGCGACCCCCGCCGTGACCGCCTCCGGCCGGACGGGCGGGCGCGCGCTCGCCGTGTTCGTCGAGCCGGAGGCGGGATTCTTCCATCTGTCCGTGGCCGACGGCGGCGCGGAGCGGTACGGGTTCACGGTGCGCGGACCGGAGATCGGGCGCCGTGGAACGACGGAGGTTCCGCCCGCTCTCGACCCGGACCGTCACTTCGGTCCGCACGCCCACGGCCGCCAGGGCGAGTACGGCCTGCTGGCCGCGCTCGCCTCGGAGTTCGGGGTGGCACTGCCCCGGTTCGCGCTCACCGAGGGGAGGCTGCACACGTTCGCCGACCCGTCGTGGACGCCGCCCAGGCTGCCGGGCGAGGCCTATTCGACGGCGAGGATGGTGCTCACGGAGCCCCACCCGACATCGGATGCCCGGGAGGAGGCGCTCTCGGCGTTGCGCTTACGACTCGCCGGGGGCGTGTCGGGCGTGTCGGGCGTGTCGGGCGCGCCGGGCGTGTCGGGTGTTGCGGGCGGCGCTGTGGGTGTTTCGGGGGTGCCGGGCGGTCCGATGAAGGGGCCGCCGGGGGTGTCGTGAGGGCTGTCGGGTGCGGTGAGGCCGCGCTGCTCCTCCCACTCCTGGCGGAGCATGCCGAACAGCAGCCGGTCATAGCGGACGCCGGCCAGCAGCACGGCGGCCCTGCGGCGCCCCTCCTCGCGGAAGCCGAGGCGGGTGAAGGCGCGGGCGGCGCGGGCGTTGCCGCTCCAGGTGTCCAGCTCCAGCCGGTGCAGCGGGAAGGCGCCGAACAGGTGGTCCACCAGCAGGCCGAGGGCCTCGGAGCCGTAGCCGCGGTCCCAGAACTTCCGTTCGCCGATGGCGATCCCGACCTCGGCGACGCCCTCGTACGGGTCGAGGCCCCGGTAGTCGACCAGACCGATCGGACGGCCGCCGGCCGTCTCCTCGACGGTCAGCATGCAGGCCTCGCGCGGGTCGAGCCGCAGGATCCGGTCGAACCGGTCCGCCAGGGCCTCGGCGGTGGTCGGGCCGAATCTCGGGTCCCCGGCCGCCGCCTGCCGGATCACCTCGGGATTGTTGCGCCAACGGAGCTGGTGCTTCGCGTCCTCGGCGCGCAGGGCGCGCAGCCGTACTTTCTTTCCTTCGATCATGATCGGATGGTAGGTCCGGTCACGTCAGGCGGCGAGGTCTTGGCGGATCCGATCGAGGATCAGACCGGCTCCGGTGTAACCGATTCCGAGCATCCAGAGGTTGTCGTCGACCTGGAAGACCTTGCCGTTGCGGACGGCGTCGAGACTCTTCCACAGCGTGCCGCCGACGATCTTCGCCTGGTCGGACTTGGCTGCGTCGCCGTAGACCGAGTAGAAGATGACGTCGGCGGCGGCCTGGTCGACCTGCTCGGGGCTGATCTCGATCGAGAAACCGGGCTTGTCCTGGTTGGCCGGGCGGCCGACGCCGAGGTCGGCGAGGATCGAGCCGACAAAGGTGTCGTTGAGGTACAGACGGGTGGGCGCGCCGGCCAGGAAGCGGGCCACCTCGACCTTGAGGGCCGCCGCCTTCTGCGGCCCGCCGAGCGCGGCGACCACCTCGGCGAGCTTCGCCCGGTACGCCTGTTCGGCGGACGCTGCCTCGGTCTGACGGCCGAGGGCCTCGGCGTGCAGCCGGACGTTCTCCTTCCAGGCGGGGCCGGTGGTCCTGCTCAGCACGGTCGGCGCGATCTTGGAGAGCTCGTCGTAGCGCTTGTCGTCGCGGACCTGGTTGCTGATGATGACGTCCGGACGGAGGGCGGCGACGGCCTCCAGGTCGGGCGAGCCGATGGTGCCGACGGTCTTGATCCCGGCGAGGCGCTCGGCGGGGAGGTAGGCGGAGAGCGGCGCGCCGGCGGCGACGGTGGTGGCGCCGACCGGGGTGATGCCCAGGGTGACGGCGGAGTCCAGGGCGTCGGTGTCCAGGACGACGACCCGGCCGGCCCGTGTCGGGACGGTGCTCTCGCCGCGCGCGTGCCGTACGACGCGGCCGTCCGGGGCGTTCGATCCGCCCGCCTTCGCCGGGCCGGCGGAGCCGCAGGCGGTGAGCGCGAGCCCGGAGGCCAGCCCGGCGGTCAGGGCGAGCAGCCGGCGGCGGGTCGGAAGAGCGGGCAGGGGGCGGTCGGCGGCATCGGGCATCGGGCGACTCCGTTCCGGTGGCAGACGGCGAGGCGTCCCATCCCTGCCCGTGCCGCGGATCGCTACGCCTGCGGGCGGCCGTGGGGGCTGACAACTGACAGCTGACAGATAGCAGATGACAGATTTCATCAGCTGTCATCTGTCAGCTGTCAGTCGTCTTCCCGGTGCTCCATGCGCTGGCGAAGCACCTCGTCGTACTCGGCGTGCACGCGGCGGTCCATCGCCAGGGTGAACTGGGCGTCGGTGACCGTCCGTGCGAGGGGTCGGATCCGCAGGACCTGCTCGGTCAGCCGGGCGGCCTCGCCGGGCGGCAGCGGGGTGTCGGCGGCCAGTGCGCCGAGCAGGTGCTCGCGCACCAGGGAGGTGAAGACCTCGGCGATCGCCGTCACGTGCTCCTGGGTCTGCCGACTGGCCTCCAGCACCACCGAGAGCGGCACGCCCTCCGCGACCAGCGCCGTGGTGGCGTCCATCAGTCGCCGGCTGACGTGGGTGACCCCGTCCTCCTCGATCGTGACGAAGCCCTGGGCGACGGACTCGGCGGTGTTCTCCTCGGTGAGCTGGTCGCCGAGGGCCGCCTTCAGCTCGTCCCAGCCGAGGTGGACCGGCGTCTCGTCGGACCACGGCGCGACGATCGCCGCCTCCAGTCCGATCAGCTCGGCGACGTCCCGCCCGCTCTCGCCGGCGCCGATGAGTTCGGCGATGCCGCCGAGGGTGTGGCCGCGTTCCAGCAGTTCGGCGATCATCCGCAGCCGGGCCAGGTGGCCCTCGCCGTACCAGGCGATCCGTCCTTCCTTGCGGGGCGGCTGGAGCAGCTTCCGTTCGCGGTAGAAGCGCAGGGTGCGGGTGGTGATCCCGGCCGCCCGGGCCAGTTCCTCCACCCGGAACTCGCGGTGTCCGTCCTCGGTAGCAGCTTCGACCTTGTCCACGGCGCTCAGCATAGGACCGGCGATCGTCCGGTCGGGTCCGTCGGGCTTCTTCCATCAAGTGTCAACAAGGGCTAACCTGCCAATCGTGCCAGTGATTGCTGGCGCGGTTGGCGTGACCCGCGCCCCGCCGAGCAGCGGTGACACGCGCCCCACGGCCCCCACCCTCCAGGAGGACGCCGCATGGCATCCAGCAGCAAGCGCCCCCGCCCCCGCGCGTCCGAAGCGGACCCCGACGCCGCCGCTGACGCCGCCGCTGACGCCGCCGCGACCGTGCCCGGCCGGGCCGCATCCGGCGAGGAGCAGTCCGTCACGGAGAAGGTCGCCGAGGAGCGGCCCACCGGCGAACAGCCCGTCGACGAACAGCCCGTCCCGCACGTCCGGGTGGCCGTCATCGGCTCCGGCTTCGGCGGCCTCGGCGCGAGCGTCCGGCTGCGCCGTGCCGGCATCACCGACTTCGTCGTCCTGGAGCGCGCCGACTCGGTCGGCGGTACCTGGCGGGACAACAGCTACCCCGGCTGCGCCTGCGACGTCCCCTCCCACCTCTACTCCTTCTCCTTCGCCCCCAATCCGGACTGGCCGCGCAGCTTCTCCGGCCAGCCGGACATCCGCGCCTACCTGGAGAAGGTCGCTGACGTCTTCGGCATCCGCCCCCACTTGCGGCTCAACGCCGAGGTCGTCGAAGCCCGTTGGGACGTCGAGCGGACCCGCTGGCGGATCACCACCACGGCCGGCCGCTGGACGGCGGACGCGATCGTCGCCGCCGCCGGACCACTTGCCGACCCGCAGATCCCCGACCTGCCCGGTCTGGACTCCTTCCCCGGAGCGGTGTTCCACTCCTCCCGCTGGGACCACGACCTCGACCTCGCCGGCAAGCGCGTCGCGATGGTCGGCACCGGGGCCTCCGCCGCCCAGATCATCCCGGCGATCCAGCCGCGGGTGGGGAAGCTGACGGTCTTCCAGCGCACCCCGGCCTGGGTCCTGCCGCGCCGTGACCGGACCATCACCGAACTGGAGAAGTGGCTGCACGGCCGGCTCCCGTTCACCACCAAGGTGCGCCGCGGCGCGCTGTTCGCGCTGCGCGAGCTTCAGGTGGACGCCTTCGTCCGGCGGCCCGGCCTGCTCAAACTGGTCCAGCGACTCGCCGAGCGGCACATCGCGGACGGCGTCGCCGACCCGGCCCTGCGCGCCCGGCTCACCCCCGACTACCGGATCGGCTGCAAGCGCATCCTGCTCAGCAACACCTACTACCCGGCGCTCGCCGCGGCCAACACCGAGGTGGTGTCCGGCGGCCTGCGCGAGGTGCGCGGCTCGACCCTGGTCGCCGCCGACGGAAGCGAGCACGAGGCGGACGCGATCGTCTTCGGGACCGGCTTCCACGTCACCGACATGCCTCTGGGCTCCAGGGTGTTCGGAGCCAACGGCACCAGCTTCGCCGAGGAGTGGAAGGACGGCATGGAGGCGCTGCGCGGCTCCACCGTGCACGGCTTCCCGAACTTCTTCTTCGTCATCGGCCCCAACACCGGCCTCGGCAACAGCTCGATGATCCTGATGATCGAGTCCCAACTCAACTACATGATCGACGCGTTGACCACGCTCGGCCGGATCGGTGCGGCCGCGATGCAGCCCACCGCCCGGGCGCAGCGCCGGTGGAACCTCGAACTCCAGCACCGGATGGGCCGTACCGTCTGGACCACCGGCGGCTGTCGCAGCTGGTACCTGGACAAGAGCGGTAAGAACACCGTGCTCTGGCCGGGGTCGACCACCTCGTTCCGCCGTGCCACCCGGAAGGTCGACCTCGCCGAATATGAATTGACCCTTCGTCAGGAACGCCGCCCGGG
Organism: Kitasatospora sp. NPDC058032; assembly: GCF_042885845.1. Taxonomy (NCBI): domain Bacteria; kingdom Bacillati; phylum Actinomycetota; class Actinomycetes; order Kitasatosporales; family Streptomycetaceae; genus Kitasatospora; species Kitasatospora sp. NPDC058032. The sequence continues at coordinate 280,678 of NZ_JBHVRK010000001.1, read as the reverse complement.
CCCGCCCGGGATCGCCGCCGAGGCCGGGGAGGTCCTGGTATGAGTCGCCCGCCGATTCCCGCCGACTTCCTGCATCCCGTGCCCGCGGAGGAGTTGGCCGTCCTTTCGGCCGACGGGACCAGGCTGCACGTCGAGGTCCACGGACAGCCCGGCGCCCCGACGGTCGTGCTCGCGCACGGCTGGACCTGCTCGACGCGGTTCTGGGCGCCGGTGATCCACCGGCTCGCCGACCGGTACCGGGTGGTGGCCTACGACCAGCGCGGTCACGGGCTCAGCGAGATCCCGCCGAGCCGGGTGCGCTACTCCACCCGCGCACTGGCCGAGGACCTCGCGGCGGTGCTCACCCAGGTCGTCCCGCAGGGCGAGCGGGCCGTGCTGGTTGGGCACAGCATGGGCGGCATGACCGTCATGGCGGGCGCCGCCCGGCCCGAGGTCGCCGAGCGCACGGCGGCGGCCGTTCTGGTCTCCACCGGACCGTCCGACCTGGTCGAGGAGTTGCGCGTGGTCCCGGGGGCGGTGCGTTCCCCGGGGGTGCGGCGCTTCCTGCACCGGCGGATCCTGCGCTCCCGGCTGCCGCTCGGTCCGGTCGGTCCGGTCGCCCGGGCCGCGCTCGGGTACGGGATCGTGGGGAGGGGCGCGCCCGCCGCCCATGTCGAGGCGGCGGTCCGGATCGTGCGCGCCTGTCCGACCGGCGTGCGGGCCAACTGGGCTCAGGTATTGGACCGGTTGGACGTCCGCGCGGGGCTGGCCCGACTCGCCGCGCCGACGTCCGTCGTGGTCGGCGCCGAGGACCGGCTCACGCCGCCGGTGCACGCGCAGCGGATGGTCGCCGCGCTGGCGGACCCGCAGGGGCTGCTTCTGCTGCCCGGGGTCGGCCACATGGCGCCGATCGAGCGGCCGGCCGAGATCGCCGCCGAGATCGACCGGATGGCGACCGCTCACCTGCCGGGCGTCCGTGCCGACGTGCCCGCAACGGCCACGGCCGACGCCACGGACGCCCTTGCCGCCGTCGACGCCACGACCGATACCGACCCCGAGAGGACCGCCGTCGCATGACCGCCACCCCGCCGCTCTCCGCCCAGGTCGTCGTCGTCACCGGAGCCGCGCGTGGCGTCGGCGCCTCGCTGGCCCGCGCCCTCGCCCGTCGCGGCGCCAAGGTCGCGCTGCTCGGCCTGGAGCCGGAGGAGCTCAAGGCCGTGGCCGCCCAGTGCGGCCCGGACGCCACCGCCTGGGAGGCCGACGTCACCGACGTCGAGGCGCTCACCGAACTCGCCGGGCGGATCAAGGAGCACTACGGCCGGATCGACGCCGTCGTCGCCAACGCGGGCATCGCGATCGGCGGCCCGCTGCTGCAGAACGACCACCGGGCGTTCAGCCGGGTGATCGAGGTCAACCTGCTCGGCAGCGTGGCGACCGCCCGGGCCTTCCTCCCGGTGCTCGCCGAGAGTCGTGGCTATCTGCTGCAGATCGCCTCGCTGGCCGCGCTCATCCCGGCACCGCTGATGAGCGCGTACTGCGCGAGCAAGTCCGGGGTCGAGGCCTTCGCCCACGCGATCCGCGCCGAGGTCGCCCATGAGGGTGTCAAGGTGGGTGTGGGTTACCTGAGTTGGACCGACACCGACATGGTGCGCGGGGCCGACGAGGACACCGTGCTCAAGCAGATGCGCTCGCGGCTGCCGTGGCCGGCGAACAAGACGTACCCGCTGGAGCCGGCGGTGGACCGCCTGGTCGCCGGGATCGCCCGGCGCTCCGCCCACGTCTACGCCCAGGCCTGGCTGCGCGGCATGCAGCCGGTCCGCTGGGTCCTGCCGTCGCTGATCGCGGTGGTCGGTTCCCGCGACGTGGCCCGCCTCGCGCCCCAGCTCGCCGCCACCGCCGCCACCCGCCTGCGCGCGGTCGGCGCCGGCGGTGCCGCCGACACCGCCGCCCGCTCCGAGCGGCGGTGACGGGCGGAGCTGACGAGCGGCGGCTGACAACTGACAGCTGACAGATATCAGCTAACAGATGACAGCTGACGGATTTCAATAGCTGTCAGCTGTCATCTGTCAGTCGCCCCGCTTTCACGCCGCGTCCGCCGCCCGGGCGAACTGCTTGAAGACGTCGTAGGCCGCCTGCGCGAAGTTGTCCCGCCGGCTCGGGCCGGCGTTGCAGAGGGCGGCGACGGCGGTGGCGGTCTGCGGGCAGAACGCGATGAGCGTGGTGCAGCCGCGGGTGCCGCCGGAGTGGAAGAGGAGGTCCCGGCCGTCCCGGGTGCGCCGGAGGTTCCAGGCCAGGCAGAGCCGGTCGCCCGACCGCGGCAGTCTCAGCCGCGGCCGCTGCACCTCCCGAAGGGCCTCCCCCAACGTGCCCCCGCCCGCCGGCCCGCCCTCGCCCGGCCGCAGGTGCGCGCGCAGGTACCGCAGCAGGTCGGCGCCGCTGGCCCGGACGGCGCCCGCGCCCGGGAGGCCGGGGATGCGCCACGGCGGCAGCGGATGCCCGTGCCGGTGGCCGATCGCCCGGTGCGGCGAGTCGGGCGAGCAGGTGGTGGCCCGCAGCCCGAGCGGGCGGCAGACCCGGTCGGCGAGCAGTTCCGCGTAGCCCGCGCCGCGGCCCGCCTCGGTGAGCAGCCGCCCGAGCAGCCCGACCCCGAAGTTGGAGTAGCCGAACCGTTCGCCCGGCCGGTGCCGCACGGTGGTCCGGGCGAGGCCCGCCCGAAGCTGCCGGTCGCCGTACGCGGCGTACGGATTGCTGCTCCAGGCCGCGACGGCGCTGGTCATCAGTCCCGGCGGCAGCCTCGGCAGGCCGGAGGTGTGGGTGGCCAGGTGGAGCAGCCGGATCGGCCCGCCGCGCTGGACGTCGGCGGGCCGCCAGTCGGCCGGGAGGTGCCGCTCCACCGGGTCGTCGAGGGCGAGCTCGCCTCCCGCGGCCAGTTCGGCGAGCAGCAGGGCGGTGAACGTCTTGGTGATGGAGCCCAGTTCGAAGACGGTGTCGGGCGTGCAGGGCTCGCCGGCGTCGTGGTCCACCCGTCCGGCGCACCGCACCGCCTGACGCTCGCCCTGTGCCACGGCGAGCGTCACGGCGCTGGCGCCCGGTCCGGCGGCGCGGACGAGTTCAGTCAACTCCGGTTCACCCCAAGGGTCGTCGTCCTTCGAAGCGTCGCCGAGGGAGTCCACCTAGTGCTCCGGCGGCGCCCCGACCGCCACCGCCGGCGCGCCCGCCGAGGCCCCGGTCGTGCCGCCGAGAGCGCGGGCCAGGGTGGTGGTGGCGGCGACCACGGCGACCACGGCGGTGTGCCCGTGGTCGGTGAGCAGCTGGGCCGGGTCCCCCTCCGTCGCCGTGTTGGCGTCCTTGGGCAGGAGCCCGTCGGGCAGTTGGGCGGCGGCCAGCGCGGCCCAGCCCGTCGTGCCCTGGTCGAGCTCGCCGATGCAGGCGGCGACGATGAGCAGTTCGCCCACGAGGTCCCAGTGGCCGACCTCCTGCCAGACGTCGAGCCAGGCCGGCAGCCAGTCGCGCAGGTAGTCGCGGATGTGCGCGGGCAGGCACTCGGGGCGGGCGCCCCAGTCGGTGAGGTGGAAGACGGAGTGCGTGACGTAGTACGCGGTGAGCCAGTCGATGATCCACGGCTCGGGCGTGGCGCCCAGCCAGGTGGCGGCGGCCAGTTCGTTCCAGTCCTCCAGCTGGTCCAGGCCGATCACGCGCCGGGCGTTGGCCGAGGCCAGACGGCGGCTGGGGAGCTGCTCGGCGGCCCGGACGGAGTGCAGCCGGTTCAGCGTCGCCAGCTGGTCCTCCAGGGCCGGGTGGCGGAAGCCGGCCCGCGCGAAGTGGACGTAGACCTCCAGCGGGTCGGTCATCAGCGGGTAGCGCAGCTGCCGGTCGTACAGCAGGTCCCCCTCGCGCAGTTCGGCCCAGGCGAGGTCGATGACCTGGCGGGCGATCCGCGTGTCGTCGGCGCCGGCGACCCCCTCGCGCAGCAGCAGGCCGGTGGCCAGGGCGACTTCACCGAGGGGCTTGTAGATCTCGTTGGGGTTGGCGAGGTCGGTGGTGACGTCCTCCTGGAAGCCGCCGAGGCCGCTCTCGTAGTAGGCGTGCAGCCAGCGCAGCGACTTCGATCCGACCTGCTGGGCGATGGCGATGATCTGACTGTCCGTCATGCTGCCGCTCCGTCCGATGAGTCGCCGGAATGCCCGTCGGGATTCCCGCCAGTGCGCCCGCCGGAGGGTTCGCCGGCGCTCGACAGCTGTTCGGTGATGGCGAGTTCGAGCCACATCCGGGTGCTGCCGTCGCCGACCGCGCGGATCCGGTCCAGGACGGGTCCGAGGTCCAGGTGCGCCGGGCCGCCGTCCGCCTCGTTCCAGGCCAGCCAGCGGGCGAGCCGGGCGGCGGTGCGGTAGTCGCGGCGGAGCATGGAGCGGGTGACGCCGCGTGCCAGCGTCAGCGAGTGGCGGCGGGCCAGTTCGTGCACGGGGCCGTCGAGTCGGGGGAGGGCGAGGGCGGAGAGCCGGGCCATGTCCACGGACCACCGCGGCCAGTCGCGCGGGGTGGGCTCCTGGGGGCGGACCGGGTCGGGGCCCAGTGCCGGGACGGGGCGGCCCGCCAGCGCGACGAGCTGCGCGGTGGCCCGGTCCCGCCAGGCGTTGGCGAGCGCGGCGCCCGTTGCGGCCGGGCTCGCGGCGGAGGCGGCGGCGGTGGTGGTCGCGGCGCCGGGGGCGGGGGAGGCCGCGCTCATCGGGAAGGTGCCGAGGGCCTCGGTCGCGGCGTCGGCGGTCGGTCCGTCGAGGCGCTGGCCGGCGAGCAGCTGGGCGGCGAAGAGGTCGGGCCCCAGGACTCGCACCGCGGCCAACTCGGCTCGGGAGAGGGGGCCTTCGGCGGGGAGGGGGCCCTCGGGCGTCGCGTGGGCGAGCCGGGCGGCGGCGTCCGGTGCGGACCGGCGGGTGGGCGCGGCCGGGTCCCCGGCGCCCCGGAGGGCGTCGAGGACCCGGCCCGCCACTCGCTCGACGGCCGCCGCGTACTCGTCGCGGAGTGTGGTGTCGGCGAACGGCATGGAGTGGGATTCTCCTGTCTGGAGCGTGCTCAGGACCTTCGGGCCCGGTCGGTGGCCCGGCCGAGGTCTCGACCGGGTCGACCGGATCCAGGGGTCTACCGGGTCTTCTCCTTGGGCTGCTTCTGCGGCGAGAGCAGGAGGAGTCCGAGCAGCAGGAGCAGGCCTGCGGCTTCGGGCTGGTACGTGGGCGCGTCGCTGACGGCCGCCTCGTCCTCCGTGATCAACGTACCGAGGGTGTCGATCTCGGCCTGGGTGGCGAGCGGAGCCCGCGTGGTACGGGTGGTCTGAGCAAGCATCTGCGTGCCTCCTCATCGAAGTTCCACCGCCTGGTCCGGCGGTGCCCCCTCGACCGACGATACGAGCACGAACCGAACGGCGCCACCCCTGTACGCTCCGTCACCGCCGTCACGAAGCGCCACTACCCCGGGGTGCAGCCGCGCCACGGGGTGTCGCGGGTACTCGGGAGTAGGTACGGTCGCTGCATGACCACTGCCTTGATCACCGGCGCGACCGCCGGCATCGGAGCCGCGTTCGCCCGCCGGCTCGCGCGGAGCGGCTACCGGCTCGTCCTGGTGGCCCGGGACACCGAGCGGCTGGAACGTTCCGCCGAGGAGCTGCGGGGGAGGTTCGGCGTGGCGGTGGAGGTGCTCGGCGCCGACCTCGCCACCGACGAGGGCATCGCGGACGTCGAGGCCCGGCTGTCGGAGGCCGACCGGCCGGTGGACCTGCTGGTGAACAACGCCGGCTTCGGCAACCGGGGCGCGTTCTCCACCGTGCCGCTGCAGGACGAGCTGGACATGCTGAAGGTGCACATCGAGGCGGTGCTGCGGCTGACCACGGCCGCCCTGCCGGGGATGCGCGAGCGCGGGCGCGGCGCGATCGTCAACGTGGCCTCGGTGGCGGCGTTCCTGCCGCGCGGCACCTACGGCGCGAGCAAGGCCTGGGTGGTGAGCTTCACCCAGGGCGTGATGCGCGACCTCGGAGGCACCGGGGTGCGGATGATGGCGCTCTGCCCGGGCTTCACCCGTACCGAGTTCCACCAGCGGGCCGGCATGGGGACGGACAACATCCCGGCCTGGGGCTGGCTGTCGGCCGAGCGCGTGGTGGACGAGGCGATGCGCGACCTGGCCCGGGGCCGTTCGGTCTCGGTGCCGAGCAAGCGCTACAAGCTGGCGGTGGCGATCGCCCGGGCGCTGCCGTCCGGGAAGCTCGGCGGCGTCTCCTCCAAGGCGGCGCGCACCTATCGCACCAACTGACCCGCCCGGGGCACGCACCCGCCGTACCGGCCACGGCGCGGCGGGTGCGCGGCGGGTGCGCGGTCTTGTGCGGGCGGCGGCGTTGCGCGGCTGGCGTTGCGTGGGGCGGGCGGGCGTCCGGACCAGGCAACGCAGAGGGCATCTCACTATTAGCTTTGCTAACTATGAGCCTTTCTCGTTATGCTGGCGGCCGCCCGACCGCCCACCCCGCCGTCGGCGCGCGCCCCCGGGCGCCGCGCCCGTTCGGCCGTCCGAGGGAGGCTGCCGCCCGTGCGCCCCGAAGGCATCCAGTGGACCCCGCCCGACCGCGCCGAGGACGACCCGCGCCCGCCGACCCAGTGGCGCCGCATCCTCGCGCTCTTCCGCCCCTACGCCGGCCGCCTGGCCGTCGTCGGCCTGCTGGTCGCCGCCTCCGCCGTGGTCTCGGTGACCACGCCCTTCCTGCTGCGCGCCGTCCTGGACACCGCCATCCCGCAGGGCCGCACCGGGCTGCTGACCGCCCTGGTGCTGGGCATGGTCGCCGCCGCCGTGGTCAACAGCATCTTCAGCGTGCTGCAGACGCTGATCTCCACCACCGTCGGCCAGCGGGTCATGCACGACCTGCGCACCGCCGTCTACGGCCACCTCCAGCGGATGTCGCTGGCGTTCTTCACCCGCACCCGCACCGGCGAGGTGCAGTCCCGGATCGCCAACGACATCGGCGGCATGCAGTCCACGGTGACCTCCACCGCCACCTCCCTGGTCTCCAACTTCACCGCCGTGATCGCCTCGGTGGTCGCCATGGTGGCGCTGGACTGGCGGCTGACGGTGGTCTCGCTGCTGCTCCTGCCGCTGTTCGTCTGGATCAGCCGCCGGGTCGGCAACGAACGCAAGAAGATCACCGGTGAGCGGCAGAAGCAGCTCGCCGCGATGAGCTCGGCGGTCCAGGAGTCGCTCTCGGTCAGCGGCATCCTGCTCGGCCGCACCATGGGCCGCTCCGACTCGCTGTCGCGCGAGTTCACCGGCCAGTCCGACCGGCTGGCCGAGCTGGAGGTGCGCGCCTCGATGGCCGGCCGCTGGCGGATGAACACCATCCAGATCGTGATGGCCGCGATGCCCGCGGTGATCTACTGGGCGGCCGGCATGACGGCGGCCGGCGGCGCCCCGATCGTCTCGGTCGGCACCCTGGTCGCCTTCGTCTCGCTCCAGCAGGGCCTGTTCCGCCCGACCGTCAGCCTGCTCGCCACCGGCGTCCAGGTGCAGACCTCGCTCGCGCTCTTCCAGCGGATCTTCGAGTACCTCGACCTGACCGTGGAGATCGACGAGCCCGAGCACCCCGTCACCCTGGACACCGTCCGCGGCGAGGTCCGCTTCGAGGGCGTCGACTTCCGCTACGACCCGGAGCAGGAGCGGCCCACCCTGGCCGGGGTGGACCTGCGGATCCCGGCCGGCGGCTCGCTCGCGGTGGTCGGCGGGACCGGCTCGGGGAAGACCACGCTCAGCTACCTGGTGCCCCGGCTCTACGACGTCACCGGCGGCCGGGTCACCCTCGACGGCGTCGACGTCCGCGCGCTGTCCTTCGACACGCTCGCCCGTGCGGTGGGCGTGGTCTCCCAGGAGACCTACCTCTTCCACGCCTCCGTCGCCGACAACCTGCGCTTCGCCAAGCCGGACGCCACCGACGCCGAACTCGTCGCCGCCGCCCGGGCCGCGCGGATCCACGAGACCGTCGCCGCCCTGCCGGACGGCTACGACACCCTGGTCGGCGAGCGCGGCTACCGCTTCTCGGGAGGGGAGAAGCAGCGCCTCGCGCTCGCCCGCACCATCCTGCGCAACCCGCCGGTGCTGATCCTCGACGAGGCCACCAGCGCGCTGGACAACAGCACCGAACGCGCCGTCCAGGAGGCCATCGACACCCTCGCGGTCGGACGCACCACCATCACCATCGCGCACCGGCTCTCCACCGTGCGCGCGGCCGACCAGATCGCCGTCCTGGACCACGGCGAGGTCGCCGAACTCGGCACCCACGAGGAGCTGCTGGCGGCGGATGGCCGCTACGCCGCGCTGCTGCGCCGGGAGTCCCCGGCCGTGGCCGTCGCGCCCTGACCCGGGCGGACGGACGCTGCGCCGCTCCCGCCGCCCGGTTGCCGCCGCCGGATGGCCGCCGTGCGATCGGCGCCGACCGCTTGGCGCCGACCGCTTGGCGTCGCTCGGGTGCCGCCGCTCGGGTGCCGCCGCTCGGGGTCAGGCGGCCTTGGGGACCTCGTTGTACGTCTCCACGACCTCCTGGCCGGAGAGCCGCTGGATCGCCGCCATCACCTCGTCGGTGACCTGGCGGCGGGCCTTGAGCGAACGGGCCTGGCCGTGCAGCTCGTCGAAGCGCAGCGGCTCGCCGAAACGGACCGTCACCTTCTTGAGCCGCGGCAGCCGCTTGCCGACCGGCAGGATCCCCTCCGGCCCCTCCAGCGCCACCGGCACCACCGGGACGCCGGCGGTCAGCGCCAGCCAGGCCACGCCGGTCTTGCCGCGGTAGAGCCGGCCGTCCAGCGAGCGGGTGCCCTCCGGGTAGATGCCGAAGGCCTTGCCGTCCTCCAGGATCTCCAGCGCCCGCTCCAGCGAGGCCTGCGCCGAGCGGTAGGTGCCGCGCTCGACCGGCACCGCGCCGATGCCCTGGAAGAAGCCGCGGGACAGCGCGCCCTTGAGCCCGGTGCCGGTGAAGTACTCGGCCTTGGCCAGGAAGTGCACCCGGCGCGGTGCGGTGAGCGGGATCACCACACTGTCGATGAACGACAGGTGATTGCTGGCCAGGATGACGCCGCCCTTGCGCGGCACGTTCTCGATGCCCTCGATGGTGGGCCGCCAGATCCCCCGGGCGAGCGGTTTCAGTACCAGCCTGGTGACGAGATCGAGCATGGTCCCTCCCTGGACGAGCATGCCCGAGAGGTGCCCGGGCCTGGGGTTGCAACGAGCGGCGTGCGCCGGCCCGGCCGGGCCGGGATCAGAACCGCAGACTACGACACCCACCCCGGCGGCCGTCCACTCCCGGCGGCCGTGGCGCTCACCACGGCCGGGTAGGGTACGGCCGTCGGAAATACACATCAACAGCTGATCACCCCAGGGAGGGACCGATGGCAGACGTCGACGACATCCGCGCGGCGTTCGACAAGTACGACGTGAACGGCGACGGCCGGATCACCGCCACCGAGTACGCGCTGGTCGCGCGCGAGCTCGGCGACCTGACCACCTCGATCGCCGTGGCCGAGGCCGTCATCAACACGATGGACACCAACCACGACGGCGAGCTGACCTTCGACGAGTTCCTGGCCGCGCGCCAGGGCTGACGCGGCCCCGGACGGGGCCGGAGGGTTCCGGACGGTGCCGAGGAGGTTCCGAAACGGGTCCGGACGAGTCCGAAACGGATCCGGACGGTTGCGAACGGGGCCCCGGGGAACGCCCCGGGGCCCCGTCGCCGCGTGCGCTCAGCCGGTGGTCGGGAACACCCGGCGGACCACCCGCTCCGCCGCCCCGCCGTCGTCCCACGGGCAGAACCGCTTGCGGAACTCCGCCCGCGCCGCCGGCTCCGGGTCCCCGGCCAGCAGCGCCGCCACCAGCCCCTGCGGATCCGTCGTCAGCGCGCCCGGCGGCTGCTCGAACAGGTCGAAGTAGACGCCCCGGTCCCGCTTGTACTCCTCCCAGTCCGGCGCGAAGATCACGATCGGCTGGTCCAGCACGGCGTAGTCGAACATCATCGACGAGTAGTCGGTGACCAGCACGTCCGCGGCCAGGTAGAGGTCCTCCACGGTCGGGTGCGCCGACACGTCCAGGATCCGCGCCGCGCCCTCCTGCTCCGTCAGGTCGCCCGTGCCGCCGGTGTGGAAGTAGTGGGTGCGCACCAGCAGCGTGAACTCCGGTCCCAGCTGCCGGGCCAGCTCCCGCACGTCCAGCAGCGGCACGTACCCGCCGCGCGCCTCCCGGTGGGTGGGCGCGTACAGCACGGCGGTGCTCCCGGGCGCCAGCCCGAACCGCTCGCGCATCGCCGCGGTCGCCTCCGGCGTCGCGATGGCCAGCCGGTCGTTGCGCGGGTAGCCGGTGTCCAGCATCTCGTAGCGGCCGGGGAAGGCGCGGGCGAAGTGCTCGCTGGTGTGCGGGTTGGAGGAGACCAGGAAGTCCCAGCGGTCGACGGCCTCCTGGAGCCGGTCGAAGTCCATGCCGTCGGCGGCCACTGGGTGGTCCCTCAGGTCCATGCCCATCGCCTTGAGCGGTGTGCCGTGCTGGGTCTGGACGTGCACCGTGCCGGGGCGCTTCGCCATCGTGCGCGGGAAGTTGACGTTGTTCACGAAGTACTTGGCCGTGGCCATCGTCTTCAGGTAGGCCGGGGTGTTGACGATGACGTACGGCACGCCGTCCGGCAGCGTCGCCGCCTGGGCGCGGTTCTCCACCACCCAGACCCCGCGGATCTCCGGTGCCAGCTCCTTCGCCTTCTCGTAGATCGCGGCCGGGCTGCACGCGTAACCCCGGTGCCAGTACGCGGCGTACACCGCGAGACGGGGGTTGAGCGGCATCCGGCGGAAGGCGTTGTACGCGGTGAACCGGGCGCTGCCGCGCACCCCCTTCTTCAGGGCCGGCGCCACCGCCCGGGCCCCGCGCTTGAGTTCGCGCGGCAGCCGTCCGGTACGGCGCAGTTCCGCGTACGCGCGCCGGGCACCGCGAGCCGCGAGCCGGTACTGCACCCCCCGCACGCCCCCGGGGAAGCGGTAGCCCGCCGGACGGTGCCGGGCGAAGTGCTCGGCGATCCGGCGGAAGAACTCGGGCCGCAGCCCGACCGGTACCAGCCCCGGGGTGTCGTAGACGGTGAGCGCCTGCTGCACGGTCCGCTCGAAGACCAGGGTGCGCAGCGCCTCCGGGACGGGCCGGCCGGGGCGGTCGGGCCGGTCCAGGAACGCGAAGATCGCGTCGTACTGGGCGAAGGCGTCGGCGTGCTTGGCGGAGGCGGTGCTGGTGATCGCCCCGGCCCGGCCGCGCCGGTAGAAGTAGCAGGGGCGGTCGAGGTGGCGCAGCCGCTCGGCGGCGAGCAGTGCGGGGTAGGTGACGGAGATGTCCTCGTAGTAGCCGCGGCCGAAGGAGACGCTGAGGCCGAGCAGGAACTCCCGGCGGAACACCTTGTTCCAGACCGACATCACGGTCCTGAACAGCGCGGGGTGCTCGGCCAGCGTGCACCCCGCGACCAGCGGGGAGCCGGTCAGCACGTGCTGCCAGGGGTTGGGCTCGGTGCCGCCGTCGGGGTAGACGTGGGTGAAGTCGGTCAGCAGCACGTCGACGGGCGCCTCGCCGCGCTCGGCGCGCCCGGTCTCCGCGGTGAGCTCGTCGAGCAGGGCGGTCACCGTCCCCTCGGGCACCCAGTCGTCGCTGTCGACGAACCAGACGTAGGTGCCCCGGGTCTCGGGGAGGGCGGCGGTCCGGGCGCCGCCGAGGCCCTGGTTCTCGGCGAGGTGGAGGACGCGCAGGCGCGGATCGCGGGCCGCGTACTCGTCCAGGATCGCGCCGCAGCGGTCGGGGGAGCGGTCGTCGACCGCGATCACCTCGAAGCGGGACTCGGTGGAGGGGGTGTCCGCCAGGAGGGAGTCGAGGCAGCGCGGCAGGAAGCGCTCCACCCCGTGGACCGGGAGCACGATGCTGAGGAGGACTGGCACGCTGGCCGAGTCTACCGAGGCGGCACAAGGGCGGAACGCGCAGGTCCGCGACACAGGGACCGCCGGTGCCGGGCCCCGTACGGGGTGGCACCGGCAGCCTGGTGGCGGCCCGGCCGACCCTCTACGGCCGGCCGCCGGTCCGGGCACCGCCCGAGCCTGGCCGCCGCAGCGTCGAGGCGGCCTGGCAGTAGGCACGGGGGAGCCGGAATCTTCATCAGTCGAACACGGTGGCGGGCGCGGCTCGCGCCCGCGCGACAGGTTCGGCCGTCATTTGGAGCCGATATAGATATTGCTTGGAGACGCCGCTCGCGTCAATCCCTCGCCTGTGTTCACTTCCTAAACGGATAGTCCTACTGTGTGGGGGTGGGGCCGCCGTGCCGGACGGTATTCGGGTGGGTGCGGAGAGTGGGGGCGGGTGGTGGAGTGCGCCCGGCGTGCACCCTCGCCGGCGGGCGCCGGGTGCGTGCTCCGGCGAACCCGCTGACGAACCGCCGGTCGTGCACCATCATTGATGCCTAGTCGTGACCGCCCGGGCCGCCCCTGGTGCGGTGTCAGTTGACGCCGCACGGTACGGTGGCAGAACACCGGGACGGTTGCGCGAAGACCGTCTGTCGCGGATAGTCTTCGCCTCACGGCCCTGGCGCCTCGTAGGGGTGGGAAATCAGATGGAACACATGCAAGTGCGGACTCGGCCCCGCGTGCCGGCGATCCAGTGCGGCGTCGGTACCACCGGCCGCCGGATCGACCGGCACCTGGCTGTGCTCGGCGCGCCCGCACTCCCGGCGGTGGACACCGCCGAGGCGCTCGGGTTGATAAGGGAGCTGACGCCGCGCGGTGTCGGCGCCCCGACCGCGCCGCCGCGCCGCCACGCCCGGGTCAGGCTGCTGGCGCCACTGCGCCGGCTGCGCCGCGGTCTCTTCGGCGGGCGCGGGCGCGGCTGACAGGTCGGCCGGCCCCGGGGTGCACCGCCGCCCCTCCCGTGCGCATCCGCACCGGCCCGACGGATTCCCATGACCGTCGGGCCTTCGGCATGCCCGGAACCGGGCCCTCCCGTGGCGCCCGAATTGGTCTGAACCTCTCAGCGTACGCCGACTTGCCCCACCGGCACGGGAAGTCGGCGAGGCTGGTCGGACCGCCCCCGGACGTGGGTGAGGATGGCGCCATGGCGGACCACAAGCACACCACCCCCCACTCCCCGTCCTTCCGGACCGAGACCTTCGAGATCACCACCGGCAGCCGCGAGGTCGCACTCGACATCACCGACCGCTGCGCCCGGTTCCTCGACGGGCACGCCCCCGGCCGGGACGGCCTGCTCAACGTCTTCGTCCCGCACGCGACGGCCGGGATCGCCGTTCTGGAGACCGGCTCCGGCAGCGACGCCGACCTGCTCGCGAGCCTGCGCGACCTGCTGCCCGCCGACGACCGCTGGCAGCACCGGCACGGCAGCGCGGGCCATGGCCGCGACCACGTCGTCCCCGGCCTGGTCGCCCCGCACGCCACCCTGCCGGTGATCGGCGGGCGGCTCGCGCTGGGCGTCTGGCAGTCGGTCGTCCTCGTCGACACCAACGGCGACAACCCACGGCGGACGGTCCGGCTCTCCTTCCTCGGCTGACCGGCGCCCGGGGGCGGTCCGGGCCGGGCAGGCGGGAGCGTGAAGACAGCCCCTACCGGCCTCGGGCCGGTCCGCCCCCGGGGGCCCCTTCGGCGCCGGCGGCTCCTGTCGCGGGGGCCTCGCCGCTCGCGGCTCCGGTGGCTGCCGCCCCGGCGACCGCTGTCCCGGCGACGGCCGGCTCGCTGACGGTCGCCTCGGTGGCTGCCGCCTCGGCGACGGCCGAGAGGTACCGCTCGATCGCCAGGTACTGGCAGAGCGCGGCGACCGGGCGGCCGAGCCGGGCGTACCAGGAGGCGAGCCGGGCGAAGGCGCTCACCTCGAACCACACCTCGCCCGCCGCGTCCATGGACACCGTGAACGCCTCCTCGCCGCGCTCCGGGTGCCCCGGCAGCGTTCCGTAGGCGAAGCCGATCCGGTCCGGCTCGTCCACCGTCCACACCACCCGGCACGGGATCACCAGCCGCGGCCACCGGGTACCGGGCAGCGTGAGGCGCAGCAGCACGGTCGCCCCCGTCTCGACGGGCGCGTGCGGGTACACGGCGAAGCCCGTTCCCAGCTGGCAGCCCCAGCCGAGTACGAACCGCCCGGCCCGGTCCAGGACGTCGGGGCCGTGCCCGAGGTGCACCCGCCGCCGCAGGTGGGCGTAGCCCTCCGGCAGCCGGGCGTCCCGGGTGGCGCCCACCTCGCGGTAGCTGGGCGCGGACGCCCGGGCGGCCAGCAGCCGCCGCTCCAGGGCGGACGACGGCCGGACGGTGCGCTGCGTGCAGGTGTCGGTGCGGGCGTCGGTGCGGGCGTCGGTGCCGGGCGAGTCGGGCATGCGGCCACCGTATCCGCCGTCCGGAGCAACCTTGCGCGGGGCCCGGCCGAGGAGTAGAGAAGGCCCCATGAGCGAAACAGCCGTGAACGGCAGGGTCCCCACCGGCAGGCCGGACGGCGACGGCACCGCGGCGGCCGGCCAGGTCTGCGCCCTCGCCCCGGCCGACGGCGACGCCGCCGCGGCCCTGCTGCCCGACCCGGACCTCACCGGCCCGCGCGCGGACTGCGTGCTGTGCGGCGAGCCGACCGAGCTGCCCGCCGACCACCCGGGCAGCACCCTCTGCCCCGTCTGCACCTGGCAGCAGGCCCAGCGGATCGCCTGCTCCGGCTGAAGCGGTCCGGGTCGCACGGGCCCGTCCGGCCGGGACCGGTCACGGCCGTGACCGGCGTCGGGCATCGGGCGTCAGGCGTCCTCCCGCCCTGCCAGGGCCAGGGTGGAGCCGTGCCGGCCCTTGCGGACCAGCAGCTGGGCCGGGATCCGGCTGCGCAGATCGGCGACGTGGCTGACGATGCCGACCGCCCGGTCCCGCTCGCGCAGACCGTCGAGGACGTCCATCACCTCCTCCAGGGTGTGCTCGTCCAGGCTGCCGAAGCCCTCGTCGATGAACAGGGTGTCCAGCGGCATGCCCCCGGCCTCGTCGGTGACCACGTCGGCCAGGCCGAGTGCCAGGGCCAGCGAGGCGAAGAAGCTCTCGCCGCCGGAGAGCGTGGCGGTGTCGCGCTCGGTGCCGGTCCAGGCGTCCACCACCCGTAGGGCGAGCCCCGAGCGCTTGTTGCCCGCGCCCCGGTCGTCGCTGTGGACGAGGGTGTAGCGGCCGCCGGACATCCGGACCAGCCGGTCGCTGGCCGCCGCCGCCACCTGCTCCAGCCGCGCCGCCAGGACGTACGACTCCAGACGCATCCGGAGCCGGTTGTCGGCCGAGGTGCCGGCCGCCAGCGCGGCCAGCCGGCTGATCCGCGCGTACCCGTCCAGCTCCGGGGCGAGCGCGCGGGCCAGCTCGGCCAGCTGTCGCCCGATCGCCGCGAGCGCCTCGCACCGCGCCCGGGCCGCGTCCCGCGCGGCGTGCGCGGCCCGCAGCCGGTCGGTGGCGGCCCCGAGCGCGGCACGGGTGCCCGGCAGGTCGGCGGGGGGCAGGGCCGCCGCCGCGGCCGACTCCGGCTCGGCGAGCCGCCGCTCGGCCGCCGCCAGCTCCGCCCGGTGCCGGTCCAGCCGCTGCTCCAGCCGCTCGCGCTCCGGCCGGGGCAGGAGGACGGCGGCGGCGTCCTGCGCGCTCGCGAACCCGGCCGCCACCGCGGCGTCGGCCAGTTCGTCGTCGGCCCGCTTGAGCTGGTCCGCCGCCTCGGTGGTGGCCCGCGCCGCGCCCGCCAGCTCCGCCACGGCCGAGGCGAGCCGGTCCAGGGCGGTCGCGCGCGCCGCCACCGACGGCGCGTCACCCCGGGCCGCCGCCACCCGGGCGCCCAGCTTCTCCTGCTCGGCGTGCAGGGTCCGCGCCTGGGCGGCCAGCTCGGCGCTCCGCTCACGGGCCTCGGCCAGCGCCGTACGGCGGACGGCCTGCTCGGCGGTGAGCCGCTCGATCGCCCGGCCCGTCGGGCCGAGCCCCTCCGCGGACCGGAGCGCCTCGCGGTGCTCGCGCTCCAGTCCGGTGAGCGCTCCGGCGAGGGCGTCGGCGGGTTCCTCACCCGCCGCGCCGGCCGCCGCCGCCCGGCGCACCTGGAGGCCGGACAGCTTCCGCTCCGCCGCGTCGGCGGCCTGCTCGGCGGCCGTCTGGGCCTGCCGGGCGCGCTCCTCGTCCTCGGCCCGGACCGGTTGGCCGACCGCGCGGGCGGGGTCGGGGTGCTCCGGTGAGCCGCAGACCCGGCACGGCCGGCCGGTGCTCAGCTGCGCGGCCAGCTCGGCGGCCATCCCGGCCAGCCGGCGCTCGCGCAGGTCCAGGCCGTACTGCCGGGCGTCCAGTGCCTCGGCGCGCAGCGCGAGGACGCGTGGCCGGGCGTGGTCGATCTCCAGGTCCAGCGCGTCCCGGTCGCGGGCGGCGGACAGCCGGGCGGCCAGCTCGGCGCGCCGGGCGTCCAGCCGCTCGACACGACCGGCGGCGTCCCGCGCGGCGGACTCCTCCGCCTGGAGCGCGGCCAGCCGGGCCTCGAACTCGGCCAGCCAGTCGCCCGCCTCCTCGGCGAGGTCCTCGGCGCTCCGCAGGTCGGCGGCCAGGGCCGCCCGTGCGCCGGCCAGCTCGGCGCACTGCCGCTCGTCCTCACGGGCCGCCTCCAGCCGGACGACCTCCGCCCGCAGCCGCTGTTCGGCCGCGGCCAGCTCCGCGGCCTCGGCGTGCGCCAGCGCCGGCCCGCCGCCCGCCGCGCGCCCGTCCGCCGCGCCCCCGTCCGTCGTGCGCGTGCCCGTCGCGCCCGCGACGTCCTCGCGTGCCAGGACATCGCGTCCCGCCGGGCCGTCGGCGACCTCGGCCAGTGCCGCGCGGTGCCGGTGCTCCGTGTCCCGGGCCCGCCGGTACGCCTGCGCCGCGCGCTCGCGCAGGTGCAGCACCGACTCGACGCCGACCGCCGCCTGCGCCGCCACCAGCCGCTGCCGGTCCGCCGCCCGGGCCGGCTCGTCCTCGGCCAGCCGGGCCGCCTCCCGCACCGCCTGCCGGTGCCGCTCCTGCCGGTCGGCCAACTGCTCGGCGGCCTCCCGCGCCCGCTGCGCCGCCCGGTGCGACTCCTCCGCGCCCGCCAGCGCCGCCCCGGCGACCGTCAACCGCTCGGCCGCGCTGACCCGCAGCACGGCCGCCCAGCCCAGCACGCCGGCGGTGAGGTCGGCGCACCCCGGAGCACCCGCGGGACCGGATTCCTCCTCGACGGGCACCGGGCCGGCGGCCGGCTCGGCGCCCGGACCGGCCGCCTGCTCCGCCTTGCTCGCCAAGTCCCGCAGTCGGCGGCGCCCCGCCTGGACGGCGGCCTCGTGGGCCCGGCGCTGCTCGGCCAGCCAGGCCTCGACGGACTGGAACCGCTCGGTGTCGAACAGCCGGCGCAGCAGCTTGCCGCGCTCCTCCGAGTCCGCCCGCAGGAACCGCGCGAAGTCGCCCTGCGGCAGCAGCACCACCTGGCAGAACTGGTCCCGGCTCATCCCGATCAGCCGGTGGATCTCCTCCCCGGCCTCCTGGTGCGACTTGCTGACCGCCCGCCAGCCCGGTGCGCCGTCGCCGGTCCCCGCGCCGTCGGCCGACCACTCGCGCAGCAGCGTCTGCGCTCGCTCGGTCGTCGTACCGCGGCCCACCTTCTTCGGCCGCGGCTGCTCCGGGACGCGGGTGACCTCGAGCCGCCGCCCGCCCAGCGTCAGCTCCAGCCGGACGGTGGTCAGCCGGCTAGCCTCGGCGTGGTCGCTGCGCAGCCGGTTGGCCCGGCGGGTGCCGGGCACCTCGCCGTAGAGGGCGTAGCAGACCGCGTCCAGCACGCTGCTCTTGCCCGCGCCGGTGGCGCCGCGCAGCAGGAACAGTCCGCCGGCGGCCAGCGCGTCGAAGTCGACCGTCTCGGAGGCCGCGAACGGGCCGAACGCGGTCATGGTCAGCCGGTGGAGTCTCATCGGGGCAGCTCCGCCTTCCGGTCGGTGGTCTCCCGGACGCGCTCGAAGCCCTCGCGCAGCCAGTCCAGCTCGGCGGCGTCCGGCTCGGCGCCGGGGCGGACGTGCCGCAGGAATCCCTCGGCGATCTCCAGGTCCGTCCGGCCGCCGACCCGCGCGGCGTAGGAGACGGAGGCGGCGGCGGTCGTCTCCTCGGGATCGAAGAGCAGCTGGAGGGTGTGCGGGAAGCGCCGGCGCAGCCGCTCCATCGGCTCGCCCGGGCGGCTCGGATCGGTGAGGGTGGCCTGCACCCACGACTGCTCGTCGGCGGTGTACCGCTCGTCGGTGAGCAGGTCCTCCAGCCGGCCGCGCAGCCGGGCCAGCGGGCGCGGCACCGGGCACGGGACCCGCTCGGCGGCGACCGCGCCGTCGGCGGCGAGGTCGACCAGCCACATGCTCTTGCGGTGCTCGTGCTCGGAGAAGGAGTAGGCGAGCGGGGAGCCGCTGTAGCGCAGGTGCGGGGCGAGGGTCTGGCTGCCGTGCAGATGGCCGAGCGCGGCGTAGTGCACGCCGTCGAAGACGGCGGCGGGGACGGCCGCGACCCCGCCGACCGCGATGTCGCGCTCGCTGTCGCTCGGCTCGCCGCCGGTGACGAAGGCGTGGGCCAGCACCACCGCGCGGGTGCCGGCCGGCCGGGCCGCGAGGTCGGTCCGGACCTGGTCCATCGCCGCGCCGAGCACCGCGGCGTGGCCACCGCGCGCCAGCCCGAACCGCTCCCGGACCAGCGTCGGCTCCAGGTAGGGCAGTCCGTAGACGGCGACCGGACCGTGCTCGTCGGCGAGCAGCACGGGTTCGGCGCACCCGCCCGGGTCGGTCCGCAGGTGGACGCCGGCCCGGCCGATGAGTCCCGCGCCCACCCCGAGGCGGCGGGCGGAGTCGTGGTTGCCGCTGATGAAGACCGTCGGCACGCCGAGGCCGGCCAGCCGGTGCAGCACGTCGTCGAAGAGCGCCACCGCCTCCAGGCCGGGCAGCGCGCGGTCGTACACGTCACCGGCGACCAGCACGGCGTCCACGCCTCGGTCCCGGACCACCGCCACCAGGTGGTCCAGGAACGCGCGCTGGGCGTCGTGCAGGCTCTCCCGGTGGAACGATCGCCCGAGGTGCCAGTCGGAGGTATGCAGCAGTCGCATGGTCCCCGACCATAACGGGCGGCACCGACAACCCGGCGTGGACCGGAGCTCCCCGCCCGCCCCGCCGGTCCTCGGGGTCCCTCCCGGCGGTCGCGCTGGGTGGATTGTCAGTGACCGTGTGTATGTTCGCGGTTGCCGGGAGCCGAGGGGCTCGTGGGGCCGGTGCGACGGGTGTGACAGGTGCGGCAGGTCCGGACAGCGGGAGGAAGGGAGCGTGGTCGTGCGGGACGGGATGCGTGGTGGGAGCGGGTACGGGGGTCGGCGGCGACCGGGGCCGGGCGGACCGGGTGCGCCGGGGGCGCGGGGCCGGGGTGGACGGCCCCCGGGCGGCGGGCCGGGCGGGCCGGGCGGGCCCGGGGCGCGCGGGTGGCGGTGGGGGCGGCCGCGTGGGGCGCCGCCGCCGCAGCCGGTGGCGCTCGCGGTGGTGGTGCGCGCCGCCGACTTCGCCGAGCTCGCGGGGTACGGGCTGTTCGGCGGGCTGTCGTACCGGGCCTACCTGCGGCGGTTGGCGCTCCAGCTCCGGGTGCTGGGCGGGCACGGTTTCGAGGTCCACCTGAGGGTGCTGGACCCGGCGGACTACGAGGAGTACTGCGAGGCGTTCGGCTTCGACCCCGGGGACGCGGCGGCCGGGGTCGCGTACGCGGCCGACCCCGAGCTGGCCGGGGAGCCGTTCGTCTACACCGGGCAGCGGTCGGCGGTGCTGCTGCCGCGGTTGGCCGACGACCACCGGGCCAGGGTGCGGATCTCGATCGCGACGGTGGCGCTGCTGGCGGCGGTCGGCGAGGGGCCGCCGGGGGAGCGGCGGCTGGTGGCGGTGATGCGGCACGCGATCGAGGTCCGGTCGGCGGTGGCGGCGGGCGCCGGTGACGGGTTCCACCTGCTGACCCTGCGCTGTCACGGCCCCGAGGACGGCGAGGCGCTGACCACCGCGCTCGACCTCCTGGTGGAGCGGGGGCGGTCCGCGGTGGGTGACCGGGACGGGGAGGCGTTCTGCGTGACGCTGGCGGCGGGGCTGGCCGCCGGCGGCGCCGGGGCGATGGTGCTGCACGGGGATCCGGCGGCGCCCGGTGGTCACACGGTGCGGGGCTGGGCGCTGCGCGGCGGGCTGCTGCGGCCGATGACCGCCCGGGAGGTGCTGGACGAGCTGGCCGACGACGTCGGCCGCGGCCTGCCGTTCCCGCCGGCCGCCGTCCCGCTGCCGGGCTTCCCCCTCCCGGTGCCGCCCGCGCCGCAGGAGGGTGGTGAGCCCCTGGACTGACCGCGGCTGACCAGGGTGTTCGGCTCCCGGTGTCCACCAAGCGGCGCTGGGGACTGTTCATCGACCGCCTGTTCGGGGAAGATTTCGGGGAAGATCAACAGCGGGAACGGCCGGTGCCCCACGCCGCCGTGCCCGCCCGATCGGCCCCGAACCGCGCACCGCGAACCGTCCCCGCGCACCGTCGGTCCGGCGAGCCCGACACCGAAAGGGGGGACGCATGAGCCGGATCGAGTACAGCGCGGAGATCGCCGAACTGCTCGGCCGGGTACGGCGGCGTCCCACCGCGGGGTGGCCGTGGCGGCCGGGCGAGCGGGTGCCTCCCGGGCTTCCGGTCAAGCAGTCGTGGGGGTGGCTGTTCGCCCCCGACGGCCGGGTGCTGACACTGGTCAACCCCAGGGACGGCATCGTCTCGCTGCCCGGCGGTTCGCTGGAGCCGGAGGACGCCGGCGATCCCGGCTCGGCGCTGGCCCGGGAGGCGGGCGAGGAGGCGCAGGCGCTGATCGGCACGGCGTACTACCTCGGGTACCTCTACGACCGCGTCGGGTCGGCCAACGGCGGGCACGAGTGCGCGCGGGTCCGGATGGCCGCCGCGCTGCGGGCGGTCGGTCCGAGCGTGCCGGACCCGGCGTCCGGGCGGCACTACCGGCGGCTGCTGGTGGCGCCGGGCCTCGCTGTCGAGCTGCTCGGCTGGGGCACGCCCGGTCTGCGCCAGGCCCGGGCGGCGGTGACGGCCGCCGCCCGGTGGCTCGGCGTGCCCGCGGTGGCCAACGAGACGATCGAGGAGCTGCCCCTCGACGGCTGCGAGGTCTTCCCCGGTGTCGGACCGGGCGACGGCCCCGGTGCCGGTGCCGGACCCGGCGCCGGCCGGGGTACCGTCCCCGCTGAGGTCCAGGGCGCCGCCGTCCAGGGCGCCGTCCAGGATGTGGTCCGGGGAACGGTCCAGGGCGCCCCCGCCGACCCGGGCCGCCCGTCGGCCCTTCCGCCGCACCTTCCGCCGAACGGCTCGTCAGCCCGTCCGTCGAAACGCCCGTCGAACCACCCGCTGGGCCTTCCGCCGGACCACCCGCTGGACCTTCCGCCGGACCACCCGTCGGACCGTCCGTCGAACCGGGCCGGTGGCAGCTGAGCGCCGGCCGGCCGCGCCCCCGGGGCCTGTTCCACCACGTGGAGCTGTGGACGGACGACCTGGCGGTCGCGGCGGAGCAGTGGGGCCCGGTGCTGCTCGCGCTCGGGTGCGAGCCGTTCCAGCACTGGCCGAGCGGTCGCAGCTGGCGCCTCGGGGACGCCTACCTGGTGATCGAGCAGTCGCCGGCGCTGCTGCCGGGCGGTCACCAGCGGCTGCGTGCCGGCCTCAACCACCTCGCCGTGCACGGCGGCCGGGCGGCGGTGGCCGTCGCCCT
Source organism: Kitasatospora sp. NPDC058032 (assembly GCF_042885845.1). Taxonomy (NCBI): domain Bacteria; kingdom Bacillati; phylum Actinomycetota; class Actinomycetes; order Kitasatosporales; family Streptomycetaceae; genus Kitasatospora; species Kitasatospora sp. NPDC058032. The sequence goes on along the minus strand of NZ_JBHVRK010000001.1, from coordinate 258,910 downwards.
CGCCGCCGGCTGGACGGTCCGGGTGGACACCGGCGAGGCGGTCCATCTGATCGACCGCCAGGGCTTCGAGCTGGAGATCGTCGTCCACGACGGCGAGTCCGAGTAGCCGCCGCCTGACCACCGCCCCTCCGCGGCCGGATGACGCGCCGTCCGGTCACCACCGGCGCACGCCCGGTCGCCCGTAGTGAGAAACGGGCGCGTTCACCCCGCCGTTGTCAGACTGTTCGTCAATTGACTTGGCATGACAACTTCACATGAAAGCTACCGCCTGGTATCAAATTCCGTGACACACGTCACTACCAGGAGACCTCATGTCGCGCCCTGCCCGAGTCATGTCCGTCGCCGTCACGGCGGCCCTCCTCACCCTCACCACGCTGGCGACGGCCGGCACGGCCCACGCCGCCGGCGTCAACTACGTCGCCCTGGGCGACTCCTACTCCGCCGGTGTCGGTGCCGGCGGCTACACCAGCGAGAGCGGGAGCTGCAAGCGCAGCACCAACGCGTACGCCTACCTGTGGAAGAACGCCCACACGCCGACGTCCTTCAAGTTCGTCGCCTGCTCCGGAGCCAGAACCGGCGACGTGCTCAACAGTCAGATCTCCGCCCTGAGCTCGACCACCACGCTGGTCAGCATCACCATCGGCGGCAACGACGCGGGCTTCGCGGACACGATGCAGACGTGCGTCCTGGACTCCGAGAGCGCCTGCCTCAACGCCGTCGCCACCGCGAAGAACTACGCCACCAGCACCCTGCCCGGCCAGCTCGACAAGGTCTACTCGACGATCCGGGCCAAGGCGCCGAACGCCCGCGTCGTCGTGCTCGGCTACCCGCACATGTACAAGGTCGGCGGCAGCTGCATCCTCGGCATCGGAGACACCAAGCGGGCCGCCATCAACGGCGCCGCCGACACGCTCGACGACGTCCTCGCCAAGCGGGCGGCCAACGCGGGCTTCGCCTTCGGCGACGTCCGCACGATCTTCCGCGAGCACGAGATCTGCGGCTCCAGCACCACCTGGCTGAACAGCACCACCCTGCCGGTCGACGAGAGCTACCACCCCAAGGCCGCCGGCCAGTCGGGCGGTTACCTCCCGGTCTTCTCCGCCCAGGTCTGAGCGGAGACGCACAGGGTCTGAACAGGCCCGGGCCCGCCGGTCCCTCACAGGGGGAGGGACCGGCGGGCCCGTCCGTTCGGCGGCGGCGACCCGCAGCACCCCGTCCGCGGCGGTACCGCCGTCAGGGCGGCGACGGCGACTGTCCGGCACCCGGCAGCGGGTTCGTACCCCCGGTCTCCCCAGGGGGACGAGTCTGGCGTCGGAGGGCCTCGTCCCGGCCACGGGCAGGGCGCGGAACGGGCGCACCGCCGGCCCGTACGGGGACCGGCGGTGCGGCGATCGGTGTGTGGTGCGTGACGGCGGGCGCGGGCCCGGGTACGGGCGGCTACCCCGTCAGCGCAGGTAGGAGGTCAGGCCGGCGGGCTTGAGGCCGGCCGTCCCGGCGGCGGCCAGGGCGCGCTGGAGGTCACCGGCGAGGGTGTCGCTCCAGTGCATCAGCACGACGTCCCCGGGCGACAGGGTCCCCTCGTGCCAGATGTTGGAGGCGCCCCAGCTGAAGTCCGCGTCGGCGGTGAGCACGGTGCGCATCCCGCAGTTGGCGGCGGCCTGCAGGGTGTCGGCGTTCCAGCTGAAGAACGGCGGGCGGAAGACGGTCGGCGCGGTGCCGAAGAGACGGGTCAGCGAGTCCCGTGCGTCGCAGATCTCCACCTGCTGCTCGGCGGGCGACAGCTTGGTGAGGTCCGGGTGGGAGACGCTGTGGTCCTGGACGGAGGAGCCGGGCACGGCGGTGACTCGCTGGAAGTAGCCGGGGTCGGCGGCGGCGGCCATCGGCAGCGGGAAGGCGGTGATCGGCAGCTGGTGGTCGGTGATGAACCGCTCCGCCTCCGGGGAGGTCTGCCAGCCGTCGTCGATGGTGAAGAAGACCACCTTGTCGCTGGTCGGCACCGACGGGGCGGCCGTGGCCGGGGCGGGCGCGGGGCCGTCCACCCGGACGTCGTCGACCGCGAACGGGCCCTGCTGGTACCAGCCGTGGACGGCGAGGCGGACGGTGGTGGCGGTGGGCCCGGCGGTGAAGCGGGTGGTGAGCTTCTGCCAGCCGCCGTGGGTGTCCTCGGTCCAGGCGGGCGCGGTCGGACGGTCGGTGCCGTCGGTGGCGCCGAGGAAGACGAACTTCCCGCGGACCCAGGCGGAGGCGGTGTAGGTGGCGCCGGGCTGGACCGAGACGGTCTGCGCGCACTCGCCGGTGGACTCGTCACCGGCGGGGGTGACGGCCAGCGCGGAGCCGCCCGAGTGCGGGGCGGCGGTGGTGACGGAGGCCTCGGCGGGCCCGCCGGAACAGCGCCAGCCGGGCACGCTGCCCCAGTCGGCGAGCGAGGAGGCGGGGATCTCGAACCCGGGGTTGGTGGCCAGATTGACGGTGGGCGCGGCGGCGTCGGACGCGGCGGCGGTCCCGGGCGCGGCGGCCGCGGCGGGCCCGGCGAGGCCGGCCGTCAGCAGCGCCGCGCAGGCGCCCAGGGCCGACAGGCGTGCGGACATGCGCGAGGAGATGGACACGTGGGGACTCCTGCGTGGGGACGCGCCCGTTGGGGCGGGCGCGCGGAGACGTGGATGTGGGGATGTGGGGATGTCTGGATGTGGGGTGCTCCCGGAGGGGGCGGGAGCGGTCGGCGCGCCGCACTCGGACCGGGAGGAAAACAATGGACTGGACCACTCCGATCGTCAAGGACCGGAGGCGGCCCGGCCGGTCACCGCTGCTGCGGCAAAAGGGACAAGACGATCCGTCAGGGGGCGTAGAGCTCTTCGATGTCCGCCGCGTAGTAGTCCGTGATCGCCGTCCGCCGCAGCTTCAGCGAGGGCGTCAGGAGCCCCTGCTCGAAGGCGAACTCCCGGGGCAGCAACCGGAACGCGCGGATCGACTCGGCGCGCGAGACCGCGGTGTTGGCCGCCGCGACGGCGCGCTGGATCTCGGTGTGCAGCTCCTCGTCGGAGAGCACCGCCCACGGGTCCGCCTGCCCGCGCCCGCGCCGTTTCAGCCAGTGCGCCAGCGCCCCCGGGTCGAGGGTGATCAGCGCGGCCACGTACGGGCGGTCGTCGCCCACCACCAGGCACTGCGAGACCAGCGGGTGCGTCTCGACCCGGAGCTCCAGGGCGGCGGGGGCGAGGTTCTTGCCGCTGCTGGTGACGATGACGTCCTTCTTGCGGCCGGTGATGGTGAGGTAGCCGTCCTCGTCCAGGCTGCCGAGGTCGCCGGTGCCGAACCAGCCGTCGAACAGCGACTCGGCGGTGCAGCGCGGATGGTTGAGGTAGCCGCCGAACACGCCGGGGCCGCGCACCCACACCTCGCCGTCGTCGGCGATGGCCACGGTGGCGCCGGGCACCGGCTGCCCGACCGTGCCGATCTTCGCGCGCCCGGGCGGGTTGCCGGTGATCGCCGCCGAGGTCTCGGTGAGCCCGTAGCCCTCGTACAGCTGGATGCCGGTCCCGGCGAAGAAGAGGCCGAGTTCGCGCTCCAGCGTCGAGCCGCCGCACATCAGCGTCCGCAGCCGGCCGCCGAACACGGCCCGCAGCCGCTGGTAGACCGTCCGCTCGTAGGCCAGGTGGCGCAGCCGCAGCGCGGGGCCAGGACCGGGGCCGCGCCCGAGGCCGCGCTTCTCCCGGCAGGCCGCCCAGTCGACCGCCACTTGCCGGGCCTGGTCGAACAGTTCGCCGCGCCCGGCCTCCTCGGCGGCCCGCCGGGCCTGCTGGAACACCTTGTCGAGCACGTACGGGACGACGAGCAGGAAGGTGGGCCGCAGCGCGGTGAGCACGGGCAGCAGGGCGTCGGTGGACATCTCGGAGACGTGGCCGAGCCGGAAGCCGCCGCGCACCGCCGCGATCTGCACCATCCGCCCGTAGACGTGCGACAGCGGCAGGAACAGCACGGTGGAGGGCTGGTGGCCGCCGGTGTCGCGCAGGGCCTCGTCCCAGCAGGCGAGCAGTGCGTCGGCCGCGTCGGCCAGGGCGCCGTGGGTGATCAGGCAGCCCTTGGGGCGGCCGGTGGCGCCGGAGGTGTAGACGACGGTGGCGACGGTGTCGGCGCCGACGCCGAGCCGTTGGCGGTGCACCAGCGAGTCGGGGACCCCGCGCCCGTCCTCGACGATCGCGGCGACGCAGCCCCGGTCCAGCTGCCAGATGCCGGTCAGGTCGGGTAACGCGTCGCAGACCGCGCCGACGGTCATCGCGTGGTCCTCGTCCTCGACCAGGCAGGCCACCGCCTGGGTCTCGGCGAGGATCCAGCGGACCTGCTCGGCCGCGGCGGTGGGGTAGACGGGGACGGAGACCGCGCCGATCGACCAGAGCGCGTAGTCGAACAGCGTCCACTCGTAGCGGGTGCGGGACATCAGGGCGACCCGGTCGCCGTGGCGCACGCCCCGGGTGAGCAGGCCCTTGGCGAGGGCGAGCACCTCGTCGCGGAAGCCGGCCGCGGTGACGTCCTGCCAGCCGCCGTCGGGGGCGCGCCGGGTGCCCTCGCCGCGGCGGGCCAACTGGACCAGTCCGGGGGAGCGCTCGGCGGTGTCGTAGAGCGAGTCGGCCAGCCCGCCGGCGGCCGGACCGCCGGCCGGGGCGGGGGTGGTGAACTCGCGCACGATCCCCCCGATCCGTCCTGCAGGTGGAGCGAAACTATCGGATAGCGTGCCGACTGCCCAGGGGTTGTGACCGGGACGCGACGAGATCGGCACCGGCTCGTGCGGAAAGTGCCGTGCGCGTCGGAGCCGCTGCTCGCGGTGGCGCTCGCGGCGGTGACCGGGTCATGACGGAGCGTGCGACGGAGACCCGGCGGCGGGGTGAAAGCGGTGATCTCGGTGCCGATCCGGACACGATCCGGGCCGGGGCGAAGAGAGGCCGGGTTCGACCCTCGAACGAGTGGTCAGGGCGTAGTAGAGTCTCGCAGACCTGCGGCCGGGGCATCCCGGTCGGCCCCGAGATCCACCCCCGGACCGGGACTTGGTCCGTACCAACCCGCCGTCCGTCCGCGCCGCCCCACGCCCCCCCACCGACCCCGCCGCCCGCACCCCGTCCGCGCCTGGCACTTCCCGACCGAGGACTCCATGCGTCTGCGCAGCAGCTCGATCCGCGCGAAGATCATCGCGCTGCTCCTGGTGCCCATCGTCGCCCTCGCCGCCCTCTGGGCGTACGCGACGCTCACCACCGCCGGAGACGTCTGGAGCCGACTGGACCTCAGCAGGACGTACCAGGAGTTCGGCACCCCCGTCGACCAGTACGCGCACGACCTGCAGAGCGAACGCCGGGCCGCCGTCAAGCGGCTGGCCGACCCGACCTCGGGCACCGCGCGCGAGGCCTTCGAGCAGGCCCAGGCCGCCACCGACCGGGACCTCGCCCAGCTGCGGCAGAAGAAGGACACCGCCGGCGGCCGGCTCGACGAGTCCCAGCGCGGCCGGCTGCTGCAGATCCTCGCCGCCGCCGACCAGTTGCCCCCGCTGCGCGCGCAGGTCGGCCGCGCCGCGCTCAACTGGGAGTTCGCGCTCGGCCAGTACACCGACCTGGTCAAGCCCACCTTCGCCTTCCGGTCGGCCTTCGTCGCCCGGCAGAGCGGCCAGCTCCCGCGGCAGGGGACCATCCTGACCGAGCTGGTGCGCGCCCGCGAGTACCTCTCGCAGGAGGACGCGGCGATGGAGGGCCTGCGCACCGCGACCTCCCGGCCCACCCCTGAGCAGTACCAGGTCGCGCTCGACGCCCTGCACAACCAGCAGGCCCTGTTCACCGTCTACATCGCCGAGCTGGACCCGGTCGACCAGGCCGACTACATCGCCCTGCGCGGCGGCGAGGCCTGGGCCTCGCTGGCCCGGGCCGAGGCGGACTTCGTCGGCGCGGGCGGCCCCGAGCGGGTGGTCCAGGCGATCAACGGCGGCGACTGGCGCAAGACCGCCGACCACGCGCTCGGCGACCTCGCGGCGATCAACGCCCGGCTGGCCGGCACCATCGACGACCGCGACCACTCGTACGCGATCGGCCTGCTCTGGCGCGGCGGCATCGCCGGTGTGATCGGCCTGGTCGCGGTGGTGCTCTCGATCCTCATCTCCTACCGGATCGGCCGGGGCCTGGTCCGCGAGCTGATCGGCCTGCGCAACGCCGCCAACGAGCTGGCCGGCACCCGCCTGCCCTCGGTGATGCTGCGGCTGCGCAAGGGCGAAGCGGTGGACGTCGCCACCGAGGCCCCCGAGCTGGAGTTCGGCCCTGCCGAGATCGGCCAGGTCGGACGGGCCATCAACGCGGTGCAGCGGGCCGCCGTCGAGGCCGCCGTCGAACAGGCCGAACTTCGGCGCGGCGTCTCCGCGGTCTTCGTCAACCTGGCGCGGCGCAGCCAGGTGCTGCTGCACCGCCAGCTGACCCTGCTCGACACCATGGAACGACGCACCGAGGACCCGGCGGAGCTGGAGGACCTCTTCAAGGTCGACCACCTCACCACCCGCATGCGCCGGCACGCCGAGGGCCTGATCATCCTGGCCGGCGGCTCGCCGGGCCGGGCCTGGCGCAAGCCGGTGCGGATGGTGGACGTGGTCCGCGCGGCGGTCGGCGAGGTCGAGGACTACGCCCGGGTGATCGTCCGGCCGTTCCCCGGCACCGGACTGCTCGGCAGCGCGGTCGCGGACGTCACCCACCTGGTCGCCGAACTGGTCGAGAACGCGGCGGTCTACTCGCCGCCGGCCACCCAGGTCACCGTCCAGGGCGAGGTGGTGGCGCACGGCTTCGCGCTGGAGATCGACGACCGCGGGCTCGGGCTGAGCGAGCAGGCGCTCGCCGGGATCAACGAACGCCTCACCGTGGAGCAGGAGTTCGACCTTGCCGACACCGACCGGCTGGGTCTGTTCGTGGTCAGCCGACTGGCCCGGCGGCACGGCATCCGGGTGCACCTGCGGCCCTCGCCGTACGGCGGGACCACGGCGGTGGTGCTGATACCGCGCGAGCTGCTGGCGGAGGCGCCGGACGGGCTGCCGGAGCCGCCGCCCGCGGGAGGTACGGGTGTCGGGGCCGCTTCCGGTGCGGGTGCGGGTTCCGGTGCGGGCGCCGCCGGTGGACGGCGGGCGGCGGCGGGTCGGCGCGACCTCGTCGCGGTGCCGGCGCTCGGCGCGGACGGGACGGCGGGTGCGGGCGGTCCGGGCGCTGCGCGGGCCTCCGGCGGGGCCAACGGATCGAGTGGGTCGAACGGCCCCAACGGCTTCAACGGCTCGACGGGCTCCGACGGCGAGGGCGGGCGGCACCGGGGCAGCGGGGGGCCGCGTCCCTCGGCGCCCGAACCGGCGCGCACCCCCGGTGGACTGCCGCGCCGGTCGCGGGGCGGCGGCGGGCCGGTGCTCGTCCCGGCACCGGCCGGCGAGCCCGCCGGGCCCGGCACCGGGCGGCACCGGCGCGCCGAGGCGCGGGGCACGGCGGTGGCGGACGCCGCCGCGGAGGCCTCGGCGCCGCGTGACGGCTCCTCGCCCTCGTCCGTTCCCGCTCCCTCGCCCGCGTCTGACGCCGCGCCGCGTACCGGTGGGTCGCGCGCCGGCGCCCCGTCGGGCGGCCTGCCGCGCCGCGTCCGGCAGGCGAGCCTCGCCCCGCAGCTGCGCGAGCGCGCGGCCGAGGCCGCTACCGCCGCGTCGGCCGAGGCCCGTCCGGACGGCGGCGCCGAGGCGGCACGCGAGCGTTCGCCGGAGGAGGCCCGGGCCACCTTCGCCTCGTTCCAGCGCGGCTTCACCCGAGGCCGGGGCGCGAGCGGCACCCCGGCGGCTCCCCGGCCGGCTCCCCGGCCGGCGCCGGCGCCGCGGCCCGTCCCCGGCTGGCAGCCGCCGGACCCGGGGCGCCGCGCGATCAGTCCGGCACCCGCCCCGGCGGCGCTGCCCGGCCCCGCCGGGGGCGAACCGGCGCCGCTGGCCCGCCGCGCGCCCGTCCCGCCGCCGACCAGGTTCGTCCGCGCTCCGCGCGTCACGGCGGAACCGGACGCACCCGCCGGTCCGTTGTCCGACGGGCCGTCCGAAGGCACGGCACCACCGGCACCACCGGTCTGACCCGCTCAACCCCGTCGACCGTGCACGACCGGTGCCACCCGCATGACCCGTACGACCCGTACGACCTGTACGACCTGTACGACCCGCATGGCCCGTACGACCGAGCAGCACCCGCACCACCGGCACGACCCGCACCACCCGCTCCAGCGGAAGGAACAGACTCATGACCACTTCGACGCAGTCGCCCGGAGACCTCAACTGGCTCCTGGACGACCTGGTCGGACGCGTCGCCGCGCTGCGGCACGCGGTGATCCTCTCCAGCGACGGCCTGGCCACCGGCGCCTCCCGTGACCTCGACCGGGAGGACGCCGAGCACCTGGCCGCCGTCGCGGCCGGCTTCCACAGCCTGGCGAAGGGCGCCGGCGGGCACTTCAAGGTCGGCGGCGTGCGCCAGACCATGGTCGAGCTGGACGAGGCCTTCCTGTTCATCACCGCGGCCGGCGACGGCAGCTGCCTGGCGGTGCTGAGCGAGGCCGAGGCGGACATCGGCCAGATCGCCTACGAGATGGCCCTGCTGGTCAAGCGGGTCGGCGAGCACCTGGCCGCCGAGCCGCGCGCCGACGTGGCCCCGCCCGGGAGATGAGCGGTCCGATGGCGGACGAGGAGCCGATACCGGTGCCTCGGGATCCGGAACCGGGAGCGGAGGGCCGGGGACCGGGCGACCGCGCGCCGGACGGCGCCTCCGGCGCGGACGGGCCCGGCGCGGACGGGCCCGAGGTCGACCTGTTCCGGGCGCGGACCCCGGTCGACGACCGCTGGTTCGACGACGACGCCGGCCCGGTGGTGCGGCTGTACTCGATGACCCGCGGCCGCACCCGGCCGGTCGAGGACGGCCTGTTCGACCTGATCTCGCTGATCACCGCCAAGGACCCCGGGCCGGTCACGGGCGCCGTGCCCGCCCACGTGCTCGACCCGGAGCACCAGACCATACTGGCCTGGTGCCGCCGGGAGCCGATCTCCGTGGCCGAGCTCGGCTCCTACACCGACCTGCCGGTCAGCGTCGTACGCGTCCTGCTCGGCGACCTCTACGACGCCGATCTGATCAGCGTCACCCGACCCGTTCCGCTCGCCGAGCTGCCGGACGAGCGCCTGCTGCGAGACGTGATCAATGGACTCCGTGCGCTCTGACCCGACCGCGACCGCCGCCGCCCCGGTGCCGCCCGCCCACGACCGGGCCGGCGGCGGGGCCGGCGACCGGGCCAACGACCCGCGCTGGCGGGGCGGCCCGGCGGTCGCGGTGAAGATCCTGGTGGCCGGCGGCTTCGGCGCGGGCAAGACCACCCTGGTCGGCGCGGTCAGCGAGATCCGCCCGCTGCGTACCGAGGAGGAGCTCAGCGAGCTGGGCCGGCCGGTGGACGACACGGCGGGGGTGGAGGCCAAGCGCACCACCACGGTGGCGATGGACTTCGGCCGGATCGACGTACGGCCCGGGCTCGCCCTCTACCTGTTCGGCACGCCCGGGCAGGACCGGTTCTGGTTCGTCTGGGACGAGCTGGCCCGGGGCGCGCTCGGTGCGGTGGTGCTGGCCGACACCCGGCGGCTGGCGGACTGCTTCCCCTCGGTGGACTTCTTCGAGCAGCGGGGCATCCCCTTCCTGGTGGCCGTGAACTGCTTCGACGGCAGCGAGGTCTTCTCCCCGGAGGAGGTCCGGGACGCGCTCGACCTGGACCCGGGCATCCCGGTGATCCTCTGCGACGCCCGGCTGCGCGAGGACGGCAAGGAGCTGCTGGTGGCACTGGTCGAGCACGCCGCCGACCGCCGCCGGGGAGCGCCGGCCGCGGTCTGAGCCGACGGCTCGGCAGGCCGCAGGGACCGGGCTCCGGTGCCCGCCGCGGTGGGTGGCGCCGCGTCAGCGTCTCATTTCCGTGTTCACATGCCGGACGATCGGTGTCAGGCAGGTTGCCTTGACCGGCCCGGCGTGGAAGGCTCTGTGGACGGAGGCCGCCCGGCCCGTTGCCGGGGTGCCGCCAATGTGCCGCGCACCGAGTGCGTCGGGCACGAGCGCCGCGGCACGACACAGGGACGTGCCGGCGCACCGAGACCAGTGGGGGGAGGACCGTACCGTGAACGTCGAGCAGCGACGTGCCGTGTCCGTGTCCGCCTCTCTGGTTCTCCCCGTCCCGGTCACCCCGGCGCTGACCGTTCGGCGGTACATCGACCACGCGCTCATCTGCAGCGCCTGCTGTCGCTGACGTCGCCACCCTTCGCCGTCCACGTCACCGTCGCCGCCGCCCACCGCCCGGGGAGCCCTCCCGTCCGGTACGGCCCGTCCGGGTCGCCCGTCCGGGCCCGGCGGAACCGGCGGCCCCTCGCACCGTCGACCCGGCAGCACCGGACAGCCGTCCGGTGAGCCACCGTCGCCCCTGCCCGCTCAGCGGAGAGCACCAGTGAACCTCGCCAGCACCACCCGTCACCCCGCCACCACCACCGCCACCGTCGGCGTCGCCGCCCGCGCCGCCATCGGGACGGCAGGGGTGGTCGGGGCGACCGGCGGCGGCGCGGGGTCCACCCGGTCGGATCGGCGCGGGAAGCACGCCGCGGACGGAGGAAGAGGTCGGTACGTCGACCTCGAGCCGTTCTGGCCGTCCCGGCAGCCGCACCTGTTCGACCAGACATGTCCCGGTTCGCCCAGCGCGTCCCGGCACTCCTTCCGCTGACCCAGGGTCAGTCCTCGGCAGTACGCCCGGTCGACGCGCAGACGACTCCACCCCGTCCGTCACGCGCGAAATGAGCGGCATCATGTCCACCCCTTCCACCGCCACCCTCCACCTCCCCTCCGCGACCCCGCACCTGCGCGCGGTCCGCTCCGTCCCCTCGAACCCCGAACGCCGGCACGGCGGGCCCGGCCCGCAGCGCCCGGCGGCCGGTCAGCCCGGGGCCGTCCCGCCCGCCGCGGCGGGTCCGGCCGTCTCCCCGGTGGTGCCCGGCGCGACCCAGGCCGTGCCGGCGCTGCCGCCGCAGACGCTGCTCGCGGCGCTCCCGGAGGGCGCGGCGGTCGTCGCCGCGCTGCCGCAGGGCTCGCTGCCGCAGGCCCTCCTTGCCCAGTACGGGGCGCAGTTCGGGGCCTCGGCCGGACAGCCGATGGTCGGCTACCTGGTGCTGGTCCCGGCCCAGGCCGGCGCCGCCCCGGCGGGCGGGACGGCGCCGACCGGCTTCCCGGTCGCGTCGATCGGGACCCCGTCCTCGGCTTCGGCCCCGGTTTCGACCCCGACCCCGACCCCGACCCCCGTCCCGGCCATCGCGACCGGCTCGTCCGTCCCCGGCCCGTCCGCCCCGGGTCCGCTCGGTACCGGTCCGCTCGGCGCCGGTTCGTTCGGCGCGGGGGCTCCGGTCCGTCCGGTGCGGCCCGCCGGCCGCGGCATCGCCGTCGACGTGGAGCGCCGCAACGCCTATGTGGACGGGCGGCTGCTCGATCTCACCTACCTGGAGTTCGAGCTGCTCGCCCACCTGACCGAGCACCCGCAGCGGGTGCACACCCGCGACCACCTGGTCTCCGCCGTCTGGGGCTACGGTCACGTCGGTGACGGCCGTACCGTCGACGTGCACGTGGCCCGCCTGCGCCGCAAGCTCGGAGTGGCCTACCGCGACAGCATCGTGACGGTCCGTCGGGTCGGCTACAAGTACACCCCGGTCGCCTGATCCGCGTCCACCGGGCCGGGCGTTCCCGTGAACGCCCGGCCCTTCGCGATTTCGTGACGATCCGTCATATTCGCTGGTCCGGCGGCAGCAGGAGGACGGCGAGCGCGCCGGCGCAGGACCGCGCGTGCCCGAGGAACCAGTCCAGCCGCTCCTCGGCGAGGTGGGCGGGTGTGGAGCGGACGGCGAGCGCGAAACGGGCCTGCCCGGCGCCGTCCAGCACCGGCACCGCCACCGTGCGCACGCCGGCCGCCGACTCGCCGTCGTTCAGCGCGTAGCCGGCCTTCCGGACCCGCTCCAACTCCTCGTCCAGGAGATCCGGTTCGGTGATGGTCCGGTCGGTGAACGGCGGCAGCGGACCCAGCGTCGAGACCCCGGCGTCACCCGGGCGCGGCCAGGCCAGCAGCACCTTGCCGAGCGCCGTCGAGTGCAGGGGGCGGCGCAGTCCCAGCCCGGTGTCCGGGCGGACGGAGGCGCCGACCAGGATCACCGCGTGCGGGCCGCTGCGGATCGCCAGGTCGGCCGCGGCGCCGGTGCGGCGCGACAGCAGGTCGAGCTCGGGTGCGGCCAGGTGCAGGCCCCGCTGGTGGAAGCTCAGTTGGCCCAGCTCGGCGACGGCCGGGCCGAGCCGGTAGCGGGCCGTGTGCTCGTCCTGCTCCAGGAACCCGGCGCTGACCAGGGTGCGGGCCAGCCGGTGCGCGGTGGAGACCGACAGGCCCATCCGGCGGGCCAGGTCCGAGGCGCTCAGATCGGGGCCGTTGTCGTGGAAGCAGTGCAGCAACCCGAGAGCCCGTTGAACGGCCTGGGCGCCGGCCGGCGGGCTCTGGACGGCGGTGACGGCCTCGGCCATGGCACCTCTCGTTCTGTCCTTGGCTCCGGCCGGTTCACCGGAGTCGCTCCCAGACTATGGCAGCGGGTGCTGCGGGAATGTGTCAACGGCGTTGCAAAAGTATGCCGTTCATGAACAACCGATCCCATGATGTGGCAAACCCTTGTCCGCCGCCGGTCCGCCGTGGAACGCTCGGCACAGCGCACCGGACGAGCCCGTCCACCGCGCCCCGACCCGCAGGAAGGAGCAGCGCCGTGACGAACCGCCGGTGCCCCGCCCCCTGCGTCTGTTGTCGCTGACGCGCCGCTTCCGTCCGCGCCGACCACCCCTCGGACTTCCCGCCCCACCACGCCTGGTGACCCGTGCCGTGCCGCGCCCCGCCGCGTTCGCCCGCACCCTGCCGCAGAGGACCCGCCCACCGTGCCCAGCCACGACAGCCCCACCGCCGCCGCGACGACCGCGTCCACCCCCGAGGCGCCCGACACCCTCTGGTTCACCCGTTGCCCGGTGCCCACCGCGACCGGCATCGCGGCCGACCAGGGCTGGCTCGGCCGGGAGTTCGCCGCCGACGGCATCGCCGTCCGCTCGCTCCAGGACGTGCCGCCGGAGGTGGCCGCCGACCACCACTACACCCACGCCCTGACCGGGCTGTTCCGCGAGGGCGGCAACGTTCCGGCGCTCTGGGCCCGTTCGCGCGGCGAGCGGACCAGGCTGATCGGGCTCACCTGGATCGAGGAGCGCCAGGTCGTCCTGGTTCGGGCGGGCAGCGGTATCACCGGCGCCGCACAGCTGCGCGGACGCAGGCTCGCCGTCCCACGACATGGGATCGCGATCGACTTCTGGCGGGCGATGGCCCTGGCCGGCCTGCACGGCGCACTCTCGCTCGCCGGACTCACGCTCGACGACGCCGAGTTGGTGGACGTGCCGGCCGTGCCGGACGGCGGGCAGTGGGCCGCGGAGCTGGCGGCGCTGCGCGACGGCGTCGTCGACGCGGTCTATGTGAAGGGCGCGCTCGCGGTCGAGGCGGCCCGCCGGATCGGCGCGGAGATCGCCGTCGACCTGGACGAGGCGACGGACCGGCGGGCCAGGGTGAACAACGGCACGCCCCGGCCGATCACCGTCCACCAGCAGCTGCTCGACGAGCACCCGGAGCTGGTGGCCCGCTTCCTGGCCGTCCTGCTGGAGGCCGCCGACTGGGCCGCCGGGCGCCCGGCGGAGGTCGCGCGCATCCTCAGTGCCGAGACCGGCGCGGGGGAGGAGGGCGTCGCCGGCGCGTACGCCCGGGGCGGCCACCGGACTCTGCACCTCGATCTCTCCGCGGAGCGGCTTGCCCTCCTGGAGCAGCAGGAACGCTTCCTTGAGCGACACGGATTCCTGGCCGGCCCGGTCGACGTCCACGCCTGGACCGACCCCGAACCCCTGCGCGCCGCCCGCGCCCTGCTCGCCGCCCGCCGCGCCGAAGGGCGGACGCACGGCGACTGACAAATGACAGCTGACAGATTTCATCATCTGTTATCTGTCATCTGAAATCTGTCAGCCGTCAACCGTCACCCGTCATTCGCCCGCCCCGCCACGCGCCCACCCCGTCCCCCCGTCCTCAGGAGTCGACCCCGTGAACCCCTCCCGCCTCGCCCTCGCCGCCACCGCACTGCTCGCCACCACCGCCCTGGCCGCCTGCGGCTCGTCCGCCGACGGGGCCAAGGCCTCCGCCGACGGTGGCAAGGCCGAGGTGGTGCTCCGGGTGCCCGACCCCGGTAACAACGGCTTCCTCGCCCTCGGCAAGAAGGACGGCTCGCTGGACCGGGCACTGGCCACCGTCCACGCCAAGGTCGCCTGGACCGGAAGCGCCGGCCCGTTCGCGCCCGCCGCCCAGGCGCTCTCCGCCGACCAACTCGACGTCGCCCAGGGCTCGATCACCTCCGCCGTCGCCGCGCTCGCCCAGAAGCCCGGCTTCAAGCTGTTCGCCCAGACCACCCCCGACGGCGTCGGCGAGGGCATCCTGGTGAAGAACGACTCGCCGATCAAGAGCGTGCAGGACCTCGTCGGCCGCAAGGTCGCCGTCAGCCAGGGCGGCACCAGCGAGTACCTGCTGCTCAAGGCCCTGGAGAAGAACGGCGTCCCGGCGGACAAGGTCGAGCGGGTCTACCTGCGGGCCGACCAGACCTCGGGCGTCTTCAACTCCGGCCAGGTCGACGCCTGGGCGACCTGGAACACCTTCTCCACCCCGTCGATCGCCAATTCCGGCGCCCACTTCCTCGTCAACGGCAAGGAGGTCGGCTCCGACAACTACGCCGTCTGGGCCGTGCGCAACGCCTTCGCGGACAAGCACCCCGAGGTGGTCAGGGCCTTCTACGACTACCTGCGCGAGAACGGCCTCAAGGAGAAGGCCGACCCGGCCGCCTACCTGAACGTGTTCACCGACTCCGGGCCGACCGCCGTCACGCCGGCCGAGAAGGGCGTAGCGATCGAGGTCTCCCGGCAGGGCGCCGCCGCCGGCCCCATCGGCGAGGCCGACATCACCCGGTTCGGCACCGTCGCCGCCTTCTTCGCCGACCAGAAGGTCACCAAGCAGCTGGTCGACGTCAAGCCCTACCTGATCGACGTCGACAAGCTCGGGACCGGTGCCAAGTGAGCACCACCAACGACCTCTTGAGCACCACGGCCGCCGGGGAGGGCGCCGACCGCGGCACCGCCGCCGCCCGCGCGGCCGGCCTGGTCGAGCCCCGTACCCGGATCCAGGCCCCGCGCCCCCGGGCGCTCGCCCTCATCCTGCGCACCCTCGGTCCGCTCGCCCTGCTCGGCGGCTGGGCCCTCGCCTCCGCGACCGGCGCCCTCACCCAGGACGTGCTGGCCTCGCCCGCCCAGGTCGCCGAGGCGGTCGGCGAACTGTGGGGCAACGGCCAACTCGCCGACGCCCTCGCCGTCTCGCTCACCCGGGCCGGCCTCGGCCTGCTGATCGGCGCCACCACCGGCCTGGTGCTCGGCGTCGTGACCGGCTTCTTCCGCCTCGGCGAGGAACTGCTGGACTCCGCCGTGCAGGTGCTGCGCACCGTCCCCTTCCTCGCACTTGTCCCGCTGTTCATGGTCTGGTTCGGCATCACCGAGACCGCCAAGGTCGCGCTGATCGGCGTCGCCACCAGCTTCCCGATGTACGTGTCGACCTCCGGCGGCGTCCGGAACACCGACCGCAAGCTCATCGAGGCGATGCGCAGCTTCGGCCTCGGCCGCTGGGCGATCGTACGCACCGTGGTCCTGCCCGGCGCCCTGCCGGCGCTGCTCTCCGGGCTGCGGCTGTCCATGACGCTCAGCGTGATCGCGCTGATCGCCGCCGAGGAGATCAACTCCACCGAAGGCATCGGGTACTTGATGGCCCAGGCGCAGAACTACTCCCGCACCGACGTCCTCGCCGTCTGCATCCTGATCTACGGACTGCTGGGACTCACCGCCGACGGCGTCGTCCGCCTCCTGGAGCGGTTCCTGATGCCCTGGCGCAAGGCCGTCCACGGAGCCGCCCGATGAACACCGCACCCGTCACCGCACCCGTCACCGTGCCCGCCACCTCACCCGCCGCCACCTCGGCGCCCGGTGCCCCGGAAGCGCCCGAGAGCCCCGTGCCCGCACCCGTACCCGCCGTCCATTTGCGCGGCCTGCGAAGGGTGTTCGGCACCCGGGCTGTCCTCGACGGCGTCGACCTCTCCATCGGCCGCGGCGAGTTCGTCGCCCTGCTCGGCGCCAGTGGCACCGGCAAGACCACTCTGCTGCGCATCCTCGGCGCCCTGGACCGGGCCGACGCCGGCACCGTGCTGGTGCCGCCGGTGCGTACCGTCGTCTTCCAGGAGCCCCGACTGGTCCCCTCGAAGCGGGTGCTCGCCAACGTCACGGTCGGGCTGCCGCGTGGCGCCGCCACTCGGGAGACCGGGCTCAAGGCGCTCGCCGAGGTCGGCCTCGACCGGCACGCCGACGCCTGGCCGGCCACCCTGTCCGGCGGCGAGGCACAGCGGGCGGCGCTGGCCAGGGCACTCGTCCGCGAGCCCCAACTACTGTTGCTGGATGAGCCGTTCGCCGCGCTGGACGCGCTCACCCGGCTGCGCATGCAGGACCTCGTGGGCGACCTGGTCCGCCGCCATCGGCCGGCCGTCCTGCTGGTCACCCACGACGTGGACGAGGCCGTGCGGCTCGCCGACCGGGTCGCCGTGCTCCGGGACGGCGCCCTGGTGCGCGACGAACGCGTCACGGTCGAGCGCCCGCGCGACCCGGCCGATCCGGCCTTCGCCGATCTGCGCCGCCGCCTGCTCGCCGACCTCGGCGTCCACTGACCCCTCCGACCGTCCACCCCGCGAGCCGCACGAGCCCCGCGAACCGCATGAACCCCGCGAACCAGCCGACCCCCCGAGTCGTCCGACCGCCCGCACCACAGGAGTTGATCCCCATGGCCATCACCCTCGGCGTCCACGCCAGTAACCCCTCGCTCTACTACCTCTCCCGACTCGACTACCTGGACGAGGAGTTGGCCCCGCTCGGCGAGACCGGAGCGTTCCACCGCTACAGCGACGGCACCCGCACCGGCGAGCTCCTCGCCGACGGCACCATCGACTTCGGCGGCACCGGCTCCACCCCTCCGGTCACCGCCCAGGCCGCCGGACACGACCTCGTCTACGCGGCGGTCTCCGCGCCCCGCCCGGACCACGGCGCCCTGCTGGTGCGCGCCGACGGCCCGGTGCGGACGGTCGCCGACCTCAAGGGCGGCACCGTCGTTCTCGCCATCGGCTCCTGGCAGACCCACCTGCTCGCCAAGGCCCTGCACGCCGAGGGCCTCTCCTACGCCACCGACGTCACCGCCGTCCGCCCGGCCGCCGGCGAGGACCAGGCTCGGCGGCTGCGCGAGGGCGAGATCGTCGGCTGGATCGCCCAGGGAGCCGAGCTGGCCGCCGCCCGGCGGGACGGCGGGTTCCGCGAACTGGTCCGCACCGGTGACGTGATCACCGACCGCTCGGTGTTCTTCACCCGCCGGGGCTTCGCGGCCGACCGCCCCGAGGTCGTCGCCGCGATCGCCACCGCCCTGCGCCGTGCGGACGCCTGGGTGGCCGGGCACCTGTCGGAGGCCGCCGCGATCGCCGCCGAGGACCTGGGCGGCAGCGCCGAGGACTGGCGGACGGCGCTGGCCGGGCTGCCGTGGCGGCTGGAACCGGCGACCGCCGCGTTTGTCGCCGAGCAGCAGGAGGCGGCCGACATCTTCCACCGGGTCGGGTTCATCGACCGCGCGGTGACGGTCGCCGACGCCCACCTGCCCGCGCTGGAGGCCCCGGTGGCCGCGGCCGTGACCGTCGCCGCTGCCGCCGGAACCGTCACCGAGGCGGTCTGACCGATGGCCTCCGAAATCCTCTGGTACATCATCCCGCGCGAGGGCCACTACCCCTGGGAGCCGGCCGGACGCCGCCCGGTCGACATCCGCTACCTGCAGCAACTCGCCGGCAGCGTCGAGCGCCTGGGCTACACCGGCGCGCTGCTGGCGACCGACCTCTACGACGTGTGGGACCTCGGCAACGCCCTGGCCGCCGCCACCACCCCGGCGTTCAAGCCGCTGCTGGCCGTCCACCCCGGGCTGATCGCGCCCACCCTGCTGGCCAAGATGGCGCTCAGCTTCGACCACCTGCACGGCGGACGGCTGCGCTTCAACGTGGTCAACGGCTCCACCGAGCAGCTGCGCGAGTACGGCCTGAACGTCGAGCACGACGACCGCTACCGCCTCAGCGCCGAGTACTGGTCGATCGTCAAGCGCCTCACCGCCGGCGAGGTCTTCGACCACAAGGGAGAGTTCTACGATCTGCGGAACGCCGGGGCGAGCCTGCGCGAACTCGCGCCGGTGCAGCCGGGCGGCATCCCGCTCTGGTTCGGCGGCAGTTCGGCGGCCGGCATCGAGATGGCCGCCGAGCACGTCGACGTCTACCTCACCTGGGGCGAGCCGCCGCAGCAGCTGAAGGAGAAGCTCGACCTGGTCCGTGAGCGGGCCGCCGCGCACGGCCGCAGCCTGCGGATCGGACTGCGGCTGCACCTGATCGTCCGCGACACCGAGGACGAGGCCTGGGCCGCCGCCGACCGGCTGCTCGACGTCACCAGCGAGGCCACCTACGCCCGTCAGCTCGGCGGCGTGCGCGGGGAGGACGGGGTCGGCTGGCAGCGGCAGTTCCGCCAGCACGGCGGCAAGGTGCCCGCCCGGGCGCGGGAGCTGGAGGTGTACCCCAACCTCTGGCCCGGGATGAGCCTGTTCCGTCCCGGCCCGGGCACCGCCGTCGTCGGCTCGACGGCCCAGGTGATCGAGCGGCTCCAGGAGTTCGAGTCGCTCGGCGTGGACACCTTCATCCTCTCCGGCAACCCGCTGCTGGAGGAGGCCCACCGGGTCGCCGAGACGGTGCTACCGGCGCTGGGCGTCACCCGGCGGTAGGGCACCCGGCACCACACCCGGCAGGGTGCCCGAGAGAACGCCCGGCAAGGCACCCGGAAGGACGGGGAACGGCAGCGGCGAGGTCAGCGCCAGCTGCCGGGCGAAACGGGCGACGGCCCGGAGGAGGTACGTCCGCACGACGGGCTCCCGAGGTCTCGAAGGACGCGTACGGACGGTCCCGTACGCGCGGTCCAACGAGCGCGGTGCCCGACCGGTCACGCATCGACCGGCCGGGCGCCGCGGCACGCCCTGCCCGAACCCCCACCCGAACCCCCGCCCGGAGCGGAGCCCGAACCGCCGTCCGGAGCGTCGCCCGAGGGCTCAGTGGCTCAGGACGTCGATCTCGGCCAGCTCCTCGGCGGTCAGCGGAGCGCCCGCCAGCGCGTCGAGGTTCTGGTCCAGCTGCGCCACACTGCTGGCCCCGATGATCACCGAGACCACCCGCGGGTCCCGCAGCACCCAGCTCAGCGCCAGCTGCGCCAGCGTCTGCCCGCGCCGCTCCGCCACCTTGTTCAGCGCCCGCAGCTGCTCCAGCTTCGCCTCGGTGAGCGCCTCCTCGCGGAGGAACTTGCCGATCGACATCCGCGACCCGGCCGGCACCTGCCCGGACAGGTAGCGGTCGGTCAGCAGGCCCTGGGCCAGCGGCGAGTAGGCGATCAGGCTGGTCTGCGTGTCGGCGACCGCGTCCAGCACGCCCTCGTCCTCGACGTAGCGGTTGAGGACGGAGTACGCGCACTGGTTCATCAGGATCGGCGTGCCCAGCTCGCGCAGGATCGCCACCGCCTCCCGGTGCTGCTCCGCCGGGTAGTTGGAGATGCCCGCGTACAGCGCCTTGCCCGCCCGGACCGCCGAGTCCAGCGCGCCCATGGTCTCCTCGAGCGGGGTGTCCGGGTCGTAGCGGTGCGAGTAGAAGACGTCCACGTAGTCGAGGCCCATCCGACCCAGCGACTGGTCCAGGCTGGCCAGCAGGTACTTGCGGCTGCCGCCCACGCCGTACGGGCCGGGCCACATGTCGTAGCCGGCCTTGGAGGCGATGAACAGCTCGTCCCGGTACGGGCGGAAGTCCTGCGCGAAGAGGTAGCCGAAGTTGCGCTCCGCGCTGCCGTACGGCGGGCCGTAGTTGTTGGCCAGGTCGAAGTGGGTGACACCCCGGTCGAAGGCGCGGCGCAGCACCGCCCGCTGGACGTCGAGCGGCTGGGCGTCACCGAAGTTGTGCCACAGGCCCAGCGAGACGGCGGGGAGCAGCACACCACTGCGGCCGGCCCGGCGGTAGGTCATCGAGGTGTAGCGGTCATCCGCGGCGAGGTAGGTCATGGCGGCCATCCTGCCAGGCCGTGGGCGTCCGGGGTGATCTGTGCCACCGTCCGTCGAGGAATGCCGGGCGGGGCGGGCGGGGACGACGATCACGCGAGGCCGTGGACCGCCGGGGGGCGGCCCACGGCCTCGTGGGCCTTCCCGGGCTCGCCGCGGATTCTGTACCTACTGGTATGTACATCTGCTGTACCAGTAGGTACAGTCGTCGGCATGGCAACCCAGGACCGTCTCATCGAGAGCACCCAGGAACTGCTGTGGGAGCGGGGCTACGTCGGCACCAGCCCGAAGGCCATCCAGCAGCGCGCCGGCGTCGGCCAGGGCAGCATGTACCACCACTTCGACGGGAAGCCGGACCTCGCCGCCGCCGCCCTGCGCCGCAGCGCCGAGCAGATGCGAGCCGTCGCCGAGGCCGACCTCGCCGGCCCCGGCACCGCCCACGACCGGGTCGCCGCCTATCTGCGGCGCGAGCGCGACGTGCTGCGCGGCTGCCGGATCGGGCGGATGGCCCAGGACCCGGAGGTGGTCGCCGACCCCCGGCTGCGGGCGCCCGTCGAGGAGACCTTCGACTGGCTGCGCGGCCGGCTCGCCGAGGTGATCGCCGAGGGGCAGACGGCCGGCGACCTGCGGCCGGGTGCCGAGCCCGCCGACCTCGCCGCCGCCGTGGTCGCCGTGGTGCAGGGCGGCTACGTGCTCGCCCGCGCCGCCGACAGCGCCGAACCGTTCGAGCAGGCCGTCCGCGGCGCCCTCGCCCTGCTCGCCGCCCACCGCACCGACTGAGCGATCGCGGACCGCAGCCGTACCGGCCGAGTCGCCGTGCTGGCCGAGACGCCGTACCGGCTGAGCCGCTGCGCCGGCCGGGCCGTCGGCCCAACCCCCTTCCGGAGCCCGCCGTGCACGCCATGCAGTACGAGATCACCCTCCCCGCCGACTACGACATGGGCATCATCCACCGGCGGATCGCCACCCGGGGCCACCTGCTCGACGGTCACCCCGGCCTCGGCCTCAAGGCCTACCTGGTGCGCGAACGCGGTCTGGACGGCTCTCCCGTCAACCAGTACGCGCCCTTCTACCTCTGGCGCACCGTCGAGGGCATGAACGCCTTCCTCTGGGGGCCGGGCTTCCGCGGGGTCGGCGCCGACTTCGGCCGTCCCGTCGTGCGCCACTGGCTCGGTGCGGGTCTGCGTCGCGGTCGCGCCGCGGGCGCACCGGCCACCGCCACCCGTCAGGCCGTCCTCCTCCCGGAGGGCGCCGACCCCGCCGAGGCCGTCGGACACGCCCTGGCCGAACTGCCGGACCACCCCGACCTGCACACCGCCGCCGTCGCCGTCGACCCGGACCGCTGGGAACTGCTGCGCTTCGCCCTCTGGCGCGACGCCGCCCCGGACGAGGTGCCCGGCACCCGGTACCGCGTGCACCACCTCTCCAGTCCCGAACTCGACCGGCTGCCCGCCGGCCGTCACTGGTGAAAGGACCATCCCGACCCATGAACCCGGCCGCAACCCCCGGATCCGGCAGGCGCGTCGACGCGGGCCCCATCGACGCGGGCCCCATCGATACGAGCCCCATCGACGAGGGCCCCGGCGCCGCAGGTCCCGATGCCGCTAGCCTCGCCTCCGCGCCACTCGACCGGGCCGCGGGCTACGCCCTGCTCGCCGAACTCGCCGGGCCGGGGACCCGGGCCGACACCCTCGGCCCCCTCGACGAACTCGCCCCCGGATTCCCCGACTGGATCGTCACCGCGCTCTTCGGCGGCACCTACCAGCGGCCCGGACTCGCCCTGCGAGACCGCCAGGTGGCCAACCTGGCCGCGCTCACCGCGCTCGGCGGGGTGCAGCCACAGCTCGCCGACCACGTCCGCAACAGCCTGCGGATCGGCCTGACCAGGGAGGAGATCACCGAGGTGCTGGTCCACCTCGCGCCCTACGTCGGCGTCCCCAAGGCGCTGGCCGGGCTGCGGGTCGCCGCCGCCACCTTCGCGGAGAGCGCATGAGCGCCGACACCGCCACGAGTGCGGTCCGGACCGTCCTCGGCGACCTCGACCCCGCCGAACTCGGTGTCTGCGATGCCCACGACCACCTCTTCCTGCGCAGCCCCAGGCTGCCGGGCGAGGAACTCGACGACCCGGCCGCCGCCGAGGAGGTGCTGCGCGCCTTCGCGGCGGCCGGCGGCGGGACGCTCGTCCAGTGGACGCCCGCCGGGATGGGGCGGCGGGCCGACGCGCTGCCGGCGCTCTCCCGCGCCACCGGGGTCCACCTGATCGCCGCCACCGGGCTCCACCAGGCCGTCCACTACGATCCGGCGGACCTCGAACGGCGCTACGCCGGACTCGCCGGGTTCTTCACGGCCGAGCTCACCACCGCACTGCACGGCGCCGCCGAGGGCGTGCGGGCCGGACTGATCAAGGTGGCCGGCGACTACCACGGCCTGGACGCCCACACCCGGCGGGTCATGGCGGCCGCCGCCGAGGCGCACCACGCCACCGGCGCGCCGATCGCCGTCCACCACGAGCTCGGCACCGCCGCGCCGGACGTCCTCGACCTGCTCTGCGAGCGGCACGGCGTCCCGCCGCGGCGGGTGATCCTCGGCCATCTCAACCGGCACCCGGATCTCCGCCTGCACCGCGAACTCGCCGCCACCGGTGCCTTCCTGGCCCTGGACGGCCCCTCCCGCGCGCACCATGCGACCGACCACCACCTCTTCGACACGGTGGCCGCTCTGGTCGAGGCCGGGCACGCCGACCGCCTGCTCCTCGGCGGCGACACCACCACCCGCACCGCTCGCCACGCCCCCGGCCCCACCCATCTCCTCACCGTCCTCGGCCCCCGCCTGGCCCGAGAGTTCGGCCCCGAACTCCCGCACCGCCTCCTCACGGACAACCCGGCCCGGGCCTTCGCGGCCGAGTGGCGGGCGGCGTCCGACGGCTGACAAGAATTGTTCCGCCACCACGCTGCGGCGTCGGCGCGACGAGTGGATCGCCGCCGGGGTGAGGGAGACGCTGAGGCTACTTGTTCTCGCCGCCCCACGACCGCGTGATCGGCCTCGAACTCCAACTATCGGTCCGCCGACGGCTGCATCACCGAGGCACCCTCTGCCAGCGAGTGCGCTGGCGATGGTCCCGTCGACCGATCCGAAAATGGCATCAATCGTTCACAGTTGACTGATGGCCAGGGAATTGGTCTGGTCACCGATCCTCTTCGCCGACCTCCAAGCATCCCTGGGGCCGCTACCCACCAGCCTGCGGCTGAGCCTGGACGCCGGATACGACGACAGCATGGCCCACCAGGACCTGCGGCGAGAGGGATCACCGGGCAGATTGCACTGAGCGACGAAAGGCTCCGGTCGAGTTCTTCATCGCAATTTCCAGCGCCATCATCACCGTCCAGTGCCTCATCCGGCGCGCCCGGTCCCTTTGCCGCTGGGATACCCGCCCCCTCGAAGCCCCCGCATCCGATGACCTGCCGGTGGACGCCTTGCGCTGCTAGAATGCCGGTTGTCACGTGAGCCTTCTCGGTGCGGATTCCGATCCGCCGGGGAGGCTTTTTTCATGCCCGGGGCCTGCCTGCCTCGACACCGGTGGACCCGCGTCGAGGTCCTTGCCCTGCCGAGCGACTTGAACGCGCCGCACCGAACCCATCGGTTCCCGATTCCCAGCCGCAAGGAGATCCACGCCATGAGCCCAGGAACGAACACCGCTACCGCTACGAGTACTTGGCGACTTGGCGACCGGACCGTCAACCGCGTCGGGTTCGGCGCGATGCGACTGACCGGTACCGGGCCTTTCGACCTCGGCGTGCCGCGCGACCGCGATCAGTCGATCGGCTTGCTCCGGCGGGCGATCGAGCTCGGCGTGAACCACGTCGACACCGCCGCCTTCTACTTCTCGGCGACACGCTCCGCCAACGAGCTGATCAGCCGGGCGCTGGCGCCCTATCCGGACGATCTGGTCATCACCACCAAGGTCTGGCCGGCCCGTGATCCCTCGGGCGCGTGGTGGTGGGCCACGCCGGCGCAGTTGCGCGGCCAGGTCGAGGAGAACCTGCGCCAACTCGGTCGTGATCACCTGGATGTGGTGAACCTGCGCGTGCCGCCGAGCCGGCGGACCGGCTCGATCGGCGAGCACTTCGGTGCGCTGGCCGAACTCCGCGATGCCGGGCTCATTCGCCACCTCGGCCTCTCCAACGTCACGTCCGAGCAACTGGCCGAGGCCCGGGCCATCGCCCCCGTCGTCTGCGTGCAGAACCCCTACGGGATCGGTGCGTCGAGCGAGGACCAGGCGCTCCTGCGGCTCTGCGGTGAACTTGGCCTCGCCTTCGTCCCGTTCTTCACGATCGCCGGTTCCGGGCGCGAGGCGGGTCCGGCTGCCGGCGACCGCGAGGAGGTGTGCGCCGTCGCCCGCGCGCACGGTGTGTCAGTCGCGCAGGTCCGGCTGGCCTGGACCTTGCAGCAGGGGCCGCACGTGCTGGCGATCCCGGGGACCGGCGATCCGGACCACCTCGCGCAGAACGTGGCGGCCGGGGCACTGCGGCTCTCGGAAGACGAGATGGCGCGCCTCACCTCGCTGCGGCCGGCCGAGGCATAGCGGGCCACCGCCGGCCGGAATCCATTCCACCGGCCACCGCTCGCACAGAAAGGGTCCGCCGGCCCCCTGCCGGCGGACCCTCCAACAGGTTTCAGATGACAGAATCTGAAATCTGTTAGCTGTCATCTGAAATCTGTCATTTGTCAGCTGTCGGTCCTGGCCGGGGCTCCGCCGCCGCCCGGCCTGGCGGCCCGGGCGGCGGCGAAGACCGGACCTGGTGATGGCCGGACCCGGCGAGGACCGTGTCCGGTAAAGCGCGGGCCTCACATGTGGGTGCCGCCGTCGATCCGCAGCTCGGTCCCGGTGACGAACGCGCCGTCGTCCGAGGCGAGCATGGCGATCACACCGGCCACCGCCTCCGGCCCGGCGAAGCCCTGCCCGATCGCGGGGGAGAGCTTGGCGAGGAGGCTGAAGTCGGCGTCCGCCGGCAGGCCCGGGTTGTTGGTCATGCCGCTGTCGATGCTGCCCGGCGCGACGCAGACCGCGCGCAGCCCCTGCTTGGCGTACTCGGCGGCGATCGCGTGCGTGAAGGACTGGATGCCGCCCTTGGTCGCGGCGTACGCGGCCATGTAGGGGTGGGCGAAGGTCGCGGAGGTGGAGCTGAAGTTCACCACCACGCCCTTGCCGCCCGCGAGCAGCGCGGGCAGCGCCTCGCGGGTCATCAGGAAGGTGCCGGTCAGGTTGACCGAGATCACCTTGTTCCAGAAGTCCAGGCTGGTCTCGTGGGTGTGCGCGGAGCGCAGGATGCCGGCCGCGTTGACCAGCACGTCCAGGCCGCCGAGCGCGGCCACGGCCTCGGCGACGCCGGCCCGGACGGCGGCCTCGTCCGACACGTCCAGCACCGTCGTGGTGAGGCGGTCGGCGGCGCCGTCGGCGGTGGCGCGGTCCAGGGTGGCCTTCAGGCCGTCCTCGTTGACGTCGACGGCGACGACCCGCCCGCCCTCGGCGAGGATCCGGTGGACGGTGGCCTGGCCGATGCCCGAGCCGCCGCCGGTGATCAGGACGTTGCGTCCCGTGAAGCGCTCCATGGTGGTGCTCCGTTTCGTTCGTGGTCCAGCAACCTCAATGGCACGGTACGCCTAAGTGGCACGTTGTGCCAAAAAGTCTCGATGTGCCGACCGGCTCGCGTACCCTGAGCCCGTGACCGGACGCCCCACCCTGACCCAGCGCCGCCGCGAGAGCACCCGGTTGGAGATCGCCCGGGCCGCGGCGCAACTGTTCGCCGCGCGCGGGGCCGAGGCGACCACCGCCGAGGAGATCGCCAACGCCTCGGGCATCTCGCTGCGCACCTTCTACCGCTACTTCTCGGAGAAGGAGGACGCCGTCGCCCCACTGCTCGCGGCCGGCGGCGAGCGCTGGGTGCGGCTGTTCGCCGAGAGCGCGTCCGACCTGCCGGTCCGCGAGGCGCTGGAGCGCTCGGCCGCCGAGTCGTTGAGTCCGGCCGACGCGCAGGACGGCGAGGCCATGCGCTGGACCCGCGAACTGCTGCGCGACCCCCGCCTCGCCTCGGTCTGGCAACGGGTGCACTCCGACTCCGAGGAACGGCTGCGGGCGGCGATCGCCGACCGCTGCCCGCCCGGCACCGACGCGCTGGAGATCCGGCTCGCCGCTGCCGCCGCCACCGCCGCCATCCGGGTCGCCCTGGAGGAATGGGCGTTCTCCGGCGCCCCGCCCACCGGACCCGGTTCGCCCCGCGAACTCGGCGCCCGCTGCGTGCACGAACTCACCGGTGGCCTCGGCCTCTGGAACCACCTCGGCTGACGGCGGGGGCCGGCCGGCGCGGGGACTCCTCCTCCAGGTCGAGGCCGTCACCGCTGGTCGGCGGGGGCGACGGGGTCCGCGCGGGCGTTAGGCTGAGTGGTCGCGCCCGGGCGACGAACCTGCTGCGGACGGGGGAACCGGGGCGGCCCTCCCGGGTGTCCTTCCCCCGGGGGTGGGGGAGTACGAGGCGTGGGAGCAAACAAGACATGGGTCTGACGAGCCACAAGGTGCTGGCGTTGACCGTCCTGATCGCCGTCGCGGCGATGGCTGGGACGGTCTGGCTGTGGCCGAGACTGTCGAAGCGCAGCTGGCAGGCCGTCCTCGGCCGGATCGGCGCGCTGCTCGCCACCCAGCTGACGGTACTCGCCGCGCTCGGTCTGGTGGCCAACAACTACTTCGCGTTCTACAGCAGTTGGGACGACCTGCTGGGCACCGGCGACGGCGGCCCCGTGGTCATCCAGAACAAGGTGGACGCCTCCGGCCGGCTGCGCGTCGAGACCATCGGCCACGCCGAGGTGCAGGGCGGCGGAGCGCTCGGCCGCGACCCCGGGAAGTCCGGCGAGATCCGCGAGGTCCGGATCGACGGCGCCACCACCCGGCTCTCCACCGAGGGCTACGTCTACCTGCCGCCGCAGTACTTCCAGCCGGAGTACGCGCAGAAGCAGTTCCCGGTGCTGATCGTGAGCACCGGCTTCCCCGGCCTCGCGAAGAACCTCGTCACCCGGCTCAACTACCCGGGCGCGGCGCTCAAGCTGCTCCAGGAGGGCCGCATGCAGCCGACCGTGATGGTGCTGGTACGCCCCTCGCCGGCGCTGCCGCAGGACACCGAGTGCGAGGACGTCCCGGGCGGCGCGCAGTCCGAGACCTATTTCACCAAGGACGTGCCCTCGGCGGTCCAGGCGAGCTTCCGGGTGTCGGCCGACCCGCAGGCCTGGGCGTTTATGGGCAACTCGACCGGCGGCTACTGCGCCCTCAAGCTGGCGATGCGCCACCCCGAGGTCTTCCCGACCGCCGTCTCGCTCTCCGGCTACTACCGGGCCGCCGAGGACCCGACCACCGGCGACCTCTTCAAGGGCAGCGCCCAGCGGCGCGACGAGGCCGACCTGATGTGGCGGCTCAAGAACCTCCCGCAGCCGAAGATCGCGGTGCTGCTGGCCGGCACCAAGGAGGGGGACGGCGACTACCGGAGCGAGACCGAGGCGTTCGTGGCCGCCGCGCACGGCCCGATGAAGGTCTCCTACAGCATGCTGGAGACCGGTGGCCACAACTTCGAGACCTGGAGCAGGCTGCTCCCGTCCTCACTGGAGTGGATCTCCCAGCACCTGTCCGTCCCGGCCACCGGCCAGTCGGCCTGACCGGCCCGGAGCCGGCCCAGGACCGGCCCGGGACCGGCCCGGGACGGGCAAGGAACCACCTCGGAGCCGCCGCGGGACCGGAACCGATCCGGTCCCGGCACGCGGCCGCGCGCTCAGGCCACCTGCTCCAGCGTGCCGGTGTGCAGCTCGCCGACCCGGCCGCCCTCGCCCTCGTACGTCCAGAACGCGCGGACCGTCATCCGGGCCAGGTCCATGACGTGGCTGACGGTGATGCCGCTCACCTCGGTCCAGCTCACGAAGTACAGCTGCGGGCCGATCTCGGCCACGTGCAGGGTCACGTCCTCCCACTGGCCCGCCGACTCGCCGAGGCCCTCCCAGCGCAGCCGCTTGCCGTCGGCCGAGTAGGCGTTGCGGAAGGCCGCGCCGTTGTCGACCCGGAACAGGTAGGTACGGCCGGCGAAGGCGGGCAGGGGCGCGGTCATGGTGGGGCGGATCTCCTTGTCGGGCGGCGCGGACGGAGCTCCAACTTATCCGACCACCCCGCCCCCGCGGCGCACTTTTCCCGCCGGACCCGCCACACCGGACACCTCCGCGGCGCCGTTCCCCCGGCCGGCCCGGCGCCCGCCGGGGCCTGCGGCGGCCCAACTGATCCACCCCGCCCGACCGTTGCTCGTCCACGGGCGAAGCGGTGCGGGCCGCGGGACGGCTGCCACGGCCCGCCCGGCCCGCCCGGCCCGCCCGGCCCGCCCGGCCCGCCGGGGCCTCCGCGCAGCCGCAGGGCCGTCAGGGCCGTCAGGGCGCCAGGACCTGCCCGAGCCGGGTCGCGATCCCCTGCATCACCGGCACCAGGGACGCCGCCCCGGCCTGCTCCTCCAGGGCCCGGACGCGGGCCTCGGGACCGGAGACCGACAGCGCCGTCGGGGTGGGCGCGCCCGGGACGGCGAGCGCGATGCAGCGCACCCCGATCTCCTGCTCCTGGTCGTCGACGACGTAGCCGCGCTCGCGCGCCTCGGCGAGCTGGCGCATCAGCTCCCGCGGGTCGGTCACCGTGTGCGGGGTGTGCGCGGGCAGCGGGTCGGGGCCGAGGACGGCGCGCGCCTCCTCCTCCGGCAGCTGCGCCAGCAGCGCCTTGCCGACGCCGGTGCAGTGCGGCTGCACCCGCCGGCCGACCTCGGTGAACATCCGCATCGAACGCCGCGACTGCACCTGGCCGACGTACACCACCTCGCCGCCCTCCAGCACCGCCAGGTTGGCGGTCTCGCCGGTGGCCTCCATCAGCTCCGCCAGGTAGGGGCGGGCCCAGCTGCCGAGCAGCCGGCCGGCGGTCTCGCCGAGCCGGATCAGCCGGGGGCCGAGGGTGTAGCGGCGGGCGGTGTCCTGGCGGACATAGCCCTGCTGGAGGAGGGTGCGAACGAGGCGGTGGATGGTCGGCATCGGCAGGCCGGAGGAGGTGGAGAGCTCGCTGAGCGTCGCCACGCCGCCGGAGTCGGCGAGCGCCTCCAGCAGCTGGAAGGCCCGCTCGACGGACTGCACCCCGCCGCTCGCGCGCTCCGGGGTCGTTCTCTCGGTGCTGTCGGAGGTCGGGGCCACCGGTGGTTCCCTTCGCTGTGGGGGAGGAGTACGGTCCCGGCGATCCTCTCAACACACCGTTGGAATTCTGTATCGCGGAAACTATTCTCCACCTTACAGAATCGAGCCCTCGATCGAGGAGTCCCGCTGATGGCTGAAGACCACGGACCCGCAGCCCCCGCAGCCCCCGCAGCCCATGCGGCCCCCACCGCCGCTCCGGCCGTCACGGTCGCGGGCCCGGACGTCGACCGGGCCGAGGAGGTGCTGACCGCACCGGCGGTCGCCTTCGTCGCCGGCCTGCACCGCGCCTTCGACGGCCGGCGCCGCGAACTGCTCGCCCGCCGCCGCGAGCGCCGCGCCGAGATCGCCCGCACCGGCACCCTGGACTTCCTGCCGGAGACGGCCGCCGTGCGTGCCGCGGAGTGGCGGGTCGCCGACGCCCCCAGGGCGCTCCAGGACCGCCGGGTGGAGATCACCGGCCCCACCGACCGCAAGACGGTGATCAACGCGCTCAACTCCGGCGCCCGGGTCTGGCTCGCCGACTTCGAGGACGCCACCTCCCCCACCTGGGAGAACGTCATCGGCGGCCAGGCCAACCTGATCGACGCCTTCGAGCGCCGGATCGACTTCACCACCCCTGCTGGCAAGGCCTACACCCTGCGGCCCGCCGCCGAACTCGCCACCGTCGTGGTCCGCCCGCGCGGCTGGCACCTCGACGAGAACCACCTGCTGGTCGACGGCGAACCGGTGGCCGGCGCCTTCCTCGACTTCGGCCTCTACTTCTTCCACAACGCCGCCCGGCTGCTCGCCCGCGGCGCCGACGACCCCAACTCCGGGCCGTACTTCTACCTCCCGAAGACCGAGAGCCACCTGGAGGCCCGGCTCTGGAACGACGTCTTCGCCCACGCCCAGGCCGAACTCGGCATCCCGTACGGCACGATCCGCGCCACCGTGCTCATCGAGACCGTCACCGCCGCCTTCGAGATGGACGAGATCCTCCACGAACTGCGTGACCACGCGGCCGGCCTCAACGCCGGCCGCTGGGACTACCTGTTCTCCCTCGTCAAGAACTTCCGCGACGCCGGCGCGCACTACGTCCTGCCGGACCGCAACACCGTCACCATGACCTCCCCGTTCATGGCCGCCTACACCCGGCTGCTGGTGCGCACCTGCCACCGTCGCGGCGCCCACGCCATCGGCGGCATGGCCGCGTTCATCCCCAGCCGCAAGGACCCCGAGGTCAACGCGGCGGCCCTGGAGAAGGTCACGGCGGACAAGGACCGCGAGGCCGGCCACGGCTTCGACGGCTCGTGGGTCGCCCACCCCGACCTCGTCCCGGTCGCCCGCGCCTGCTTCGACGCCGTCCTCGGCGAGCGCCCGCACCAGAAGGACAATCCGGGCCCGGCCGAGCCGGTCACCGCCGCCGAACTGCTCGACGTCGCCGGCGCCGGCGGTAGCTGCACCCGTGCCGGGCTGCACAACGCCGTCCAGGTCGGCGTCCGCTACATCGAAGCCTGGCTGCGCGGCCTCGGCGCGGTCGCCGTCTTCCACATGATGGAGGACGCCGCCACCGCCGAGATCTCCCGCTCGCAGGTCTGGCAGTGGATCCACAACGACGTCGTCCTCGCCGACACCGGCGAGAAGGCCACCGCCGAGTTGGTCCGTCGGATGGTCGCCGAGGAGCTGATCGCGCTGCGGGCCGAACTCGGCGACCGGACCTACGCCGCCGGGCGCTGGGAGGAGGCCGCGCGGCTCTTCGAACAAGTCTCCCTGGGCGAGGAGTTCGAGGACTTCCTGACGGTGCCCGCGCTGCCCCTGCTGGGCTGAGCCGCCCGGCGGGGCGCGCGGCCCGCCCGGGGAGCGGCGGACCCGGGACCGGGCTCAGGGATGGCCGGGCTCAGGGATGGCCGTGCTCAGGGACGGCCGTGCTCAGGGCCGGCCGGCCGCCAGCGCCTCGCCGAGGCCGCTGCGCCGGTAGAGCACCCGGCGGCCGTGCCGGGTGCGCTCCAGCAGACCGGCGGCGGCCAGTGCGCCCAGGTGCCGGCTGACCGCGCCCGGCGTCACCCCCAGCCGGTGGGCGAGTTCCGTGGTGCTGGCCGGGGCCGCCAGCAGCATCAGCAGCCGCGCCCGGGCCGGGCCGATCAGCCCCACCAGCCCGGCCGGCGCGGCCCGCACACCGGTCGCCACCGCGGCGCCCGCCCCGGCCGTCACCCCGACCCCCATCCCGCCCGCCACCGCGGGCGGACCGTCCGGCCCGGCGGTCCGCGGCAGCCCCTCCGCCATGGTCGCCCTGCCGCGTGCCGGGTAGGTGATCAGCGGCGGGTCGTCCTGGGTGATGTCGGTCTGCGCCCCGAGTCCGGCCAGCGTCGGGATCAGCACCAGCCCCCGCCCGGCCACGTCCACCGTGGTGCCCAGCGCCCGGACCGCCGGATTGTCGTCGATCAGCCGCAGCACGCCGTCCCGCCAGGAGATCCGGGCGTCCAGGTCCGCGAACAGGCCTTCCGCGCCGCGCTCCGACAGCAGCCGCGCCCGGTACGCGAGGTCCGCCTCCAGCACCGACCGCGCCCGCGGCCACCACACGGGGGCCAGGCACCGCCGCCAGTACGCCGACAGCGCCTCCGCCAGCCGGGCGGTCAGCGCGGTCAGCGCCGCCGGGTCGTCGATCGGCGCGGCGAGCACGGGGGGCAACGGGTTCCCGCCGCCCGGGTAGGCGGCGAGCAGGTCCGCCCGCACCACCTCCGGTGGGGTGCACGCCATCCGGGCGACCTCGCTGTCGAAGTCCGGCCGGGGAGCCGTCGGACGGGGCGTCAGGAAGTCGGGCACGAAGGCGTTCGGGGCGATGAGCACGTCCAGCAGTTCGGTGTCCAGGGTGGCGTAGCGGTCCTGCCAGCCGGCGATCCAGGGCTGCTGCTCCGGGTAGTACGACGTCCAGCGGCGGGCGCGCAGGCCCAGCACCGTCTCCTGCAGAGGGGAGTAGGCGAACCAGGTGGCGGCGAGGTCGTCCACGCCGAGTCGGAACTCGAACATTGACCGTAACGGTAAAAGAATTCCGCCCGCCCGGGAACCCCGCTGTGCTGGTGCCATGACCTCCTCCACCGCCGCGGCGGCGCGTCCGCGTGCCCTCGTCCGCCGCCTGCTGCCCACCGATCCGCTGCTGCGCAGGCTTGCGCTGATGACCCTGGTGAACGCCGTCGGCGACGGGCTGTTCGTCACGGTGAACGTGCTGTTCTTCACCCGCTCCATCGGCCTGACGCCCGGTTCGGTGGCGCTCGGCCTCACCGTCGCCGGGGTCTGCGGGGTGTTCGCCGGGGTGCCGATGGGGCGGCTCGCCGACCGGACCGGGAGCAGACGGCTGCTGCTCGTGCTCGGGCCGCTGGAGGCGGCGGCGGTGCTCGGCTACGCCTTCGTGCACTCCTTCGCCGCGTTCGTGGCGCTGGCCTGCGCCGCGACGGTGCTCTCGCGCGGGGCGGTGGCGGTGCGCAGCGCGCTGATCGCGCGGGCGCTGCCGGCAGAGGGGCAGGTGCGGTCGCGGGCGCTGCTGCGCTCGGTGGCGAACGCGGGCCTGGTGGTCGGCTCGGGCGGTGCGGCGCTCGCGCTGCAGGCGGACTCCTACGCCGGGTACGTGACGATGCTCGTGCTGGACGCGGTGGGATTCCTGGTGGTGACGGCGCTGCTGACGGGGCTGGCCGAACCCGCGACGGCCCTTCCCCGCAAGGGAGTTGAGGGGAGAAGCGCGGGCGGGCGCCGGACGGCGCTGCGGGACCGGCGGTACCTGCTGGTCACCGCGCTGCACGCCGTCCTGGAGTTGCAACTCGCGGTGCTGACCGTGGGGTTGCCGCTGTGGATCGTGCTCGGCACCGAGGCGCCGGCGGCGACGGTGGCGGCCGTGAACGTGGTCAACTGCCTGCTGGTGGTGCTGTTCCAGGTACGGGCGAGCCGGGGCGTCACGGACGTCCCCTCGGCGGCGCGGGCCTGTGCGCGCGGGGCGCTGCTGCTGGCGGCCGGCTGCCTGGGGTACGCGGCGGCGCGGTACGGCCCGGCCTGGGCGGCGGCCGCGGCGCTGCTGGCGGGCGCGCTGGTGCACACCCTGGGCGAGCTGCTCACCTCGGCGGGCGGCTGGACGCTCAGCCTGGATCTGGCGGACGCCGGTGCGCACGGCGAGTACCAGGGGGTGTTCCTGAGCGGGCAGGCGGGCGCGCACGTGATCGGGCCGCTGGTGGTCACGCTCACGGCGGTGGACCACGGGGCGGTCGGCTGGGTGGTGCTGGCGGGCCTGTTCGCGCTGGCCGGGCCCGCGTTGCCGGCGGCCGTGCGCGGGTCGGCTTCCGGGCCGCGGGCCTCGTGAGCCGGGGGCGGTGATGCGCGACCGGTGATGTGCGACCGGTGATCGGACCGCTGCCGGCGTCCCACGGGGGTGGGCGCCGGCGCCGGTCCGGCGGAGTCCGGGTGGCGCCGTCAGTTCCTCCGCGCGGCGAGGTCCCTGGCGGCGCGGGCGCAGGCCCGCGCGATCCGGTCCTCGTCCACCGTGGTCAGCCGCCCCCGCTCGACGACGGCCTTGCCGTCGACCAGCAGCAGCGCCAGCGGCGGCAGCGCGCCGAGGGCGAGCGCGGCGACCGGGTCGGCGATCGACGAGTGCATCAGGCCGTCGACCTTCCACAGCGCGAGGTCGGCGAGCTTGCCGGCCTCGATCGAGCCGATCTCCTCCTGCCGTCCGAGCACCCGGGCGCCGCCCATGGTGCCCAGCCGCAGCACCCGGCGGGCGGTGAGCGCCCGCGGCGAGCCGTGCAGGCGGTTGATCAGCAGGGCGTTGCGCAGTTCGGTGCCGAGTTCGCCGGACTCGTTGGAGGCGGTGCCGTCGACGCCGAGGCCGACCGGGACGCCGGCCGCCAGCATGGCGGGCACCCGCGCCACCCCGGCGGCCAGGCGGGCGTTGGAGGACGGGCAGTGCGCCACGCCGGTGCCGGTCTCGGCGAACTTGGCGATGTCGGCGTCGTTCATGTGGACGCCGTGCGCCATCCAGACGTCCTTGCCGAGCCAGCCGACCGACTCGAAGTAGTCGGTGGGGCCCATGCCGAACTGCTCCCGGCAGAAGGCCTCCTCCTGGGCCGTCTCGGAGCCGTGGGTGTGCAGCCGCACGCCCTTGCGGCGGGCGAGTTCGGCGGACTCCCGCATCAGCCGGGTGGAGACCGAGAACGGGGAGCACGGGGCGAGGGCGATCCGCAGCATGGAGCCGGGGGAGGCGTCGTGGTGGCGGTCGACGGCCTCCTCGGAGGCGGTGAGGATGGCGTCGAGTTCCTCGACGGCGTGGTCCGGGGGCAGGCCGCCGTCCTTCTCGCCGCGGTCCATCGAACCGCGCAGCGCGGTGAAGCGCAGGCCGAGTTCGCGTACGGCCTCGATCTCGGCCCCGAGGATGTCGCCGCCGTGCCGGGGGAAGACGTAGTGGTGGTCGGCGGCGGTGGTGCAGCCGGACTTGAGCAGCGCGGCGGCGGAGCCCTGGGCGGCGGCGTGCACCAGCCGGTCGTCGATCCGGGCCCAGGTCGGGTAGAGGGCGACCAGCCAGTCGAAGAGGTTGTCGTCCTGGGCGAGGCCGCGGGTGATCCACTGGTAGAAGTGGTGGTGGGTGTTGACCAGGCCGGGGGTGAGGAGGTGGCCCTCGGCGTCGATCCGGCGCTCCGCGCCGTCCGGCCGGGCCGGGGCGGGGCCGTCGCCGACCGACTCGATCCGGTTGCCGAGGACGACCACGTGCCCGCGGGAGTACTCGGTGTCGTGGGCGTCGACGGTGGCGATCGCCGCGTGCTCGATGACGATCCGTCGGCCGGCGGGCGGGTGCTGGACTGCCATGGTGACTCCAGGGGGAGGCCGGGCGGGCACGGGGCGTCCGCGGGTCAGGCGACCGGGATGACCGGGACGACGCCCTCGCGGTGCACGGTGCCCTCGATGAGGCCGTACATCCGGTCGGCGGCGTAGTAGACCTCGTTGTCGTTGTCGAGGCCGAACGGCTTCAGGTCGACCAGGAAGTGGTGCCTGTTGGGGAGTTCGAGGCGGATCTCGTCGACCTCGGCGCGGTGGTCGAGGACGCGGGTGCCCATGGCGTGCAGGGTCTGCTGCAGCGAGTGGGAGTAGGTGCCGGCGAAGGCCTCCAGCAGGTGTCGTCCGACCTGGGTGTAGCAGTGGTCCCACGGGGGCGGGGCCTCGCCGTCGCGACCGGTGAAGCCGTACTTCCAGCGGGCGGTGATCCGGGTGGAGAGGATCCGGTCGTCCGCCTCCTGGAGGGTGGTGTACCCGTCCTTGAGGTAGCCCCGGAACTCGGAGTCGGTGGAGTTCAGCACGACCAGGTCCTTGAGGCCGGAGACCACCTGGACGGAGCGGCCGTCGTGGACGATCTCGCTGGTGCGGATCTCCTGGCCGGTGCGGACGAAGGAGTGGTCGTGGCCGGCTTGCCCGGGGCCGGAGACGGGGCCGGGGCCGGGGATCCGTTGCCAGGCGTACTCCTCGATCCGGATCCGGGCCCGGTGGACGACGCCGCGCTCGATGTCCTCCACGAAGTGCCGGGCCAGCAGGATGCCGAAGGCCTCGGCGGATTCGATGCCGTACTGCTTGGCGAAGGCGTAGACGGTGTTCTTGGTGGAGTCGGTGGGCAGGCAGTTGGCGTTGGACCCGGTGAGGTGGACGTCCTCGAACTCGCCGGAGAGGGAGACCGAGACGTTCAGGTCCTTGATCTCGTGGCGGCCGGAGCCCCGCTGGACGCGGACGATGCGGTTCTCCGCCTTGCCGTACTGGTTCTGACCGAGCGCGTGGGCCATGACGCGGTTCCCCTGTCAATCGATCGGTCTAGCTTCCGCGGTAGACCGAGTAGCCGAACGGGTTCAGCAGCAGTGGCACGTGGTAGTGGTGCTGTGCGGGCGCGACCGTGAAGACGATCGAGACCTCGGGGAAGAACGGCGGGTCCTCGGTGGTCCGCGCGAAGTACGCGGTGGTGTCGAAGACCAGCCGGACGACCGAGCCCGCCCCGACGGCCGGCAGGCCCGCGGTCCGGCCGTCGGCGTCGGTGGTGGACGTGCCGAGCACCGTCCAGCCGCCCTCGGTGCGCAGGGCGAGCTCGACCGGGACGCCCTCGGCCGGGCGGCCGAGGCTGGTGTCGAGCACGTGGGTGGAGATGCCGGTCATGGGAGGGGTGGCCTAACTGGTGGTGGTGCGGCGGTGGCGCTGCGGGTGCGTACTGCGTGAACTGACGGTACGTCGGAGACGATGGGGCGTCAGTCACCGTCGAGCAGGCGGGTGATGCGGATGTCGTTGATCTTTCGCAGTTCACCCCGGGCGATCTCCGTCTCGGTGGCGGGGTCGTTGGGGTGGCGCTCGCGCAGGGCGGTGAGCATGGCGGCCGGGGTGCGGCCGGTCGCGCAGATCAGGAACACGTGGCCGAACTTGACCTCGTACGCGGCGTTCGCCCGGCGCAGTTCGTCGAGCAGGGCCTCGTCGGCCCCGCGGACCGCGGCCTGATCCCGCCGGGAGGCGTCATTGCCCGGCTCCGGTGCGCCGATCCGGGGGTGGGCGGCCATCGCCTCGTGCAGATCGGCGGCGGAGAGGGCCGCCATCGCCTCGGCGTTGGCGTCGAGCAGGGCCCGGCGGTCCCGCCAGGGGCGGGCCGCCGCGACGGCGTCGGCCCAGGCGGGGCTGGCGCAGACGTCCAGCAGGATCTTCCGCAGTTCGCCGGCGTCGGTGGCCGCCAGGCAGCCGAGCGTGAGGGGACGGTCGGTCACGGGTGGACCTCCTGGGGAGTGGTGCCACCCGCACAAGCTAGATCCGAGGGATCGGGCCGTCAACACTCTGTTGAACAGTTGGCGGTGCGTGTCGCGGCGCGCACCCGTTCGCGGCGGCGTGCGGAGCGGATCGGCTCCGGGTCAGCCCGATTTCGAGCCGTCCTGGCGGTTCAGGTAGTTGTACACGGTGAAGCGGCTGACGCCGAGCGCCGTGGCAACCGTCTCCACGCCGTGGCGGACGGTGAACGCGCCGCGCTCCTCCAACTGTGCGACCACGCGCTGCTTCTCCGAGCGGTCCAGCTCGGCCAGCGGCCGGCCGTCGAACCGGCGGGCCGTCTCGGCCAGCAGACGGTCCAGTGCATCGCCGAGGTGTGGCAGCCGGACGGCCAGCGCCCGCTCGCCCTCCCACTCCAGGACGATGTCCTCGGGCTTCGCCTCGCCGAGTGGGACGGGCGTCGCGCCGACCGCGTCCAGCAGCGGCTTGAGCGCCGCGGCGAGCGGGTGTTGCGGCTGCTCGGTCACGGCCGGCCGCCCGAGGCCGCTTCGTCGTCGCGCTGGCCGAGGGCGCTGACCTGGAGCGAGATCCGGGTCGCGCCGGCGTCCAGGCTCTCCCGGAGCAGCGCGGTCACGGCGGCCAGGACCTGATCGGCCCCGCCCTCGGCGCCGGTGCCGAACGGGCCGACCGAGACGGCCAGTCCGGCCTCGTCGACCGCCTGGCGGGCCGCCACGGCGTGCGGCGGGAATGTGTCCAGTTCGAACGGTTCTGTTGTGAACTCCACCATCAATCGCACCCGCTCACTCTAGCGATCACGGGCCGGGGTGGTGCTTCGCTTCGAGGGACTCGGGCGTTGGGCGGTCCGGAGGGCGCGCGGTGACAGATGACAGAATCTGTTATCTGCTATCTGAAATCTGTCAGCCGTCAGCTGTCAGCCGTCCCAAGGCATCGACCGGGGCCGCCGGGGCTCATGCTTGATGAACCATCGTCGGACCGGTTCGGAATCGAGGCCCACGCCATGCCCGCCACCCCCCACCAGGGCCATGTGGTCGTCGCTCCCGACAAGTTCAAGGGAACCCTGGAGGGCGCCGAGGCGGCAGCCCGGATCGCCGCAGGCTTCCGCCGCGCAGTGCCCGGCACCGAGGTGCGTGAACTGCCCGTCGCCGATGGCGGCGAGGGCACCCTGGCCGCCGCTCTCGCGGCCGGCTTCGCCCGCGTCCCCGCCGAGGTGGCCGGCCCCACCGGCCTGCCGGTGGACGCCGCGCTCGCCGTCCGTGGCACCACCGCCGTCGTCGAACTCGCCCAGGCCGCGGGCCTGGCCCGGCTCCCCGACGGCCGGACCGCCCCGCTGACGGCCGGCTCCTACGGGGTCGGCCAGCTGATCGCACGGGCCGTCGGCCAGGGGGCCCGGCGGGTCGTGCTCGGTCTCGGCGGCAGCGCGAGCACCGACGGCGGGGCCGGTCTGCTCCAGGCGCTGGGTGTCTCCCTGCTGGACGCGGACGGCGCGGAACTTCCTTCCGGCGGTGCCGCGTTGCGCCGGTTGGCGCGAATCGACCCCGGCCCGCTGGCCCGCACCCTGGCGGGCGTCGAGGTCGTCGTGGCCTGCGACGTCGACAATCCGCTGACCGGCCCGCGCGGCGCCGCAGCCGTGTACGGACCGCAGAAGGGCGCGAGCCGCGAGGACCTGGTGGTGCTGGAGGACGGCCTGACCCGGTTCGCCGAGGTGGTCGGCGCCGCGGTCGGCAGGGACGTCCGCGAGGCCCCCGGCGCCGGCGCTGCGGGCGGGGTCGGATTCGCCGCGCTGGCGCTGCTCGGCGCCACCGTGCGACCCGGCATCGAGTTCCTGCTCGACCTGCTCGGTTTCGACGAGGCGGTCCGCGGGGCGCGCCTCGTCGTCACCGGCGAGGGCTGCCTGGACGCGCAGACGCTCCACGGCAAGGCCCCCGCCGGAGTCGCGGCGGCAGCGGCCAGGGCGGGGGTGCCGGTGGCCGCCGTGGCGGGGCGGGTGGAGCTGTCCGAGCGCGAGTGGCGGGCGGCCGGCTTCGTCGCCGCCTACGCGCTCAGCGAACTGGGCGACGGCCCCGCCGACAGCCTGACCAGGGCCGGTGAGCTGGCCGAGGTCGCGGGGGAGCGACTGGCGGCGGCCCTGCTGCTGCGCGCCTAGCTCGGCGTTCGGCATCCGGGGCCGCTGACCTGGGCCGTCAGTCCGAAGGGGAGGATCTGGCCGACCGTTCCGGCGCGAGGAGACACGGCAGTGGACGACCGATCGAAGCACGACCACCGCGCATGGGAGGAGGTCGTGTTCGCAGCTCGCGAACGCGCCCGCACTCGGCAGGCCCTCATGATCGACCGCTTCGGACTGTCGGGTGACGTGCAGGACGAGTGGTCGATGGATGACGCGCGGATCACCTGGTCGCGCGCCGGCAAGGTCTTCCTCGCCGGTCGGCTCACGGTGATCGGCAGTGTCGGCATCCCCCGGCAGTCCTGGCTGCGGACGTGGGCGAACGAGTCACCTCCGCCCGCGGCCCTGGGCGACATCGAGCGGGTTCGGCGGTTCGGCGAGGAGAACGGCTACCCCGTCCTGCCGTGGCCGGGCTTCAACCACCACCCCGAACTCGTCGCCGAGGCCCGGATGGTCGCAGCATCCGTCCTCGACGCGGAAGGGCTGTGGGCGGATTCCACCGACGACGTGCAACTCCACTTCCTGGTCCATGACGTGGATCCCGTCGCCGGATGACGGCATGGGACTCGCCGCACCGCTGCCCGGTCCATTGACGTCCTGTCGAAGGCGGGCCTAGGCTCCGGGCCGTCCTTCGATCCACCCGCCCTCGTCCAGGCTTCGGAGGTCCCCGTGCCCCTGGGTGAAACCGTGGTGATCCGCTCCCGTCGGGTGGTCCTGCCGGACGGCGAACGCCCCGCCGACGTACTGGTCCGCGACGGGAGGATCGCGCGGATCGCCGCGCACGGCTCCGTCCCGGCCGACGGTGCCCCGACGGCCGACCTGGGTGGGACCGCCCTGCTGCCCGGCCTGGTCGACACCCACGTGCATGCCAACGAGCCCGGTCGCACCGAGTGGGAGGGCTTCGCCGCCGTCACCCGGGCCGCCGCGGCCGGCGGCGTCACCACCCTCGTCGACATGCCGCTCAACGCGGTTCCCCCCACCACCACGACCGCCGGCCTGGCGGCCAAGCGGAAGGCCGCCGAGGGGCGGGCCTGGGTGGACCTCGGCTTCTGGGGCGGGGCCGTCCCCGAGAACCTGGCCGACCTCGAACCCCTGCACCGTGCGGGCGTGTTCGGCTTCAAGTCCTTCCTCGCGCCGAGCGGCGTCGAGGAGTTCCCGCACCTGGACGCGGCCGGACTGGAGGCCGCGCTCGCCGAGCAGGCCCGGCTCGGCGCGCTGGCGGTCGTCCATGCCGAGGACCCGGCCGTGCTGGCCGCGGCACCGTGGCAACCCGGCGTCCGCTACCGGGACTTCCTCGCCTCCCGCCCCGCCGCCGCCGAGACCGCCGCCGTCGCCCGGCTGCTGGCGGCGGCTCGCCGCACCGGCGCCCGGGTGCACGTCCTGCACGTCTCCTCGGCGGGGGTGCTGCCACTGCTGCGCCGGGCCCGCGCGGAGGGCGTCGACGTTTCCGCCGAGACCTGCCCGCACTACCTCACCCTGGGCGCGGAGGAGGTCCCGGACGGCGGCACCGCGTTCAAGTGCTGCCCGCCGATCCGCGAGGAGGCCAACCGCGAGGCGCTCTGGGCGGCCCTGGCGGCGGGGGAGTTCGCCGCCGTGGTGTCCGACCACTCGCCGTCCACGCCCGACCTCAAGTTACTTCCCGCGCACGGCGGTAGCGGGGACTTCGCGGCGGCCTGGGGCGGCATCGCCTCGCTCCAGCTGGGCCTGCGGGCCGTCTGGACCGAGGCCCGGCGGCGCGGCCACACCCTCGCCGACGTGGTCCGCTCGATGTCCGCGGGGCCGGCCCGGCTGGCCGGCCTCGACGGGCGGAAGGGCGCCATAGCGGTCGGCCACGATGCCGATCTGGTCGCCTTCGACCCGGACGGCGAGTTCACCGTCCACGCCGCCGAGTTGCACCACCGCCACCCGGTGACCCCGTACGCGGGCCGTACCCTCACCGGCGCCGTGCGCACCACCTGGCTGCGCGGCCGCGTGGTGGACCTTGCCGGCGAGCCCTTCGGCGTCCAGCTCCACCGCCCCGGTTCCGCCCCGGCCCAGTGCGGGTGACCGCGCCCGCGGCCGGGGCGAGTCGGCTCGGGTGCGGTCGGCGACGATCGTCCGCACCGGCTGCACCGCGGTCACGGACCGCCTGCGGTCCGCTGCTGCGGCGGGCGCCCGGAGGCCGCCCGGTCCGGCGAGTGCTTGACGGCCTTCCCGTACAACACCGGGCTGTCGGTTCGCCGCCGGCCCGGCGGCCAGCCGCCCGACGGGCCGTGGGGCGCCGGCGCGATCGGGGGCGCGGTGGTGTTCTGCGAGTGGCCGGGCGTGCCGGCGGGACGGGCTTCGGCTTCCGCGACCTCGCGGTTTCGGAGGCCCGGGTCGGTACGGGCAGCAACGACCCCGTGGTGCCGCACCGCTGATCACCCGTGACCGCAAGGGGGTATGAGGGGGCGCGGTGGGGCATATGCCAGTCAAGTGTTCCACCGGGCCTGCCCGAATATCCCGCGAGGAGGCGATGGCGGCGTCCGCCGGTCGATAGGCTGGACCCTACCCGCCGGTCACGCCGCGGGGGGACATCGGAAGGGGACGACATGTCGACACCAGCCCCGGGCCGTCACGCCGTACCGGAGCAGGGCGTGCCCGGTTCGTTCGCCTCCCTGCAGCACGCCCTCAGACTGCTGGAGGCGGTCGACCGGCACCCCGGCGGTGCCACCCTGGTCACCCTGGCGAGGGAGACGTCCCTGGGGTTGCCGACGGTCCGCCGGCTCGCGGAGATCCTGGAGATCGAGGGCTACCTGGCCTGCCAGGACGGCGGTTGGGTGCTCGGCGGGACGTTCGCGCTGCTCGGCCAGCACAACCGGGAGCAGCTGGTCCGCGCCCGGCTGGACAGCAAACTCGCGCAGCTGCGGGACGAGTTGGGTGCCGCGGTGTACTTCGGCCGGTATCACGAGGGGGAGTTGTCGGTCGAGGCGGTCTCGGCGTCGGACGGCGCTCCGGCGGTGCAGGAGTGGGTGGACTTCCGCGCCACC
The DNA here is from genome assembly GCF_042885845.1 of Kitasatospora sp. NPDC058032. Classification (NCBI taxonomy): domain Bacteria; kingdom Bacillati; phylum Actinomycetota; class Actinomycetes; order Kitasatosporales; family Streptomycetaceae; genus Kitasatospora; species Kitasatospora sp. NPDC058032. The sequence goes on along the minus strand of NZ_JBHVRK010000001.1, from coordinate 216,421 downwards.
GCGCACGCGAGTGCGATCGGCAAGTGCCTGCTCGGCCAGCTCGACCACGACGCGCGCCGTGACCACCTCTCGCGCCACCCGGTGGCCCGGCTCACCTCGCGGACGGTCACCGACGCCGACCAGCTGATGCACCGGCTGGAGCGCCAGCCGGCCACCGTGCCGGTGCTGGACATCCAGGAGTACGCCCTCGGCACGGTCTGCGCGGCCGTCCCGGTGACCGCCGGCAGCACGGTCGGCTGCCTGGCCACCTCGATGCCGGTGGACAACGTGCACCGGCTGAAGGCGGCGGCCGAACTGCTCGCCGCCCGCGCCGCGCCGCTGATGCTCGCGATGGCGGTCTGACCGGACCGCGTGCCCAGGGACCCCGCTCCGGCGGGGTCCTCGTGTTTCCGGGAGGCGGTTCGCCGGGCGGCCGGGCGTGGGTCCGTGTCGGGGGACACTTATTAGACTCGATGTCGATAAGGCGTGCCGAAACCCTTGTGGCGAGGGCTACCCGCGAGTACGTTGTGCCGGGTCGAGCCGCCACCCGCAGGTCAGGAGGGCCCTCCCATGCCCAGCCCCACCCCCGTCCCGGCCCTCACCGCGCCCGCCGCCCGGGTGCACGAGGGCCTCGTCCTGGAACCCCGCGACGTCCACTTCGACTGGGCCGGTCTGCCGCTGCACTGGATCCCCGACGAGCCGATGGCCACCCACGTCATCAACGTCCTGCACCTGCTCCTGCCCGAGGGCGAGCGCTGGTTCGTCAAGGTCTTCAAGGAGGCCCTGCCGATGGTCCGCGACGAGCAACTCCGGGAGGAGGTCCTGGGGTTCATCGGCCAGGAGGCCATCCACGCCGAGGCGCACCAGGAGGTCCTCGACCACCTGCTCGGCCAGGGCCTCGACCCGCGCCCCTACGTGCGCCAGATCGCCTGGCTGTTCCAGCGGGTGCTCGGCGACAAGCCCGGCCTCTCCGCCGCCCGGCAGCGCGAGAACCTCATCGAGCGGGTCGCCTTCGTCGCGGCGATCGAGCACTTCACCGCCTTCCTCGGCAACTGGGCGCTCAACTCGCCGGGCCTGGACCGCGCCAAGGCCGACCCGACCATGCTCGACCTGCTGCGCTGGCACGGGGCCGAGGAGGTCGAGCACCGCAGCGTGGCCTTCGACCTGATGGTGCACCTCGACCCCGGCTACGCGCGCCGGATCCGCGGCATGCTGGTCTCCGGGCCGCTGCTGGTCCACCTCTGGGTGCGCGGCGCCCGCTTCCTGCTCGCCGCCGACCCCACCCTCGACGGCCGGCTCAAGCCCACCTGGCGCGAGGCCGGCCGGATCGCCCGGCGCGGCCTGCTGCCCGACCCGGTCCGGTCGCTCCGCTCCGGCCTGCGCTACCTGCGCCCCGGCTACCACCCCACCCAGGAGGGCTCCTCCAGCCAGGCCCTCGGCTACCTCGCGACCTCCCCAGCCGCCCGCGCCGCCGCCGGCCGCTGACCGCCGGAGCCGACGGTCGAGCACCGACCGGGAACGGCTGACGGCCGACAGGTAGCAGATGACAGCTGACAGATTTCAGCTGACGTTATCTGTCAGCTGAAATCTGTCAGCTGTCGGTCGTCAGCCGTCAACTGTCAGGCCCCCAGGACCCGAGCCCGTACCACCCGAGCCCCCAAGGACCCCGCCGGATGGACCTGCGCACCCCGCCCCCCGATCTCTACGGCCGTCCCCGCGCCGACACCTTCTTCCGCTTCCTCACCGCGTTCGGCGACCGCTACGGCCCCGCCCTCGGCGGCCCGCTGCTGCGCCGCAACCCGCGACGCCCCCTCAGCCGCCCGGCCACGGCGCTCCACCTGGTCGTCACCGCCCGCCGGGCCGTCGCCGCCGACGCCGTCGAGCTGACCCTCGCCGACCCTTCCGGCGGCCTCCTCCCGGCCTGGCAGCCCGGCGCCCACCTGGGCCTCACGCTCCCCTCCGGCCGCCGGCGCCACTACTCGCTCTGCGGGGACCCCGCCGACCGCTCGGCCTACCGGATCGCCGTGCGCCGCCTGCCCGACGGTGGCGGCGGCTCCGTCGAGATCCACGACGGCGTGCACCCCGGCACCCGGCTCACCGTCCGCCGCCCGCGCAACGGCTTCGCCTTCTGCGCCGAGCCGGCCGTGCTGCTGCTGGCCGGCGGCATCGGCGTCACTCCGCTGTTCCCGATGGCCCGCGAGGCCCAGCGGCACGGCCTGGACTGGCAGTTGGTCCACACCGGCCGCGGCGCCGACACCCTCCCGTTCGCCGCCGAACTGCGCGCCCTCGACCCCCGCCGGGTCCACCTGCGCACCGACGAGGAGCACGGCGCCCCGCCCACCGGCGCGGAACTTCTCGCCCACGCCCCCCGCGGCGCCGCCGTCTACTGCTGCGGCCCGGCCCCGATGCTCGCCGCCGTGCAGCGGGCCCTCGACGCCTCGCCCGCCGCCTCCCTGCACTTCGAACGCTTCGGCGCCGCCCCGGTCACCGGCGGTGAGCGGTTCACCGTCCGCCTCGGCACCGACGGCCCCGAGCTGGCCGTCCCCGCCGACCGCTCCGCCCTGGACGTGCTCCGCGAGGCCCGCCCCGACCTCGCCTACTCCTGCAAGCAGGGCTTCTGCGGCACCTGCGAGGTCCGCCTGCTGGCCGGCACCCCCGACCACCGCGACCGCCGCCTCACCCCCGACCGGCGCGCCGCCGGCGCCCTGCTGCCCTGCGTCTCCCGCGCAGCCGAGGGCGAGACCCTCGTGCTCGACGTCTAGAAGGGAACCCCGCCGTGCCGCGCACCTCCGCCACCCCCGCCTTCCCGTTCACCGAGCGCGACCTCGCCCGCTTCCGCGAGACCCAGCAGCTCGCCTACGACTGCGCCGAGCAGGTCGCCGCCTGGATCGAACCCGGCGTCACCGAACGCCAGGCCACCGCCGAACTGCGCCGCCGTCTGGTCGCCGCCGGGGTCCAGGACTTCTTCCACGTCCCGTTCGCCTGGTTCGGCGACCGGACGGCGTTCCGCCACTTCCACACCCCGCTGCAGTTCTTCGCCGGCAACCGCCGCCTTCAGGAGGGCATGCCGTACGTGCTGGACTGCGCGCCCGTCGTCGACGGCTACACCGCCGACATCGGCTACGGCGGCAAGGTCGGCGAGAACCGCGTCTGGGACCGCCTCGCCGCCGACCTGCGGGTCTACCGCGAGCTGATCCTCGCCGAGGTCCGCGCCCGCAGGCCGCTCGCCGAGGTGTACGCGGCCGTCGACGCGCAGATCGAGGCGCACGGCTACGACAACCGCCACCGCGTCTACCCGGGCCGGGTGATCGGCCACCAGGTCACCCGGACGACGGCCCGCGGCCCGGCCGGGGTGAACGTCTTCGGCTTCGGCGTGCGCACCCTCCAGACGCTCGGGCGCGAACTCGTCAGCGAGCGCCTGCACGGCCGTTCCCCGCTCTGGGCGGACGGCCGGTCCTCCCGGCACACGCCCACCCCGGGCCTGTGGGCGGTGGAGCCGCACATCGGCTTCCGCGAGGTCGGCATCAAGTTCGAGGAACTGCTGGTGGTGACGGAGGACGACGCCTACTGGCTCGACGACGACCTCCCGCACGTCCGCCGCTGGAATACTGCCCCCATCGCGACCGGGACCGGCCCGACCGGCAGCGGCCCGACCGCGGCCGGCCGGACCAGTCCCGGCCCGACCGCGACCGAGCCCACCGCCGCCCCCGAGGGAGCCGTCCGATGAGCACCCCCACCCGCCGCCGCACGGTCCACTCCGGAGGCCTGCCGCTCGCCGTCCACGAGCAGGGCGACCCGGCCGCGCCCACCGTCCTGCTGGTCCACGGCTACCCCGACACCCACGCCGTCTGGGACGACGTCGCCGCCGACCTCGCCCGCGACCACCACGTGGTCCGCTACGACGTGCGCGGCGCCGGCGCCTCCGGCGTCCCCGCCGACCGGGCCGGCTACCGCCTCGAACAGCTGGCCGCCGACCTGTTCGCCGTCGCCGACGCCGTCAGCCCGGATCGCCCGGTGCACCTCGTCGCCCATGACTGGGGCTCACTGCAGTCCTGGGAGGCCGTCACCGCCCCCGGCGCCGAACGCCGCCTCGCCTCCTACACCACCATGTCCGGCCCCTGCCTGGACCACACGGGCTTCTGGCTGCGCGAGCGCCTGCGCCGCCCCACCCCGCGCCACCTGAGGCAACTGCTCGCCCAGGGCGCCCACTCCTGGTACATCACCGCCTTCCACCTGCCCTTCCTCGCCCCCGGCGTCTGGCGGCTCGGCCTCGCCCGGGCCTGGCCGCGGGTGCTGCGCGACCTGGAGGGCGTCACCCCGCGCCCCGGTCACCCGCAGCCCAGCCTGCGGCGCGACGCGGTGCGCGGCATCGAGCTCTACCGGGCCAACATGCGCCCCACCCTGCGCAACCCGCGCGAACGCCCCACCGAGGTGCCGGTCCAGCTGATCACCCTCACCGAGGACCACTACGTCGGCGGTTACCTCTTCGAGGGCCTGGAGCGCTGGGTGCCCAGGCTGACCCGCCGCACCCTGCGCGCCACCCACTGGTCCGCGCTGCTGGAGAAGGGAGCCACCGTGGCGGCCATGGTCCGCGAGCACGTCACCCGCACCGAGACCGGCGACACCGCCGCGTCCGCCGCATCCGTCGCATCCGGAGCGTCCGGAGCGTCCAGCGCACCCACCGTCGACGACGGCCGGCTGGTCGTCGTCACCGGAGGCGGCAGCGGCATCGGCCGGGCCACCGCGCTCGCCTTCGCCGAGGAGGGCGCCCGGGTGGTGGTCTGCGACCTCGACCTCGACGCGGCCCGCCGCACCGCCGAACTCGCCGGCCTGCTCGGCCCGACCGCGCACGCCTACCGCGTCGACGTCAGCGACGGCGCCGCCGTCGACGCCTTCGCCCAGCAGGTGGCCGCCGAGCACGGCGTGCCCGACGTGGTCGTCAACAACGCGGGCATCGGTCACTCCGGCACCTTCCTGGAGACCACCGAGAAGGAGTGGCAGCGGGTCCTGGACGTCAACCTCTGGGGCGTCATCCACGGCTGCCGCGCCTTCGGCACCCTGATGGCCGAACGCGACGAGGGCGGCCACATCGTCAACCTCTCCTCGGCCGCCGCCTACCTGCCGTCCAAGGCGCTCACCGCCTACGCGACCAGCAAGGCCGCCGTCTTCATGCTCTCCGACTGCCTGCGCGCCGAACTCGCCGGCCACGGCATCGGCGTCTCCACCATCTGCCCCGGCATCGTCAACACCAACATCACCCGCACCTCCACCTTCTCCGGCACCACCGCCGACGAACAGGCCGCCAAGCAGGCCCGCGCCGCCCGCCTCTACGCCCGCCGGGGCTTCCCGCCCGAGAAGGTCGCCGCCGCCGTCCTCGCCGCCGTCCGCACCGGCAAGGCCGTCGTCCCCGTCACCCCCGAGGCCAAGGCCGCCCGTTTCCTCAGCCGCCTCGCCCCGGGCCTGCTGCGCCTGGCCGCCCGCCTCAACGTCACCTGAGCGGCTCCCCAGGCCGTGATATCGGATAGGCTTGAGCCTGATATCGCAGGCGCTGTGCCGCTTCTGGGAGGTCGACCATGGCCCGTACCGTGATAGACGTCAATGACGCTCTGCTGGCCGAGGCCGCAGAGATCTTCGGCACATCGACCAAGGTCGCGACGGTCAACGCCGCCCTCGAGGACGCCGTCAAGCGCCGCAAGGGCAGGGAGTTCCTCGCGTGGCTCGCCGAGGGCGGACTGCCCGATCTCACCGGACCGGTGGACAAGGGTGAGTGAGCGCTTCCTGATCGACAAGTCGGCTTTCGCCCGCTACTCCAAGCCGGCGGTCCGGGTCGTGGTCGACCGGCTGTTCAATGAAGGGCTGCTCGCACTCTGCGGTGCCGTCGAACTCGAAATCATGCACAGTGCGCGGTCCAAGTCCGACGCCGACCGGATCCGCGAAGGCCTTTCCGGCTTCGACTGGCTGGCGACCCCGGACGAGGTGTGGGACCGGGCGATCGAGGTCCAGGCTCTGTTGACCGCCGCCGGCAACTGGCGGGCCCTCTCGGTGGCGGACCTCGTCATCGCTGCTACAGCCGAGCGCCACGGCGCGACCGTCCTGCACTACGACGGCGACTACGACATGATCGCCGCGGTGACGGGTCAGTCGACCCGGTGGGTGGTCCCGCCCGGTTCGGCGGACTGACCGACGGGCGACGGTGATCCGTTGGCGTGGCAGTCGTTCATCGTTCCACGGTTCTCGTCCCCGGTTCTTCCTGGTTCTCCCGGAATCCCGACAGGAGGTGTCGGGATTCCGGGGGAGCATCGGTGGTGACGGGTGGAGACACCACCGGACGCGAGGAAGGGCGAGGGATGACGGAGCAGCCGCTGAAGGGCAAGGTCGCGCTGGTGGCGGGGGCCACCCGGGGCGCCGGGCGGGGGATCGCGGTGGCGCTGGGGGCCGCCGGGGCGACCGTGTACGGGACGGGGCGAAGCGCCGGGGGGCACCGGGGCGAGTACGGGCGTGCGGAGACCCTGGAGGAGACGGCCGAGCTGGTCACGGCGGCCGGCGGGCACGGCATCGCGGTGCGCGCCGACCACCTGGTGCCCGCCGAGGTCGCGGCGGTGGCCGCGCGGATCGAGGCTGAGCAGGGCGGGCTGGACGTCCTGGTGAACGACATCTGGGGCGGCGAGCACCTGTTCGGGTGGGAGGAGCCGGTCTGGGAGCACGACCTGGACAAGGGGCTGCGGCTGCTGCGGCTGGCCGTCGAGACGCACGCGATCACCAGCCACCACCTGCTGCCCCTGCTGCTGCGCCGCCCCGGCGGGCTGGTGGTGGAGATGACCGACGGCACCGCCGAGTACAACGCCACCCGCTACCGGAACTCCTTCTTCTACGACGTCGCCAAGGCCGCCGTGCTGCGGATGGCCTTCGCGCTGGGGCACGAGCTGGGCCCGCGCGGGGCGACGGCGGTGGCGCTGACGCCGGGGTGGATGCGTTCGGAGATGATGCTGGAGCACTTCGGCGTCACCGAGGCGACCTGGCGCGAGGCGACGGCGGCCGAGCCGCAGTTCGGCATCTCGGAGTCCCCGGCGTACGTCGGGCGCGCGGTGGTGGCGCTGGCCGCCGACCCGGGGGTGGCGCGGTTCAACGGCGGTTCGTTCTCCAGCGGCGGGCTGGCGCTGGAGTACGGCTTCACCGATCTGGACGGCAGCCGGCCGGATTCCTGGCGCTACCTGGTGGACGTGGAGGCGGCGGACGGCCCCGTCGACCCGGCCGGCTACCGCTGAGGCGGGCCGTAGCGGGCGGCGGTGCGGGCCGCGGCCTCGGCCAGCCGCCGCCGCAGCTCCGGCGGTTCGAGGACCTCGGCCTCCGGTCCGAGCCGCAGCAGTTCCTCGTAGCCGACGTCCAGCGACTCCACGGGCAGCCGGACCGTCACCCAGCCGTGCGCGTCCGGTGGTCCGGCGGTGGCCAGCGCCTCCTGGACGGCGACCGGTTCGAGCAGGTGCGGCAGCCGGTCGAGGCCGTGCGGGCTGAGCCGGACGGTCACCCGCTCGCGCAGCAGTGAGCGGGCGAACCCGGCGGCCTTGGCGTCCCAGAACGCGGCGAGGTCGAACGCCTCGTCGCGCCGGAACGGCCGGTCGGCCAGCGCTTCGGCGGCGGCCAGCCGGTCGACCCGGTAGACCCGGTGGGCGGCGGCTCCGTCGTCGTCGGGCCGGGCGACCAGGTACCAGGTGCCCGCCTTCAGCACCAGCCCGTACGGCCGCAGCACCCGCATCCGCTCGACCGCGATCGCGTTCGCGTCCGCGTCGGCCGCCGGGGCCCCGGCCGAGGCCGAGGCCGCCTCCGGGCCGGCCCCGGGACGCCGCCGGTAGCCCGCCCGCAGCAGCCGCCCGCCCCACACCGCCCGCGCGACCTCGGCCAGCAGCGGCGGCACGGGCGCGTCGCGGAACCAACCGGGCGCGTCCAGGTGGAACCGCCGGGCCCCGGCGGCCGGCGCCTCGCCGAGTTCGCCGGCCACCTTGAGCCGGGCGGCCAGCGCCGGATCGGCGAGGCCCATGTCCCCGAGCGGACCGGGCAGTCCGGCCAGCAGCAGCACCTCCGCCTCGGTGCGGTCGAGGCCGGTCAGCCGGGTGCGGTAGCCGTCGAGCAGCCGGTAGCCGCCGGCCCGCCCGCGGTCGGCGTACACCGGGACGCCGGCCTCGGCCAGGGCCAGCACGTCACGCTGCACGGTGCGCTCGGAGACCTCCAGTTCGGCGGCGAGTTCGGCGCCGGTCATGCTGCGGCGCGCCTGGAGCAGCAGGAGCAGCGAGATCGCCCGGGCGGTGCGCATCGGCGGGCCGTCCTCCCGTTCGGGGCCGGGGCGCGCGCCCGGCCGGTTCAGCACCGATCATGGGTGCCGGGGGGTGTGCGGGCCCACGCGCCCATCACCGGAATCGAGGAGACCCGATGGCCACCGGCACCGTGCAGTCCTACCACGCGAACCACGGGTACGGTCTGATCACCCCCGACGACGACGGTCCGCCGCTGTACGTGTACTTCGACTCGATCCTGACGGCCGGCGGCGGCGACGGTGACCGGGTGCTGACCGAGGGTCAGCGGGTGGAGTACGACCCGACCGAGCAGGAAGGGCGCCGGGTCGCCGAGCGGGTGCGCCGGTCGGCCTGACCGGCCGCCGTTTTCCTGAGAATCCGCAGGTCAAAAACCGGTGCGGCCGACGATCCGTCCCCCCGTACGATGAGGGTCCATGGAAATGACGACTGCTCTCTGGTCCTTCGCCCTCGTCGTGGGACTGCTGACGCTCACCCCGGGGCTGGACACCGCCCTGATCCTGCGGACGTCGGCCCTGGGCCACCGGCGGCAGGCCTGGGGCGTGGTGCTCGGCATCCAGACCGGCACGCTGCTCTGGGGGACGCTCACCTCCGCCGGGGTGACGGCGCTGCTCACCGCCTCCCGGGTCGGCTACGAGGTGCTGCGCTGGGCGGGCGCCGCGTACCTGGTGTGGATGGGGATCGGGATGATCCGCGCCCGGGCCGGGGACGGCGACGCGGACGGGGACGAGCAGGCGCAGGGGGCGGCCGAGGAGAAGGCCCCGGCGGGCGGACTGGCGTCCGGCTGGCGGCGCGGCCTGCTGACCAATCTGCTGAACCCCAAGGTGGGCGTCTTCTACGTGGCGGTGCTGCCGCAGTTCATCCCGGCGGGGGTCCCGCACTTCGCCGCCGGGGTGGCGTTGACCTGCGTGCACGTCGTGGAGGGCCTGCTCTGGTCGCTGGTGCTGGTGGGCTTCGCCCGGGTGCTGCGCGGCTGGCTGCGCCGTCCGGCGGCGCGCCGGGCGATGGACCGGGTGACCGGTGTGGTGGTGGTCGGGTTCGGCGTGAAGCTCGCGGTCTCCGACTGACGCGGCGGGGCGGGTCTTCGGGGGCTCAGCGGCCCAGCCGCCGCAGGCCCTCGGCCAACTGCTCCGGGTCCATGCAGATGTGCATGTCGACATGGGCGTTGAACTCCAGCCAGAAGGGCTCGCAGACCGCCACCACGGCGGCCTCGTCGGGCACGTCCACGACGATGATCTGACAGCGCCGGCCGTGGCGGGGGAAGGCGTAGGCGGCCTCGGGCTTGAGGTCGGCCATGATCCGGCCGAACTTCTCCGCGACGGCGCCGTCGGCGACGGCCCCGTTGGCGGTCTGGGTGTCGAGTTCGATCTCCAGCAGCACACGCATGGCGGTGCCCCTTCCCGGGCTCGGGCGAGTCCTCGTCTCCAGCCTCCCGCCGCCGCGCGGGGCCCGCAATTCACCCGTTCGGCGGTACCGGGTTGGCCGACGCGGCGGCGAGCGGGCTGCACTGGGAGGCACCGAGCGGCGACGGACCGTCGGGCCGTCGGCAGGAACAGGAGCCGCCCCATGGCGATCATCGCGGTGCTCGACCTCCCCGGGGTGACCCTGGAGCAGTACGAGGAGGCGGTGGACCGGCTGACCGGCGGCGCCGGCCTGAACCGGCCCGAGGACTGGCCGGTGCGCGGCCTGCTGCTGCACGCGGCCGGTCCGACGGAGGACGGCGAAGGCTGGCACGTCACCGACGTCTGGGAGTCGCGGGAGGCGTACGAGCACTTCGCGGCGGTGCTGATGCCGATCCTGCGCGAGGTCGGTGTGCCGACGGCCGCGCCGCTGATCTGCGAGGCCTACAACGTCGTGAGCTGAAGCCGCACCGCTCAGGCGGCGTGCGGCTCACCAGGGCCCTCCGCCCGGCCCTTCGCCCGGCCCGCCACCCGGCCATCCGCCGGACCGTCCACCACCGCGGCGTGGTCGTGGTCGTGGTGGATCGGCCCGTCCCCGGAGCTCAGCGGCAGGCAGCCGCCGCCCCGCCGGTGCGCGACGATCTCGGCGGCGACCGAGACGGCCGTCTCCTCGGGGGTACGGGCGCCGAGGTCGAGGCCGATGGGGGAGTGCAGCCGGGCGAGTTCGGCGTCGGTCAGCCCGGCCTCGCGCAGCTTCGCCTCCCGCTCGCGGTGGGTGCGGCGCGAGCCCATCGCCCCGACGAAGCCGAGCGGCAGCCGCAGCGCGCGCTCCAGCAGCGGGAGGTCGAACCTGGCGTCGTGGGTGAGCACGCAGAGCACCGTGCGGCCGTCCAGCCGGTCCAGCTGGGAGTCCAGGTAGCGGTGCGGCCAGTCGACGACGACCCGGTCGGCCTCGGGGAAGCGCCGCTCGGTGGCGAAGACGGGCCGGGCGTCGCAGACGGTGACGTGGTAGCCGAGGAACCGGCCGATCCGCACCACCGCCGCGGCGAAGTCGATCGCACCGAACACCAGCATCCTCGGCGCGGGCACGTACGACTCGACGAACAGGGTGACGGTGCCCCGCCCGCGCTCGTCGCAGGGGCGCCCGTCGAGGCCGAGGACGAGCCGGCCGGTGCGGCCGGCGTCGAGCAGGGCGCGCGCTTCGGCGACGGCGGCCCGGTCCAGCGCGGTCGACACCGCGGGGGCGGGCGCGAGGGCGCCGTGGTGGTCGTCGGCGGTGACGGCGAGGGTGGCGCCGAGCAGTCCGGCCGGTCCGGCGACGACCCGGGCGAGCGCCACGGGGGTGCCGGCGGCGATGAGCGCGATGCCGGCGTCCAGCGCCGGGTCCGCGCCGGGCACGACCGGTTGGACGAGGACGTCCAGGGCGCCGCCGCAGGTCAGTCCGACGGCGAAGGCGTCCTCGTCGCTGTAGCCGAACCGTTCCAGCACCGGTTCGCCGGAGGCGAGGGCGGCCCGGCACAGCTCGTAGACGGCCCCCTCGACACAGCCACCGGAGACGCTGCCGACGGCCTCGCCGTGCGCGTCGACGGCGAGTGCGGCGCCCGGGTCGCGCGGGGCGCTGCCGGTGACCCCGACGACGGTGGCCACGGCGAACGGGCGGCCGGCCGCGTGCCAGGCCAGCAACTGCTCGGCGATGTCCTGCATGACGGGAGCTCCTTCGCGCTGTCGAGGGTGGGCGAACCGGGCCACCGGGGGCACCGCCGCCGTACGGGAGAACGATCCCGTACGGCGGCGGGCACCCGGGCGGCCAGGTCGCACCGTCCCGGCACCGGCCGTCCGGCGCCCGCACCGTCCCCGCGCCGTACGCTGCACCGGCGCCCGCGACCTCCCCGCGCCTACGCCGTCCCGGGCCGTTCGGTGGTCAGGTGCTCGGGCCGCACCGGGATCCGGTTCAGGGCCAGCCCGGTGGCCGCGCGGACGGCCGCCACGATCGACGGCGTGGCCGAGACGGTCGGTGCCTCGCCCACCCCGCGCAGCCCGTACGGGGCGTGCGGGTCGGGCAGTTCGAGGATCTCGACCGGGATCGGCGGGGTGTCCAGGATGGTCGGGACGAGGTAGTCGGTGAAGGAGGCGTTGCGCACCTTCCCGTCCCGCAGGACGATCTCCTCCATCACCGCGAGCCCGAGCGCCTGGGTGCAGGCGCCCTGGATCTGGCCGACCACCGCGAGCGGGTTGACCGCCCGCCCGACGTCCTGGACGGCGCTCAGCTCGACCACCTTGACCAGCCCCAGTTCGACGTCCACGTCGACCACCGCGCGGTTGGCGCAGAAGGAGTACTGGACGTGGCCGAAGCCCTGCCCGGTCTCCGGGTCGAACGGGGCGGTGGGGCGGTGGCGGTGCTCGCGGGTCAGGTCGATCGCCTCGTCGCCGAGCAGGTCGGTGATGGGGACCAGCGGCCCGGCCGACGCGGAGACGACCTTGCCGTCGGCGAGCGTGAGGTCGTCCCCGGTCCAGCCGTAGCGGCGCCGGCCGCGCTCGATCAGCTCCCGCCGCACGGCCTCGGCGGCCAGCTTGACCGCGCCGCCGGTCATGTAGGTCTGCCGGGAGGCGGAGGTGGAGCCGGCCGAGCCGATCCGGGTGTCGGCGGGCTGGATGGTCACCTGCTCGACGCCCAGCTCGGTGCGGGCGATCTGCGCGTGCACGGTGACACCGCCCTGGCCGACCTCGGCCATCGCCGTGTGCACCAGGGCGACCGGCTCGCCGCCGATCACCTCCAGCCGCACCCGCGCGGTGGAGTGGTCGTCGAAGCCCTCGGAGAAGCCGACGTTCTTGATGCCGACCGAGTAGCCGACGCCGCGCACGACGCCCTCGCCGTGCGAGGTGTTGGACAGCCCGCCGGGCAGCCGGCGCAGGTCGGGGTCCCGCGCCTCCAGCGGCGGGGGCAGCGGCATGTCCTTGACCCGCCGCAGCAGTTCGGCGACCGGCGCGGGCGCGTCGATCTCCTGGCCGGTGGGCATCCGGTCGCCCTGCCGCACGGCGTTGAGCTGGCGGAACCCGACCGGGTCCATGCCCAGTTCGGCGGCCAGCCGGTCCATCTGGCTCTCGTAGCCGAACGCCGCCTGCACCGCGCCGAAGCCGCGCATCGCCCCGCAGGACGGGTTGTTGCTGTACAGCGCGAGGGCGTGCATCCGCACGTTCGGGATCACGTACGGGCCGTTGCCCAGCGAGGCCGCGTTGCCGACCACGGCGGGCGAGGTGGAGGCGTACGCGCCGCCGTCCAGCACGATCCGGGCGTCGGAGTAGACCAGCCTGCCGTCCCGGGTGGCGCCGTGCTCGTAGGTCATCCGCGCGGGGTGGCGGTGGACGTGGCCGAGGAACGACTCGTCCCGGGAGTAGACGATCTTGACCGGTCTGCCGGTGCGCAGCGCCAGCAGGCAGGCGTGGATCTGCATCGAGAGGTCCTCCCGGCCGCCGAACGCCCCGCCGACTCCGGCCAGGGTGAGCCGGACCTTCTCCTCGGGCAGCCCGAGCACCGGCGCCATCTGCCGGCGGTCCGCGTGCAGCCACTGGGTGGCGACGTAGAGGTCGACGCCGCCGTCCTCGGCCGGCACCGCCAGCCCGGATTCCGGGCCGAGGAAGGCCTGGTCCTGCATGCCGACCTCGTAGCTGCCGCGGACCACCACGTCCGCCATCGCCCGCACCTCGTCGGTGACGCCCAGGCCGTGGACCAGCCGCTGCTCGTGGCAGATGTTGCCGTGGGCGTGCGAGCGGTACTCGTGCGGTTCGTGCACGTAGCCGTACGTCCGCGGGTCGAGGCACTGCTCCTCGGTGACGATCGGGGTGAGCACCTCGTAGTCGACCTCGATGTTCCGGGCCGCGCGCCGGGCGGTCTCCGGGTGGTCGGCGGCGACGAGTGCGACGGGCTCGCCGTGGTAGCGGATCCGGTCGATCGCCAGGGCCGGCTGGTCGGGGACGTCCAGCCCGTAGTACTTCTCGCCGGGGATGTCCTCGTGGGTGAGCACCGCGAACACGCCGGGCACGGCGAGCGCCCCGGAGACGTCGACGGAGCGGATGTTCGCCCGGGCGTGCGGCGAGCGCAGCGTCGTGCCCCAGAGCATCGACTCGTGCCACAGGTCGGAGGAGTACGCGAACTCGCCGCGCACCTTCAGCGTGCCGTCCGGGCGCAGCGGTGAGCCTCCGACACCGTGCGGGCTGCTCTGCCGGATGTCCTGCAGGTTCTTCTCGCCCTGCACGGTCCGCGCGCTCATCCGGTCACCGTCCCCTCGGCCGGGTCCGGCCGGTCCGGCCGGACCGCCCGGTCCGCCCCGTCGGCCCCGGCCCCCCGGCCCGCGCGGGTGCGGGCGGCGGCCAGCCGCACCGCGTCCATGATCGTCTCGTAGCCGGTGCACCGGCACAGGTTGCCCGACAGCGCCTCGCGGATGTCCGCGTCGCACGGCCGCGGGTCCCGGGCCAGCAGCGCGTCGGTCTGCACCAGCAGGCCGGGCGTGCAGAAGCCGCACTGGACGGCGCCGGCGTCCAGGAACGCCTGCTGGACGACGCCCAGCCCGCCGTCCCGCGCGCCGAGGCCCTCGACGGTGCGCACCTCGCGGTCCTGGACCTGGCCGGCCGCGACCAGGCAGGCGCAGACCGGCAGGCCGTCCAGGTAGACCGTGCAGGAGCCGCACTCGCCCTGCTCGCAGGCGTTCTTCGAGCCGGGCAGGCCGAGGCGCTCGCGCAGCACGTACAGCAGGCTCTCGCCCTCCCACACGTCGTCGGCCTCGACCGGCCTGCCGTTGGCGGTGAACGTGACCCTCATGCCCATGCCGCGCTCCCGGTCCGCTCGCGGTAGTCGTTCCAGGCCCAGGTGAGCGTGCGCCGCGCCATCACGGCGAGCGCGTGGCGCCGGTAGTCGGCGCTGCCCCGGACGTCGTCGATCGGGTCGGCGGCGGCGGCGACCAGCTCGCCGAACCGCCGGAGCTCCTCGGCGCCCGGCGGCTCGCCGCTGTCCCACCGGCCGCGTTCGGCGAGCACCTCCCGCAGGTACTGCTCGGCCTCGACGGCGCGCCGCGGGGTGGGGGCGGCCGAGCCGAGGCCGGTGCCGACGGTGCGGGTGCGCGGGTGCAGCGCGAGGGCGAACGCGCAGACCGCGATCACCATCGCGTTGCGGGTGCCGACCTTGGAGAACTGCTGCGGGCCGTCGGCGACCGGGATCCGCACGGCGCGGATCAGCTCGTCGGGTTCCAGGGCGTTGCGCTTCACCCCGCGGTAGAAGTCGTCGATCGGGATCAGCCGGGTGCCGCGCACCGAGTCCGCCTCGACGAGCACGTCCCGTCCGGCCGCCAGCAGCGGCGGGTGCGCGTCGCCGGCCGGCGAGGCGGCGCCCAGGTTGCCGCCGACGCTGCCCCGGTTGCGGATCTGCGGGGAGCCGACGGTGCGGGCGGCCAGCGCCAGACCGGGCAGCGGCCCGGACAGCTCGCCGATGATCCGGCTGTAGGGGACGGCGGCGCCGAGCCGGACCACCGCGCCGTCCCGCGACCACTCGGCGAGCTCGCCGACGCGGTTCAGGTCGAGGACCGCGGGCGGCCGGCGCAGACCGAAGTTCAGCTCGACCATGACGTCGGTGCCGCCGGCGACGGGCAGCGCGGCCGGGTGCTCGGCCTTCGCCGCGAGCGCCCCGGCCCAGTCGGAGGGGCGAAGGAACTCCATCCGGATGCCTCCTCACGTCGTCCCGTCCCGGCCCGGCAGGATCCGGCCGCGGGGCGTGTCCGGCACTGTCCGGCCAGTGAACCCGGTGACCTCCGCCGGGGGCAGTCACCGATGGCATGAATCCCCGGCGGCCGTGCCGTCCGGCATCCTGTACGTTCCTCCAAGGGGCCCGCGCGCGGGACGGCCGCCGCGGCCCGGCGTCCCCGCGGTCCCACCTACGACCGTAGTCCGCCCGTGATTCCCCGGCCACGGCCCGCGACCCGGGCACCCCGCGGACGTCACGCCGAGCACGGATGTTCGGGCAGACTGTGACCGCGGACCGAGCGCTCGGACCACCCCCACCCCACCCCCTGCCCCTGAAGGAGCCCGCGGATGCGTGTCCGTGACCTGCTCGCCCCCGGCGCCCCGCGCCTGCGCCTGCTCGCGGCCGAGGAGGAGCTGGACCGGCAGGTCAGCGGTGTGATGACGACCGACCTGCACGACCCCGGACGGTACCTGCACGGCGGCGAGCTGGTCCTCACCGGCATGCTCTGGCGCACCGCCCCGGCCGACTCCGAGCGCTTCGTGCGCACCCTGGCCGCCGGCGGCGCGGTCGCCCTGGCGGCCGGCGAGGCCGAGGTCGGGCCGGTCCCCGAGGACCTCGTCGAGGCCTGCCGCCGGCACCGGATGCCACTGCTCGCCGTGCCCGACGACATCGCCTTCGGCACCGTCACCGAGTTCGTCGGCCGCCAGGTCTCCGCCGACCGGGCCGCCGACCTGGCCGCCCTGGTCGACCGGCACCGGCTGCTGGTCTCGGCGGCCGGCGGCGGGGGCCTGGACGCCGTGCTCGACCTGCTCGGCGGCGACCTCGACCTCGACTGCTGGGTGCTCGGCCCGACCGGCGCGGTGATCGCCGGCCCCGCCGAACGGCTGCCCGCCGGGGACCGCGACCAGCTGGTCCGCGCCCACCTCACCGCCCGCCGCCAGCACCGCCGCCCCCCGCACCGGGTGCGCCTGGCGGCCGGCACCTACTCGCTGCTGCCCGCGCCCGCCGCCGCGCCGGCGCCGTCCACGCCGGCCCCGTCCCCGCTCGCCGACTGGGTGCTCGTGGTCGCCGGCGACGTCACCGAGTGGACCGCCAAGCGCCAGCAGCTCGCCGAGAACCTCGCCCGGCTGGTCGCCGCCGAGCGCCACCGCCGCGACGAGGGCCGCCGGCTGCGCCGCCGTCTCGCCGACGAGCTGCTCGCCCTGCTGCGGCGCGACGCCGAGCCGGCCGAGATCGGCCGCACCCTGTACGCGTCCTCGGCGATGACCGCCCGCGACGAGGGCCCCGGGTCCGGGGCGACGGCGGCGGCCGGCGCCTGGCTGGTGCTAAGCGCCGAGGGCACCGGCCTGCCCGAGGGCGCGGTGCGGGCCGTCCTGGAGGAGGCGCTGGACGGTGCCGCCGACCGCGCGCTGGTCGCCGGCGCCGGGACCGGTGCGGTGGTGGTGATGCCCGCGCCGCAGGACGGCCCGGTGGCCGCCGAGGCGCTGCGCGAGCTGCTGGCCCCGCTGGAGGCCGGGCTCGGCGCGGAGGGCCGGATCACCCTCGGCGTCTCCGCCCCCGCCCGCGAGGCGGCCGGCCTGCGCGGCGCGCTGGAGGAGGCCCGGCACGCCGGCCGGATCGCCGCCTCCCGGGCCGGCCGGGTCCGGGTCGCCGGGCCGGAGGAGCTGGCCTCGCACGTGCTGCTG
The DNA here is from genome assembly GCF_042885845.1 of Kitasatospora sp. NPDC058032. Classification (NCBI taxonomy): domain Bacteria; kingdom Bacillati; phylum Actinomycetota; class Actinomycetes; order Kitasatosporales; family Streptomycetaceae; genus Kitasatospora; species Kitasatospora sp. NPDC058032. Next base: position 199,320 of record NZ_JBHVRK010000001.1, on the reverse strand, counting down.
CTGGCGGCCGTGCCGGACGAGGTCCGCCGGGCCTTCCGCAGCCGGCTGCTGGACACCGTGCTCGCCTACGACCTGGAGCACCAGGGGGACCTGGTCCGCACCCTGGAGGCGTTCCTGCGCTCGGACGGCTCGTGGACCAGGTGCGCCGCCCAGCTGCACGTCCACGTCAACACGCTGCGCTACCGGATCGGCCGCATCGAGGAGTTGACCGGCCGCGACCTGTCCCGCCTGGAGGACCGGGTGGACTTCTACCTGGCGCTGGAACTCGCCTAGCCGCCCGGCGGGAACGACGGCGGCCCCGGAGCGCGAGGACGCTCCGGGGCCGCTTCGCCTCGAACGGGCCGAACGGGCCGAACGGGCCGACCGGTCCGACCGGCCCGACCGGGCTACTGGACCGGGATGACGCCGGTCAGCCACTCGAAGACGCCCGGCACCATGTCCTTCCACACGTCGCTGGAGTGCGGGCCGGTGGTCTCGACCACCTGCACGGTGGTGGGCGCCTTGGCGGCGGCGGCGATCGCCTGGCCGTCCTCGTAGCCGTCGCCCTTGTTGCCGGAGACGTACAGCGAGACCTTCGGCGGCTGGGCGGAGCCCTTCAGGATGCTGACCGGGTTGTTGGCCTCGCGCAGCTTGGCGTCCTTGCCGACCAGCGAGTCCTTCTCGGTCGCCGGGTCGTTGTAGCCGGAGAGGCTGACACCGGCCCGGTAGCGGTTCGGGTGCGCCAGCGAGAGCTTGGCGGCGCAGTGGGCCCCCGCCGAGTAGCCGGCGATGCCCCAGCGGTCGGCGGACGGGTCGGCCCGGAAGTTGTCCAGGATCATCTGCGGCACGTCCCGGGTCAGCCAGGTGTCCGCGTTGACCTTGCCCGGCACGTCGGTGCAGCCCGCGTCGGTGTGGTTGCCCAGCAGCAGGGTGCGCGGGGAGACCAGGATGAACGGCGCCACCTTGCCCTGCTGCATCAGCGGCTTCAGCTGCTCGGAGACCTTGAGCGTGCCGTACCAGGTGGAGGAGGAGCCCGGGTAGCCGGGGATCAGCTCGACCACCGGGAACTTCTTGTCCTTGAACGCCGGGTCGTTGTACTGCGGCGGCAGCCAGACCAGCACCTCGCCGTCGACGCCGGACAACTGGCCCTTGAGATCGGTCTTCTGGACGTCGCCCGGCACCTTCGGGTCGTCCACGCCGCGGAAGGACTGCTGGACCTTGTTGGCCGCCGGGTGGGCCGCGTCGCCCGCCGGCGCACCGCCACCGCCGCCCGCCGGGGCCGCGGTGCCCTGGCCCGCCGCGGCCGGCTCCTGCGGCGGGACGGGGGGCACGGCCCGCACGTGGTTGCCGGTGCCGAGCAGATCGTCCCAGTTGCCGTAGATGAGGTTGGCGTTGTTGACCATGACGAACACCATGACCACCGCGGTGACCTGGCAGAACACCAGCATGGCGAGCCTGGACAGGACGCGCACCGGCTCGGGGCCCTTGACCCGGCCCCAGAACCACATCGCCACCGCGATGGAGATCGGCACGAGAACGACCGTGCAGATGAAGAATGGCGTACCTGTCAGTTGCATGAAGTTCTCGTATCCGGGTTCGAAGCCGCCCGGGCCCCACTCGCCCGGACCGCCACCTCAATGGCATCAGACGGCCTGAAACGGGGATCGGTTGCCGTCGGAATCTGTGCGGAACCTGAGAGGAACATCACGTTCACGCGAAGCCCCCCTTTTCGGGTCCGCCCTAGTCTGCCATCCTGGCGGGCTCCACCCGGACGCCGTACTCAGCGGACTCCCAGGAATCCCCCCGCAGGGCACGATACCGTCCGGACGGATCGGCCCGCCGGGCGAGGCGGTGCGAACGCGCGTCCGCGGGGAAGCGAGACTATGGGGATGAGCACAACCCGCATGAGTCCCGTCCGCCGGCTGAGGCCCGCCGCCGCCGCGCTGGCCGTCCTGGCCCTCACGGTCGCCGTCGCCGGCTGCAGCAGCACCGGAGGCAGACGCGCCGAGGAGGCCCGCGCCAAGGCCGCGGCCGCCGCCGGCGGCGCCGTCACCACCCCCCGCTGGAAGGTCGCGATGGTGACCCACGCGGGCGCCGGCGACGCCTTCTGGGACACCGTGCGCAAGGGCGCCGAGCAGGCCGCCGCCAAGGACAACATCACCTTCCTGTACTCCAACGACGCGCAGACCCAGAACCAGGTCCAGCTCGTCCAGGCCGCCATCGACCAGAAGGTCGACGGCCTGCTGGTCACCCTCGCCAAGGGCGACGCGATGGCCGACGTGCTGGCCAAGGCCAAGGCCGCCGGCATCCCGGTGATCACCATCAACTCCGGCCAGGAGTTCTCCGCGAAGTTCGGCGCGCTCACCCACATCGGCCAGGACGAGGCCACCGCCGGCCGGGCCGCCGGCGGCGCGCTGTCCGAGCGCGGCCGCAAGAACGTGCTCTGCGTGATCCACGAGCAGGGCAACGTCGGCCAGGAGCAGCGCTGCTCCGGTGCGCAGAGCACCGCCGGCGGCGCCTTCCAGGTGCTGTACGTCGACGGCGTCAACATGCCCGACGCCCGCGCCGCGATCTCCGCCAAGCTGCAGGCCGACCCGGCGATCGACACCGTGCTGACCCTCTCCGGCCCGATGGCCGCCACCGGTCTGCAGGCGATCCAGGACGCCCGCCGCCCGGTCGAGCTCGACACCTTCGACCTGGGCACCCAGGTGGTGGCCGGCCTGAAGGCGGGCACCGTCGGCTTCGCCGTCGACCAGCAGCCCTACCTCCAGGGCTACGAGGGCGTCGACCTGATCTGGCTCTACCGCTTCAACCTCAACATGCTCGGCGGCGGCCAGCCGGTGGCCACCGGCCCGCAGATCCTCACCAAGGAGAACGCGGACGCCCTCGCCGAGTACGTCGCGAGGGGGACCAGGTGAGCAGCACCGACGTCCTGGCCGCCGAGCGCCGGGAGCGCCCGGCCGCGCTGCGCCGACTGGCCGGCCGGCCGGAACTGGGCGCGCTGATCGCCGCCGCCGCGGTCTTCCTGGTCTTCGCCGCCGTCGCCGAGCCGTTCCTGCGGGTCTCCTCGCTGGGCACCGTGCTGTACGCGGCCTCCACCATCGGGATCATGGCCGTGCCGGTGGCGCTGCTGATGATCGGCGGCGAGTTCGACCTGTCGGCGGGCGTGCTGGTCACCACCGCCGCGCTGACCTCCTCGATGGTCTCCTACCAGCTCACCGCGGTGACCTGGGTGGGCGTGCTGGTCTCGCTGGCCGTCACGCTGGCGGTCGGCCTGTTCAACGGCTGGATGCTGGCGCGCACCAAGCTGCCCAGCTTCATCGTCACCCTCGGCACCTTCCTGATGCTGACCGGCGCCAACCTCGGCGTCACCAAGCTGGTCTCCGGCACCGTCTCCACCAAGCCGATCTCCGACATGCAGGGCTTCGCCTCCTGCCGCTGGCTGTTCGCCTCCGAGGTCACCGTCGGCGGGCTGACGATCAAGGCGACCGTGTGGTGGTGGCTGGGCCTGCTGCTGGCCGGCAGCTGGGTGCTGCTGCGCACCCGCTTCGGCAACTGGATCTTCGCGGTCGGCGGGGACGCGGCCGCGGCCCGCGCGGTGGGCGTCCCGGTCGCGCGGACGAAGACCGTGCTCTACCTGTTCGTCGGCTTCGGCGCCTGGGTGCTGGGGCAGCACCTGCTGTTCTCCTTCGACACCGTGCAGTCCGGCGAGGGCGTCGGCAACGAGCTGATCTACATCGTCGCGGCCGTCATCGGCGGCTGCCTGATCACCGGCGGCTACGGCTCGGTGGTCGGCTCCGCGCTGGGCGCGCTGATCTTCGGCATGGTCAGCAAGGGCATCATCTACGCCCAGTGGAACCCCGACTGGTTCAAGTTCTTCCTGGGTGCGATGCTGCTGCTGGCCGCCCTGCTGAACTCCCTGGTCAAGCGCCGTGCCGAACGGGGGCCCCGATGACCTCGCCCACCGAGTCGGCCTCGCCCGCCGCGCCGACCCCGCCCGCCGAGCTGCTCGCGCTCACCGGCGTCGGCAAGACCTACGGCACCGTGCGCGCCCTGGAGGACGTCTCACTGACCCTGCGGGCCGGTGAGATCAGCTGCGTGCTCGGCGACAACGGCGCCGGCAAGTCCACCCTCATCAAGATCATCGCCGGGCTGCACCGGCACGACGAGGGCACCTTCACGGTGGGCGGCGAGGAGGTTCGCCTGGACTCCCCGCGCCAGGCCCTGGACCGCGGCATCGCCACCGTCTACCAGGACCTCGCCGTGGTGCCGCTGATGCCGGTCTGGCGCAACTTCTTCCTCGGCTCCGAGCAGGGGTACAAGCGCTGGGGCGGGCTGCGGATCGACGCCGACGGCATGCGCGCCACCACCCGCCGGGCGCTCGCCGACATGGGCATCGACCTGCCCGACGTCGACCGCCCGATCGGCACCCTGTCCGGCGGCCAGCGCCAGTGCGTGGCCATCGCCCGTGCCGTGCACTTCGGCGCCAAGGTGCTCGTCCTGGACGAGCCGACCGCCGCGCTCGGCGTCAAGCAGTCCGGGGTGGTGCTCAAGTACGTCACCGCTGCCCGGGACGCCGGCCTCGGCGTGGTGCTGATCACCCACAACCCGCACCACGCGTACCTGGTCGGGGACCACTTCACCCTGCTCAAGCGCGGCCGGATGGCCGGCAGCCACCCCAGGGCGGAGATCGGCCTCGAACAGCTCACCACCGAGATGGCCGGCGGCTCCGACCTCGCCGAGCTCTCCCACGAGCTGTCCCGGGCCGACGCCCCCGGTCCCGGCCCCGTCGGCCCGACCGCAGGTCCCGTCGCCCCGACCGCCGATCCGACCGCCGGCCCGACCACCGATCCCGGCAAGGAGCGTCCGCAGCCGTGACCAGCCCCCACGGCGGCAACCGGCCGCCGGTCCTGCCCACCCTGCTCGGCCTCGGCCCGCGCGCCGAGCGCCGCCGCCGGGCGCTTCCCGCCGGCGTGCTGCGGCTGCCGACCATCGGCGTCGACATCGGCGGCACCAAGGTCGTCGCGGGCGTGGTCGACGGCGAGGGCAAGGTGCTGGAGAAGCTGCGCACCGACACGCCCCACAAGTCCAAGAGCCCCAAGGTGGTCGAGGACGTCATCGTCGAGCTGGTGCTGGAGCTCGCCGACCGGCACGACGTGCACGCCGTGGGCATCGGCGCGGCCGGCTGGGTCGACGCCGAGCGCTCCACCGTGCTCTTCGCCCCGCACCTCAACTGGCGCGGCGAACCGCTGCGGGAGGCGCTCAGTGCCCGGCTGCGGTTCCCGGTGATCGTCGAGAACGACGCCAACGCCGCCGCCTGGGCCGAGTGGCGCTTCGGCGCGGGCCGGGGCGAGGAGCACATGGTGATGCTGACCCTCGGCACCGGCATCGGCGGCGCCGTCGTCCGCGACGGCTACGTGGACCGGGGCAAGTACGGGCTGGCCGGCGAGTTCGGGCACATGCAGGTGGTGCCGGGCGGCCACCGCTGCCCGTGCGGCAACCGCGGCTGCTGGGAGCAGTACTCCTCCGGCAACGCGCTGGTGCGCGACGCCCGCGAGCTGGTCGCCGAGGAGTCCCCGGTGGTCCAGCCGCTGCTGGCCCGGGCCGGCGGCGCCGTCGAGGGCATCACCGGCCCGCTGGTCACCGAGGCCGCCCGGGCCGGCGACCCGACCGCCACCGAGCTGCTCTACGAGGTCGGCACCTGGCTCGGCGTCGGCATCGCCAACCTGGCCGCCGCCCTCGACCCGGGCCGCTTCGTCATCGGCGGTGGCGTCTCCGAGGCCGGCGACCTGCTGCTCGGCCCGGCCCGGGACACCTTCCGCCGCACCCTCACCGGCCGCGGCTTCCGGCCCGAGGCGGCCATCGTGCACGCCGCGCTCGGCAACGAGGCCGGGCTGGTCGGCGCCGCGGACCTGGCCCGCCAGGTCGCCCGGCGCTTTCGCACCATCAAGCGGCGGCGGGTGGAGCGCGCCGTGCCGTAGCGGCGGGGCGGGTGACAGCCGGCGAGTAACGGATAACAGCTGACAGATAACAGATGACGTTAGCTGTCAGCTGTTATCCGTCAGCTGAAAGTTGTCAGTTGTCAGCCGGCGCGCTGCCAGCGGTTGCGGCCGTTCGCGTCCGGGCCGCAGACCATCGGCGTGCCCGCGGTGGTGACGCCGGTCGCTCCGGCCGGCGCGCAGAAGGAGCCCTGGTGGACCGTCCCGGCGCTCCCGCCGGTGGACGAGCCGCCGGTCGTCGAGCTGCCGGGCGTCGAGCCGCCGGACGAACCGTCACCGCCTGTGCTGCCGCCCGTGGTGCCGCCGCTGGAGGTGGAACCGCCACCGCCCGTACCGGAGCCGCCGGTGGTGCTGCCGGCGCCTCCGCCGTCGGCGGGCGGGGCGGTGGGGGCCGCCTGGGTAGGCCTGGGGGCCTTCGAGGTCGGGGCGGGCGCTGCGGGCGGCGCCGGGGTCTGCGGGTGCGCGGCCGAGGTCGGTGCGGCCGGTGGGGCCGGCGGCGTTGCGACCGGCGGGGCGGTCGGCGTCGACTCCGGGGTCGGCTCCGGCGCCGCCGTCTCGGCGGGCGCGGGTACCGGGGCCGGGGCGGCCGTCTCGGTCGGCACGGCCGTCGGCGTCGGCGTCTCGGTGGGAGAGGGGCTCGCGGACGCGGTGGCGGCGGCCGGGGCCGACGGCTGCTCGGCGGGCTTGGGGTTGGTCACCGCGCCGATCCAGGCCAGGCAGCAGAACGCCGCCACCGCACTGCTGAGCAGCTTCCGCCAGAGCGGCCGGGCGGGCCGGGTCCAGGCGATCAGGAAGCTCGCGAAGGGGAAGACGAGGAAGCTCGCGACGTGCACGCCGCGCCGCTGCCACCAGGGGCGGAGCGGCACCGGGGGTGCGGCAGGCGGGAACGGCGGCGGAGGAGGGGGGTACACGGGGAAGTCGCGTCCTTCGGGTGCGGAAAGCGTGCGGTGCGAGCACAAGCTATCGCCCACATGAGCAGCTGTTCATTTCTTCACTCGTTTGGGTTTGAAATGTGATCGGCTGTTCGGTGAGTTCTCCCCGGGGTTGTCAACTACCCGTTGGTAGTGACGCGGCACGGTTGTCGGGGCCATGCCTCCTGTGAAACAACGGAGTTGACGTCGACTCAGAGGAGTATCGGATGAGAGCACTGGCCCGCATCGCCCCGCCGCTCCTGCTCACCACCGCCCTGGTGTGGTCCACCGCCGGACCCGCCGGGGCGGCGCCGCCGCCGGCCAAGGTGCCCGAGGCGGTCGGCTGGGGCGGGGCGGTGGCCAGCGTGGACGCCGACGCCACGGCCGCCGGCATCGAGGTGCTGCGCAAGGGCGGCAACGCCGTGGACGCGGCGGTCGCGGTCGCGGCCGCGCTGGGCGTCACCGAGCCGTACTCGGCCGGCATCGGCGGCGGCGGATACTTCGTCTACTACGACCACGCCACCGGCCGGGTGCACACCATCGACGGCCGGGAGACCGCCTCCCGCAAGGCCGACACGTCGCTCTTCCTGGAGAACGGCGCACCGCTGCCGTTCGCCGACGCCGTCACCAGCGGCCTGTCGGTCGGCGTGCCGGGCTCCCCGGCCACCTGGGAGACCGCCGTCGGACTCTGGGGCCGGCGCAGCTTCGCCGAGGCGCTGAAGCCCGCCCAGCGGATCGCCGAACAGGGCTTCACCGTCGACCAGACCTTCCAGGACCAGACCGCGCTCAACCAGGCCCGGTTCAAGGACTTCCCGGACACCGCCAAGCTCTTCCTGCCCGGCGGCGCGCTGCCCGCCGTCGGCTCCACCTTCCGCAACCCCGACCTCGCCGCCACCTACCGCCAGCTCGGCAAGGAGGGCACCGGGGCGCTCTACCGGGGCGCGATCGGCGAGGACATCGTCCGCACCGTGCAGCACCCGCCGGTCGACCCCGCCTCCGGCCGGACCGCCCGCCCCGGCCAGGTCGACGCCGCGGACCTGGCCGCGTACCGGGTCCGCCGCCAGCAGCCCACCCACGTCGCCTACCGGGACTACGACCTCTACTCGATCGCCCCCTCCAGCTCCGGCGGCACGACCGTCGGCGAGGCGCTCGGCATCCTGGAGGACGGCGAGGTCGCCGACTACGACGCCACGCAGTACTACCACCACTTCCTGGAGGCCTCCCGGCTCTCCTTCGCGGACCGCAACCGCTGGGTCGGCGACCCGGCGTTCAACGACGTGCCGACCGCGGAACTGCTGTCCGCGCGCTACGCGGCCTCCCGCGCCTGCCTGATCAGCCCCGACCGCGCGCTCACCAGCCCGGTCGCCCCCGGTGACCCGCGCCACCCGGCCGGCTGCCCGGACGCCGCCCCGGCACCCGCCGCCGAGCCCTACGAGGGCCTGAGCACCAGCCACCTCACCGTGGCCGACCGCTGGGGCAACGTCGTCTCCTACACCCTCACCCTGGAGCAGACCGGCGGTAGCGGCATCACCGTCCCCGGCCGCGGCTTCCTGCTCAACAACGAGCTGACCGACTTCAACTTCACCCCGCTGTTCCCCGGGGTGCCCGACCCCAACCTGCCCGGCCCCGGCAAGCGGCCGCGCTCCTCGCTCTCGCCGACCGTCGTGCTGCGCGACGGCGAGCCCCTGCTGGCGGCCGGCTCGCCCGGCGGCGCCACCATCATCACCACCACCCTGCAGGTGCTGCTCGGCCGCCTCGACCGGGGCCTGAGCCTGGAGCAGGCGATCGCCGCGCCGCGCGCCAGCCAGCGCAACACCGCCGCCACCCAGGCCGAGCCGGCCTTCCTGGCCCTGCCCGAACGGGCCCGGCTGGAGGCGCTCGGCCATGTGTTCACCGGCACGCCGGAGATCGGCGCCGCGACCGGCGTCGAGCGGCTGCCGGACGGGCGCTGGCGCGCCGCCGCCGAACCGGTGCGCCGCGGCGGCGGCTCGGCGGCGGTGGTCCGGCCCGCGCCGTGACGCCGGGCGGGACTGTCGGTGCCGTTCGGTAGATTCGGGGTGGGCGTCCATCGGGCCGCCGGTGCACCGGGGCAGCCGCCCACGGGCCGGCCGTCCACGCGGGCGTCCACCCCTGTACCGAACCGCCACCGGGAAGGCCGCCCGCCGTGACCGTCCGCATTGCCACCTGGAACATCAACTCCGTCACCGCGCGGCTGCCCAAGCTCCTCGAATGGCTGGAGAGCGCCAAGCCCGACGTGCTCTGCCTCCAGGAGCTCAAGTGCGCCGCCGACGCCTTCCCGTACGAGCCGGTCCGCGAGCTCGGCTACGAGACCGCCGCGCACGGCACCGGCCGGTGGAACGGCGTGGCGATCGTCTCCCGGATCGGCCTCGACGACGTGGTGCGCGACCTGCCCGGGCAGCCCGGCTACCTCGCCGACGACGCCCTGCTGCCCGACGTCGAGCCCCGTGCCGTCGCGGCCACCTGCGGCCCGGTCCGGGTCTGGTCGGTCTACGTGCCCAACGGCCGCGAGGTCGACCACGCCCACTACCGCTACAAGCTGGAGTGGCTGGAGGCGCTGCGCCTCGCCTCGCTGGAGGACGCGGCCGGCGAGCGCCCCTTCGCCGTGCTCGGCGACTTCAACATCGCGCCGAGCGACGAGGACGTCTTCGACATCGCCGCCTTCGAGGGCCTCACCCACGTCACCCCCGCCGAGCGGGCCGCGCTCGCCGCCCTCGACGCGGCCGGGCTGCACGACGTGGTGCCGCGCCCGCTGAAGTACGACCGCCCCTACACCTACTGGGACTACCGGCAGCTGGCCTTCCCGAAGAACCGGGGCATGCGGATCGACCTCACGTACGCCAACAAGCCCTTCGTGGACGCCGTCACCGACAGTTACGTCGACCGCGAGGCGCGCAAGGGCAAGGGCACCTCGGACCACGCCCCCGTCGTCGTCGATCTGGACCTCTGACCTGCTCCTCCGGCCTGATCCGCCGGCCTGGTCCGGGTGACGGCCGGCGGGTGACGGCTCGCGGGTCGCGGGGTGCCCGCGTCTCGCTCGAACGGGCCAGAGCGGTGGCCGGGTGTGGAGCGGGTGCCTACCGTCGGTGAGTGACCGGGTGCGGTTGATCGATCACGGGGACGTCGGAGTCCCCGGCCGCGCCCGAGAGAATTCCGGAGGTTCCGGTATGCGCCCCACGCGTACGGCCGCCGCCGCCCTGATCGGCGCGACGCTGCTGACCGGCCTGACGGCCCCCCTCGCGCTGGCCAAGGACGGCGCCGCCTCGGTCAGCCCGTCCCAGGCCGCACCGGGCCAGACCGTGACGGTCACGGTCGCCTGTGAGAAGTCCGACAAGCCCAACGCCAAGACGATCACCGCCAACTCCCAGGCCTTCGAGGGCGGCCCGGCCACCCTCACGCTCGGCTCCGACGGCAAGCACACCGGCTCCGCCCGGCTGGCGGACAAGTACGGCGGCGACAACAAGGTCGACGGCACCTGCCCCGACGGCGCCGTGTTCGCCACCAACGTCACGGTGACCACGGTCTCGGTGTCCACCGGGTCCGGCGGCTCCGGTGCGCACGGCGGGTCCGGCGCGGCCGGCGGTTCCGCGCCCTCGGGGATCGGCGGGTGGAGCCAGGCGGCCGGTGAGTGGGCCGGTTCGCTCGGGCAGTCCGGCGCCGGCAGTCAGCAGGTCGCCCCGCACGGTGCGGTGAAGACCGGCCTGGGCGGCTCGATCGCGGCGAACCCGGTGGAGCTGGCGGGCGGCGCGCTGCTGGTCGCGGGCGGGGTCGGCGGCTTCTGGCTGCTGCGGCGCCGCGCGGGCGCCGGGTCCGCCTGAGGGAAGGCGCCCACGGGTGCGGCCCGCGGGCGGGTGCCGCCGGACGAACCGTCCGGCGGCACCTTCGCGCGGTCAGACGGTCTGCTGGGCCTCCCGCGCCCGACGGTCCTCCTCGTCCTCCCGGCCCTCCCGGCCCTCCGGGGACTCCCGGTCCTCCTGGGCCTCGGCGGCCCGCAGCGCACCGGTCGCCAGCAGATACTGCGCCAGGATGTACGTGGCCATGATCCAGAACTCGTGGCCCGGCAGCTCCCGCCAGTGGGCCAGCTTGGTGGCGATCAGGGTGTCCGAGAGCAGGAACAGCGCCCCGCCCAGCCCGGTCCGCACGCCCAGCCCCGCCGAGGTCACCGCCGTCGACGCCAGCAGCAGGCTGTACCCGGCCACCGGGATCCGCAGGTCCCCGAGGTCCGGCCAGAGCAGGGCCACCATCGACGCCCAGGCCGTCGCGTACGCGGCTGCGACCACCAGCGTCCGGCGCCGGTCGGTCAGCGCACCCTGGCCGGCGAACATCGTCACGTAGCAGACGTGCGCCGCCGCGAACGAGCCCATTCCGGCCAGGAACGTCGCGTCCTGGCCGAACTGGAGCAGCACGTCCCCGCCCGCGCTCGCCAGCAGCGCCGGCGCCAGCAGCTTCGGTGCCTTCCGGCCGGCCGCGGCGGCACTGGCGACGCTCTGCGCGGCCAGCAGCGGCATCAGCGCCGGCTTGGTGGCGTGCCGCAGCGCCGGGGTGTCGCTCAGCAGCGCCCCCAGGTGGACGGCCGAGGTGGTGGCGAAGCCGGCGAGCAGGCCGGAGGCCGAGCGAAGCCGGCCGCCGAGAACGGCGCGGGTGGTCGTACGGATGCTCATGCGGCGGTGTCCTCCGGACGGGTGGGGGAGCGGGTGGTGGGGGCGGGTGGCCCGTGCCGGGCACGATAGGGGACGGGAAAGGGGTTCGGAAGAGATTGTTACCCGTGCGTAGGGCGGGCGGGGCCACCGGGGTGACGGGTCGCCGTCCTTCCGCCCTCCTCCTGCCGTCCTCCCGCCGTCCTCCCCGCCTCCGGCCGGATGTCGCCGCGCGTCGGGCGGCTGCCAGCGGGGGCCGCGCCCAGCGTCTAGTCTGGTCCCCGACATGAAGCAGCAGGAGTACGCGACCGGCGCCGCACGGACGGCCGGTGGCACGTCGGACGGACGCACGGGCGGGGCGGGGCGGAGCACCACCGACGCCGTCGTCGCCGTACGCGAACCCGCCTGCGGCCCCGTACCCGGCGCCGCGACCGGAGCTGACGCCCCGCAGGACCCGGACGCCCCGGCCGCGCCACCCGGGGAACTCTCGCCCGACCCGGCGCTGCTCCGGCTCGCACGCTGGTTCGCGGAGGCCGACCCCGGCACCGCCGACGACCTCTGCGCCGCCTCCTTCGGCCTCTACCCGGCCCGTCACTTCGGTGCCCCCGCCGAACCGTCCGCCGCCGAACCCGCCGGTCCCACCGCTCCCACCGATCCCTCCGATCCTGCGGAACCGTCCGCCGCCGAGGTCAGCTGGTGGCACGGCCCCACCGCGCACACCCCCGCGCCGCTGCGCACCCGCGAACCGCGCACCGCCCCCGGCCTGCGCCGCGCCCGCCGCGACGCCGCCGCGCTGCCCGTCGTGCTCTCCGGCGCCAAACCGGGCAGGCCCGGGCGGCACCGCAAACCCGAACAGTCGCGGGCCGCCGCCGCCGTCGTACCGCAGGATCGTTCCGCCGTCACCACCGCCTCCGAACGCCGGATCGCCGCCCGGCTGCTCCTCGCCCACCCGCTGGTCACCGCCTCCGGACCGCACGCCGACGGCTTCCCGCTGATCCGCCGTCACCGCGACTGGCTCACCGAGCGCTTCGACACCCTGCTCGGCTACCCCCTGGTGGTCGGCCCCTGGCACGCCCGTCTGCACAAGGCCGGCCCCGGCCCCGGCGCCGTCCGCCGCCTCGAACACCCTGCCACCGGCGCCCCGTTCACCCCCGGCGGCTACGCCCGGCTCGCCCTGGCCCTGGCCCTGCTGGTGGACGCGCCCGAACGCCTCCCGCTCGGCCGCCTGCTGGCCGCGATGGACGCCGCCGACCCCGGCATCGGTCCGGGCATCGGTCCCGGCCCGTCGACCGGGCCCGCCGACCTCGCCATGGCGTTCGCCGTGCTCGCCGACTGGCAGGTGCTCACCGACCTTCCGGCCGACCTTGTCACCGGCCACGCCACCGGCCTCGCCACCGGCCCCGGCGATGCCTCGGGCGTCCTGACGGTCGACCGGGAGCTCGCCCGCGCCGTCCCGGCCGGCCCGCCCGCACTCGCCGACGACGCCGCCGACCTCATCCGCCGCGCCGCCGAGGCCGAGCCCGGTACCGCCGTCCGCCGCCGCCTCGCCGAGACCCCCGCCGTCCTGGCCGCCGACCTGCCCGGGGACCAGCGCGCCTGGCTGCGCGACCACCGGCACTCCGGCCCCGCCGCGCTCGCCGACTTCCTCGGCCTGGAGGCGGAGCAGCGGGCCGAGGGCGTCGCCCTCCTCGACCCGGCGGAGGAACTCACCGACCTCGCCCTGTCCGGTGCCGGGACGGCCGCCCAGGCGGCGCTGCTGCTGGTCGAGCGCCTGGTCGAGGAGGTCCGCCCGCTGCCCGGCGAGACCACCGGCGCCGACGTGCCCGTCCCGGACGCGCTGATAGACGGCGTGCTCGGCGACATCGCCGACGAGTACGGCCTCCCGGCGGGCTGGCGCCGTGACTACCTCGCCGACCGCACCGCCCTGCGCCGCGACGCCCTCGACCTGCTGCACCGCATGGGTCTGATCACCACCCGCCCCTCGGGCTGGCTCCTGCGCGCCCCCGCCGCCCGCTACGCCCCGGCCCCCGATCTCCTCCCCACCCCGGGCACCGGCCGCCACTCCCGCCCCACCCCGGACATCACCATCCCCGCCCCTGCCGCCCCCCGAGCCGGCCAACCCGCCTGACCCCCCACCCGGCCCCGGCCGCCCGAGGCCCCGGGGCTCTGCGGCCCGAGGGCTGTCATCTGTGCCTCCGCGCCCGGCCGGATTCGGCCGGCCTGCCTGCTGGCGCGGCCCACAGCGCACCGTCGGCGCCCCGGTATCCCACTGGAGTCGGCCTGCTCGTCCGACCTTGCCGTTGAGTGGCCGGTCGCGGCGGGGCGGCCACGGTCCCGGGGCGGGGGCACCGTTGCGACCTCGGCTGCCATGTCTCGTTGCAGCCGCCGCCTTCGCGTCCGGTCCGTCAGGGCTTGTCGGTACGGTCCCGGTTGCCATGCCTGGTGCGGGCCGAGGGGCGCCTCTGGGGCCGGCGGGCCCGCCGGCCCCCGGTCGCCTCACTTCGCCGACGGCCGGGCCCGTCGCTGTGGCCCCGGTCGTGCGGGGTGGGCGGCTGGGCACCCTGCCGGGCTTGCCGGCGGTCGGGCAGCGGCTGTTTTCTCCCGGTGCCGTGTGCGCCCGTTCTCGGCTGCCGGTGGCGTTGCGGGGGCGGTGTCGTTGCTCGTGCCCGGCGGGGAGGGGGCGGTGCGGGCGGCGCGGCGCGCGGGTGCCTACTTCTGCACGGTGGCCGTGGCCGTGGCGACGGTGCCGTGCTGGACGGTCTCGACGGTGGCGGCGACGCCGAGGGTGCCGAGGGCGACGGAGGCGAGGACGGCGGCGCAGGCCAGGAAGCGGCGGTGGCGCTGGGGCATGGGGAAGCGCGGTTCCTGGAGGGTCGCCGTGAGGTTGGCGTTCATGTCACGGAGGGTTCCAGGCCGGTGTGAACGATCGCTACGTGCGGGTGAAGTCCGGATGGGAGGCGGGCGTCACTTTGGGCGAAATGTGCACCATGGCAGGTCATGGCCCCCGGGGACTGGCCCGTGGGGCCGTCCCCGGAGGGGTTTTCACCCGGTCGGGGGACGCTGGTTGCCCCGTCGGACATCGGCCAGGGCCTCGCCGACGGCGACCCGGACGGCGTCCCGCAGGCCGTGGGCGGGGTGGAAGCGGGGCGGTCCGGCGGAGGGGTCGGAGCGCAGTTCCTTCACCAGGGCGACGCACAGCAGCAGCATCACCACGACGAACGGCAGCGCGACCAGGATGGTGGCGTTCTGCAGTGCGGTGAGCCCGCCGGCGAGCAGCAGCGCGGCCGCGACGCCGCCCATCAGCACACCCCACACCACCACCAGCCAGGTGCGCGGGTGCAGTGAGCCGCGGCTGGAGAGCGAGCCGAGCACGAGGGAGGCGGAGTCGGCGCTGGTGATGAAGAAGGTCATCACCAGCAGCACCGCGACCACGCTGGTCACCGCGCCGGCCGGGAGCGCGCGCAGCATCTCGAAGAGCGAGGCCTCGGCGCCCTGCGGGATGGTCGCGACGAGGTCGGCGGCGCCGGTGGTGTCCAGCCGGATCGCGGTGCCGCCCATCACGCAGAACCAGATCACGGTGGCCCCGCTGGGCACCAGCAGCACGCCGAGCAGGAACTGCCGCACGGTGCGGCCGCGCGAGATGCGGGCGATGAAGGTGCCGACGAACGGGGCCCAGGAGAGCCACCAGGCCCAGTAGAAGATGGTCCAGGTGCCGAGCCAGTCCTCGTCGGTGAAGGCGCCGGTCTGGGTGGACATCACGGTCAGGTTGGAGAGGTAGCCGCCGACGGTGGAGGGGATGGTGTCCAGCACGAAGACGGTGGGGCCGACGAGGAACACGAAGACCATGATCAGCGAGGCCAGCACGACGTTGGCGGTGGAGAGCCACTTGACGCCCCGGTGCACGCCGGAGAAGGCGGAGACCACGAAGGCGGCGCTCAGCGCGCCGATGATCACCAGCTGGGTGCGCTCGCTGTTGCTGACGTCGGAGATGTGGCCGAGCCCGTCGGCCACCTGGAGGGCGCCGAGGCCGAGGCTGGTGGCGGAGCCGAAGACGGTCGCGAACACCGCGAGCAGGTCGATCGCCCGGCCCTTCCAGCCGTTGGCGCCGCGCTCGCCGATCAGCGGGACGAAGGCGGCGGAGATCCGGTTGCCCCGGCCCTTGCGGAAGGTGGTGTAGGCGAGCGCGAGGCCGCCGACCGCGTAGATCGCCCAGGGGTGCAGGGTCCAGTGGAAGAGCGAGAACTCCAGGGCCTGCCGGGCGGCGGCCGCGGACTCGGGTTCGAGGCCGGAGCCGGGCTGCGGGGCGGCGAACAGCTGGAGCGGTTCGCCGACGCCGTAGAACATCAGGCCGATGCCCATGCCCGCGCTGAACATCATGGCGACCCAGGCGGTGGTGGAGAACTCGGGTTCGTCGTCGTCCCGGCCCAGCCGGATCCGGCCGAACCGGCTGAAGGCGAGCAGGACGGTGAGGACGAGGAAGACGTCGGCGGCGACGACGAAGAGCCAGCCGAAGTTGTGCAGGACCCAGCCGAGGGCGGTGCCGGACGTCCGGCCGAGGGAGTCCTCGGCGAAGACGCCCCACGCGACGACCCCGAGCACCGCGACGGCGCCGACCCCGAACACGACCCGGTCGACGGGGAGGGTGGCGGCGGGCTCGTCCGGCGGCCCGGGCGGCTGACTGGTCATGGGGTACCTCTCGCGGCGAACTGGCGGGCCGACGGCGTGCAGGTGTCGACGACATGATCGAAATAGGAATACATGTCGTACTATGTCCAGTTCTCGCCGGGAGAGGCGGCAGGGCGCGCCGGAGAGGCGCGACCTGGGCGGGCGTCAGGCGGCCGCGTACGGGCGGGACGGCGGCACGGCGGCGTCCAGGTACCCGGCCAGGGCCCGCCGGCTGCGGGTCAGCTCGGTGATGCGCGCGTCGAGCTCGGCCAGTTCGCCGCGGAGGGTGCCGAGCAGATCGGGGCAGGCCTCCAGGGCGGGGAGCGGCCCGGTCGCGCAGGGGAGGATCCGCGCGATCACCCGGGTGGGCAGGCCGGCCGCGAGCAGGCTGCGGATCTGGCGGACCCGGACGGTGTCGCCCTCACCGTACTCGCGGTAGCCGGCGGCCGAGCGGGTGGGTTCGAGCAGGCCCTGCTCCTCGTAGTACCGCAGCAGGCGGGTGGACACCCCGGTCAGGCGGGCGAGCTCTCCGATGCGCATGACCGGGCAACATCGCCGCCGGGCCGGGTGTTCCCCTCCGCCGGGCCACCGGGCCACCGGGCCGTCAGGCCCGGGCGGCGTCCAGGCCGCCGTCGGCGTCCGCCAGGAAGCCCAGCAGCAGGTCCCGCAGCTCGGGCAGCCGCTCCACCATCGGCAGGTGGCCCGCCGTCAGCTCGGTCAGCCGGGCGCCGGGGATGCCCAGTGCCAGCGCCCGGTGCTGCTCCGGCGGCACCAGGCCGTCCTCGGTGGTGGAGACGACCAGGGTGGGCACGGTGACGCGGGCCAGCTCGGCGCGGACGTCGGCGCGGCCGGCGAGCTCGAACTGCCAGCGGAAACCCGCCGGGGCCGGTGTGGCGGCCAGGGCGGCGCGCAGCTCGTCGAAGCGCTCGGCGGGCAGCTCCTCCACCCAGGTGCGGCCGAAGGTGACGGCCAGCGAGTGGTCGGCCAGCAGCGCGGGGTACGCGGTGAGGGCGATGGCCTGGTCGGCGAGCAGCCGCAGCCGCCGCGAGCCGCCGGCCACCCCGGCGAGCAGCAGCAGCGAGCGGACCCGGCCGGGGTGGCGGGTGGCGATCCGGACGGCGACGGCGGCGCCGAGGGAGTAGCCGGCGAGGTCGAAGTCGGCGAGGCCGGCCGCGTCGGCGGCGGCCACCAGGCGGTCGGCCAGTTCGTCGAGCGAGTGCGGTGTGCCGGGCTCGTCGGGGCTGTCGCCGGAGCCCGGGTAGTCGGGGGCGACGACGGTGCGGTGGGCGGCGAGGTCGTCGAGCAGCGGGCCCCAGTTGTCGTGGACGCTGCCGCCCGCGCCGTGGGCGAGCAGCAGCCCGGGGCCGGTGCCCCGGACGGTCCGGGCGAGCGGAGCGGGGGCGGGGGGCGTGGCCATGGGGTCCTCCTGGGCGGACGGGGGTCCGGGGGGTTCGGGGATCGGGCCGTGGTCGACCCGCTCCGCACGGTAGGACTTCACATCGGTGTGAAGGTCAAGCCCGGGGAGCGCCACGGCCCCGGTCACCCGGTCACCCGGCCGGCTGGACCCGTGGTCAGGCCTTGGACGGGACGTCGTACGGGGCCGGGTAGGCGGTCTCGTACGGGGTCAGCACCAGCCGCACCACGTCCTCCAGTCGCCGTCGGGCGTCCCCGAGAGTGGTGCGGCCGGTCACCCAGGCCGTCAGCTCGCCCTGCCAGGCGTGGCCGACGATGTGCCGCACCAGGTCGCTCGCGGCGGCCGGCACCTCGTCGGCCATCACCGCCTGGAGCGCCGCGCTGTCGGCCCGGGCCATGCCCTGCAGGGCCTCGCTGGCGAAGGGGTCGGTGGAGGCGGCGACGGCCACCCGCAGCCGGGCCAGTTCGGGCTGGCGCTGGTAGGCCCGCATGCCGCCGCGGACGAACCGCACCACCCGGTCCGTGGCGCCCAGGCCGGCGCGCGGTCCGCGCAGCTCCGCCACCAGGTCGGCCAGCAGCAGCCGGTGCCATTCGGCGATCGCCGCCGCCAAGAGGTGGTCCTTGGAGGAGAAGTAGCGGTACGCCGTCCCCAGGGCGACTCCGGACCGCTCGCAGACCTGTTTCATCTGCAGCCGTTCGACGCCGATCTCGTTCACCAGGGCGAGCGCGGTCGCGATCAGGCTTTCGCGGCGTTCGAGCTGACGCGGAGACATCGCCTCCACCGGTCGTGGTGACAGGTCAACCTTGGTCACCCGCACCATGATACGGGCCGGGGCCGCTCAGGAATATGACGCCGACCGGCCGCCCGCCGTTCGCCCCCCGGCCACCGGGTGGTGGCGGGGTCCGGCGGGCGGCCGGCGGAAGGCCGGTCGGCCGTGGTCAGCGCGGTGCGACCAGGCGTTCGCGGATCAGCGCCTCCTGGACGGCGGAGGCCACCAGCCGGCCCTCGCGGTCGTAGAACTCGCCCAGCGCCAGCCCGCGGCCGTCCGAGGAGGAGGGGCTGCGCTGCGCGAACAGCAGCCACTCGTCGGCCCGGAAGGGGCGGTGGAACCACATCGCGTGGTCCAGCGAGGCCATCAGCAGCCGGGGCGGCTCGGTGCGCTGGAAGAAGTTCGGCTGGACGTGCAGTCCGGCCGTCGAGGCGAGCGTGAGGTCCGACAGGTAGGTGAGCGCGCAGACGTGCAGCAGCGGGTCGTCGGCGGGCAGCGGCGAGCCGGTGCGCAGCCAGACGAACTGCTGCGGCATGCCGGGCACGGCCGGCGGCACACCGGGTGCGTCCGGCGGGACGAACCGCATCTCCAGGTCGCCGAAGCCGCTGTCGGTCAGCGCGGCGCGGGCCTCGTCGTCCCAGGCCGAGAAGACGTCCGGCAGCTCCTCGGGGCCGGGCAGCCGCGGCACCTCGCGGTGCCGGTCGGCGGCGGGCTCGGGGCGCTTGAAGGAGGCGGAGAGGCTGAAGACGGCCTCGCCGCGCTGGACCGCGGTCACCTGCCGGGTGGCGTAGGAGGTGCCCTGGCGCACCCGGTCGACCCGGTACTCGATGGGGCGGCTCGGGTCGCCCGGGGTCAGGAAGTAGCCGTGCAGCGAGTGCACCGAGCGCTCCGCCCCGATCGTCCGTCCGGCCGCCGCCAGGGCCTGCGCGGCGACGTGCCCGCCGAACGCGCGCATCGGCGCACCGGCGTGGCAGCGGCCGCGGAACGTGTTCTCGTCGAGGCGCTCGATCCGCAGCAGTTCGGCGAACGGGCCGACCGTGCCGGTGGCTCGTCTGTCCTGTTCGGTCAGCTCTGTCACAGGCCCATACTGGCAGACGCGGGCCGTGCGCCGGTGTGACCTGGGTAACCTCGGACCCGAACATGCTTGCTAGAACGTGTTCCATTATTCGAAGACCGGGGGGTGTTCCGAGGTCGACTGTCAGTCCCCTGACCTAACGTGCTCGGCATGTCGCAATCCGCACACGCGTACGCCTATCTGCGCCCGTCCGCCGTCCTCGACGGCGAGGCCGGCCGGCGCCTCGCCCTGGAGACCTCCGGCGGCACCACCCCGCTCGGGGCGGCCGCCCATCCGCGCTTCTTCGCGGGTTTCCTGGCCGAGCCCGCGCCGGCCGCCGCCGCGCTGCTCGCCGTCGCCGACGTCGCCGCCGCCCGCTACTACCAGCCGCAGCTGCGCGCCTCGCTCGATCCGGTGGTCACCGCCAACGGCGACCGGCTCCGCTTCGAGTCCTTCTCCGGCTGCTGCGGTGTCTACGCCCGCCTCGACGTGCTCGCCGCGGGCCTGGACGGCGACGAGATCGGCCACGGCACCACCAACGTCGACGTCAACAACCCGCTGCGCGAGGCGCTCACCCGGATCGGCCCCGCCGAGCCGCTGCACCTCGCCGTCGGCCCGGACGCCCTGGAGGTCACCACCTTCGACGGGCCGGTCGTCGAGAAGAAGGTCCCGCTGCCGGAGCGCTGGCTGCGCGGCTTCGCGGAGACCCAGGTCACCGCCGCCGGGTTCGACCTGCGCGCCGAGCTGCCCGCCGTCGAGGCGGTCCGCTTCCTGCGCTCGCTGCCGCGCGGCGGGCGGGCCGGTGCGCGTGTCGCGCGGTGGGTGGTGCCGGCCGGGCGCACGCTGCGGCCCACCACCCGGCCGGTGCCCGGCGCGGTCTGCCTGCCCGGGCCCGAGCGGCTGGCCGCCCTGCAGCGGGTGCTGCGGCACGCGCGGGCGCTGCGGGTCTACGGCCCGCCGGTCGCCGGGGGCGGTCCGGCGGCCTCCGCCTGGGAGGTCGAGCTGCCCGGGATGCGGCTGACCCTCACCCTCTCGCCGGACGCCTCACGGGGCTTCAGCGGCGAGGGCGGGGTGCTCGGCGCGCTCGCCACCGGCACCGCCGAGCAGGACGCCGACCTGGTCGCGGCGCTGCTCGCCTGGGAGCCGCGGATCGAGATCGCCGAGCTCGCCGACCAGTCCGGGCTCGGCGCGGCCCGGGTGCGGGCCGCGCTGACCCGGCTCGGCACCGCCGGGCAGATCGGCTACGACGTCGCCGAGGCCGCGTACTTCCACCGGCAGCTCCCGTACGACGCCGGGCGCGCGGAGGCGGCCAACCCGCGGCTGAAGGCGGCCCGGGCGCTGGTCGAGGCCGGGGCGGTGCGGCTGGAGGAGGGCGGCGCGACGGCCGTCGTCACGGTGGACGACCACGTCCAGCGGGTGCGTGCGGACGCGGGCGGCGCGGCCGGCTGCACCTGCCTGTGGTGGGCGAAGTACCGGGGCGGGCGCGGGCCGTGCAAGCACGTGCTGGCGGTGGACATGGTCCGCGAGGCGCGGGCGCGGGGCGGGGCGGTCGACGGACTTCGGGAAGACGGACTTCGGGAAGGGACGGCGCGATGAGCACCGCAACGGCGAAGAGCACGGACACGGTGGCGCCGGCCGCGGCGCCGGACGCGGTGGAGGCCCTGCTGGCGGCGGTCCGCGAGGGCCGGACGGGCGAGGTGCCGGTGCTGCTCACCGCCCTCGGGCCGGCCGAGCGGCGCTCCTGCCTCCCGGCCCTCAAGGAACTGCGCCGGACCAGCCGCGGCGACTGGTCCAAGGAGGCCAACCGGCGGATGGGCGCGCTGCTGGTGGCCGGCGCCGGCTGCCACCCCGGTCCGGCGGGCGCCGCCACCTGGATCGGCGCCCGGGACTTCACCGGGCGCTCCTGGGCCCGCCACCCCGCCCTCGCCGACGTCGTCGAGGCCCAGCCCGTGGAGTGGCAGACCGAGGTGGTCGCCCGGCTCGCCGCCAAGCGCGGCAGCGGCTGGAGCTGGGACCTCTACCCGCTGATCGAGCGCGTGGTGCGGCGCACCGGCTGCACGGTGCCGGCCTCCGACGACTTCGTCACCGAGTGGCTGCGCTCGGCGGCCGGCGCGGACCGCGGCCCGCGCGGCACCGCCACCACCCTGCTGGAGCGGCTGCGGACGGACACCTTCACCCCCGTGATGCTCCCCCGGCTGTTCGAACTCGACGACGTCTCCTGGCCGCTCGACAACACGTACACCACCCGATCGGGTGACAACTGGCCGGCGGCCATCGCCGGACTCGCCGAGTCCGGGCACTTCGGTCGCGAGGAACTGATCGACCTCTGCCTCGCCCGGCTGGTGCGCGGCGGAAAGACCGCCGACCAGCGCTCGTTCCTCGCCGTGCTGACCGCCTTCGCGCCCACCCCGCAGGAGTACGCGGCCCGGGTCCGCGACCTGCTGGTGCTGCTCGACGGGCCCTCGGCGCTGGCGGGCCACGCCCAGCAGGTGCTCACCGGGCTGGACGAGGCCGGGCTGATCGAAACGGAGGCGGTCGTCGAGGCCTCGGCGGTGGTGCTGTTCCGCAGCGAGAAGAAGCTGGTGCGGGCCCAGCTCTCCTGGCTGGAGCAGGCCGCGAAGCGCACGCCCGAGCGGTCGGGACCGGCGGTGCTGGCCGCCGCCGGGGCCTTCGGACACCCCGACAGCGCCCTCCAGGAGCGGGCGCTCAACCTGGTCGCCCGTCGGCTCAAGGCCGCCGGCGAGGCCGTGCTGCCGGAGCTGCGGCTCGCCGCCGAGGCGCTCAACCCCGCCCACCACGCCCGGGCCGGCGAGCTGTTCGGCGCACCCGTCGGCGGCGCGGCGGAGGACGACGACACCGCCTGGGCCGAACTGCTGCCGCCGGTCCCGGTGCCCGCCCCGCTCGGCGAACCGCTCGCCGGCCCGGTGGAGGTCGCCGAGGAGCTGGCGGTGCTGCTGGCCGGCGGGCGGCCCGACGTCGCCGTCTTCGAGCGCGTCCTGGACGGCCTGGTCCGGCACGCCCACCGCGACCGGACGGCGCTCGCGCGGGCGCTGGAGCCGGTGCTGCGGGTGAACCAGTGGCAGGACGTCGGCCGCTGGCGGGACTGCGGCCCGGGTGACGTGCTGTACCTCGCCGTGGTGGTCGCCGGGAAGGCCGACCCGCACCGGCCCGGCTCCGTCTTCCGGCACAAGGGCCGCAACCCGCTGCGCGGCACGCACAACACCGAGTACGGCAACGCCCTGGCCGCCCGGATCGGCGAGGCCGCCGAACGGGTCACCACCGCGGCCCCGCCGTACCTGCTCGCCACGCCGACCGACACCACCGGCGCGATCGCCGCGACCGTACTGGTGGAGCGCCTTGCCGGGTACGAGACGGCGGGTGTCACGCCCGGCCCGGCGGACCTCAGCGCCGCGCTGCTGCGGACCGCCCCGACGGCGGACCCGTCGGTGCGGGCGGCGGCCGACCGGCTGACCTCGGCGGCCGGGCGGTGGGTGGCCGCCTGGCTGTGCGACGGCGGCCTGCCGGTCCAGGTCTCGGAGCGGGTGCTCTTCGCACCCGGCGCCGGGTACGAGCGCAAGCGGCGCTACTGGGACCGCTGGTGGGAGGAGCTCCGGCGGATCGTGGTCACCCAGCGCGGCAGCGCCGGCCCGGCCGGCCCGGCCCGCGAGCGGCTCGCCGCCGAGTTCCGGGTGCTGCTGGAGGGCACCACGCCCAGCGTGGCCCGGGTGCGGCGGGCGGACGAGTGGCTCAGGGAACCCACCGTGCACTGGGCCGCGATGCTGCCGCACCACCGGGAGGAGCTGGCCGCCCGCTGGCTGGACCGGTTCGCCGACTGCGCCGACCGCGACCGGCGCGGCACCGCCGGGATGCTGGTCGTGCTCGCCGAGGCCGGCGGCCCGGCCGGGCTCGCCCTCCACCTCGCCCTCGGCTACGGCCTGGGCGCCCGCCACCCCGAGGACCGCGCCGCCGCCGTCGACGCCCTGCTCGTCCTCGCCGCCCGCGGCGACCTGGACGGCGCCCTGCTCGGGCGTGAACTGGGCGAACTGGTGACGCTCGGCACCGTGAAGCCCGTCCGCCTCGCCCAGGCCCTGACCGCCGCCGCCGACACCGGCGCCCACGCCACCGTCTGGTCCGTGCTGGCCGCCGCCCTGCCGTCCCTGCTCGCCGGTGAGGCGCCGCGCGGCGCCGCGGACCTCCTCGCCCTCGCCGCCGACACCGCCCGCCGCAGCGCCGCCCGCGGCCCGATCCCCGAAGTCACCGCCACCGCCGCCCGCCCCGGTACCAGCCGCCTCGTGAAGGAGTCCCGCACCCTCCGCGACCTCCTCGCCACCCCCTGATCCCGCCCGCACCTGCCCGCGCTCGGCTCCGCCCGTCCGCCCACCGGCGGCATCTGCCAAACGGCTCCGCCCGACGGGCGGAGCCGTCGGGGCGGCCCCTGTGGTGACGGGGTTGGGCGGGGCCGCAGTGGCGCCGGCTGTCTACCGCTCGGGGTGCCCGGGATCCGCGCTCCTGATGGACCACCAGTACCGCCGCCGTCCCCCGACGCCGCGGTGGGACAAGTTTGAGAACGGTCGTTCTTGACCGGGCGTTCTCAAACTCGTAGAGTCCTCGGCATGGGAAGACCACGCGCCTTCGACGAGGAACAGGCTGTGCGGGCGGCGGCGGAGTTGTTCGCCGTTCGCGGGTACGAGGGGACCTCGGTGGACGATCTCGTCACCGGGCTCGGGGTGCACCGGGGGAGCCTCTACAAGGTGTTCGGGAGCAAGCGCGGGCTGTACCTCGCCGCGCTGCGCCGGCACCTCGACGAGGAGGTGCTGCCGCTCGCGGCGGCGCTGCGGGAGGCGGACGGGCTCGGTGCGCTGCTGGCGCAGGCGGTGGCCGCGTTCGACGGCGGGCCGGCCGCCGGGTTGCTGCTGTCGGCCGCCGTGGAGCGGGCCGGGAGCGATCCGGAGGTCGGCGCGCTGGTCGGCGAGGGGCTGGCCGCGCTCGACGACGCGGTCGAGCGGGCCGCCGGCACCCCCGCCTCCACTGCCGGGGTGCTCGCCGCGACCGTCCTCGGCCTGCGGCTGCGGGCCCGCGCCGGTCTCGGCGGACCGTCCCCCGACGCGGTGCTGGCCTTCGCCGAACGCGTCGGCTGACCTTCGGCCGGCGCCGATCGGAAACAGATCATCCACCAGTCATCCAATCCACCAGTGGGAGGAAGCAGTTCCATGGCCCGTGTCAGCACCACCGACCAGAACCTCGTCGTCGAGATCGAGGGCCTCGACCGGCTCTGGGCGATCCGCAGCCGCATCGAGATCCCGCTCGCCAACGTCCGGGGCGCGACCGTCGACCCCGGGATCCTCCGCGAGCCCAAGGGGCTCAAGGTCGGCGGCACCCACTTCCCGGGGCTGATCACCGCCGGCACCTTCCGCTCGGGCGGCGAGTGGGTCTTCTGGGACGTCAAGAACCCCGCCAAGGCCGTGGTGATAGAACTCGCCGACGAGCGGTACAGCCGGCTGATCGTGGAGGTCGACGACCCGCGTGCCACCGTCGACCTCGTCGAGCACGCCAAGCGGCCCGCCGCCTGACGGGGCAGTCGATCCGTCTAGGGTGATCGGAACCCTCCACCGCCTCGCCCGTCCGGAGCACCCGTGCTGCACCTGCGTCTGATCGTCCCCGCCGACCTGCGCGACACCGTGCTGACCTGCCTGGACGACTGCGTCGGCGTGACCCATGTGGTCCTGCTGCCCGACGCGGCCGTCCGGCCCACCGGGGACGTGGTGCTCTGCGACGTGGCCCGCGAGTCGGCGGACGAGGTGCTGGCGGGGCTGCGGGCGACGGGCCTGACCGAGCGGGGCGCGATCGACGTCCAGGAGGTCGAGCTGACGCTCTCGGCCGCCGCCGACGAGGCCGAGCGGCTCGCGCCCGGCGAGGGCGCCGACGCGCTGGTGTGGGAGTCGGTCGCCGAGATCACCCACGAGGAGTCCACCCTCACCGGCGTCTACCTGGCCTTCCTCACCGTGGCGACGATGCTGGCCGCCTGCGGCGCGGTGCTGGACAGCGCGATCCTGGTGGTCGGGGCGATGGCGGTGGGGCCGGAGTTCGGGCCGCTCGCCGGGCTGTGCGTGGCGCTGGTGCAGCGGCGCGCGCGCCCCGCGCTGCGCTCGCTGAACGCGCTGGTCGCCGGTTTCGCGGTGGCGATGGCGCTGACCGTGGCGTTCTCGCTGCTGATGGACGGCCTGGGGCTGTTCAGCCACGGGAGGTTCGACGGGGCGCGGCCCAATACCTCGTTCATCTGGCAGCCCGACGCCACCTCGTTCGTGGTGGCCTTCCTCGCGGGCATCGCCGGTCTGCTCTCCCTGACCTCGTCCAAGGCCGGCATGCTGGTCGGCGTGGCGATCTCGGTGACCACGGTGCCCGCCGCCGCCAACGCGGCGGTCGCCCTCGGGTACGGGGACTTCCGGCAGTTCTGGGGCTCCAGCCTCCAGCTGCTGCTGAACATGGCGGGGATCGTGCTGGCCGGGGTGCTCACGCTCCTGGTGCAGCAGGGCGCCTGGCGGCGCATCCGCCGCCAGGCCGCCGCCCGCGGATCCGCCTGAACGGCGGCGCGAGGGCGCGGCCCGCTCAGACCGGCACGCCGTCGCCCTCGGCCGCCGCCCGGGGCCGCGACCCGTCGGCCGCGCCGGCCGGGCCGTCCGGCACCACCAGCGCCGCGCCCTCCCGGGGCGGCGCGGCCACCGCCCGCCACCAGCGCCGCAGCGCGGGCGGCTCGGCCGGCTCGAAGGGCTTGCCGGGACGCGGCACCGCCAGCCGCGCGCCCTGCGCCCGCGCGGCGGCGACCACCCGTTCGGCGGGCTCCTCCCACGGGTGCGGGGCGAGGTTGAAGGTGCACCAGTGGATCGGCAGCAGCACGTCGCCGCTCAGGTCGAGGTGGGCCCGCACGCCCTCCTCGGGCGTCATGTGGACGTCGGGCCAGAAGTCGCTGTAGGCGCCGACCTGCATCATCGTCGCGTCGAACGGGCCGAGCCGGCGGCCGATCTCGGTGAAGCCGGCGAAGTAGCCGGTGTCCCCGCTGTGGAAGACGGTGCGCCCGCCCCCGGCCACCACCCAGGACGCCCACAGGAAGAGCGGGCTGGTGCGCGGACCGCGGCTGCAGTAGTGGCGGGCGGGCGTGGCGGTCAGGGTGAGGCCGGCCACCTCCGCCGACTCCCACCAGTCGAGCTCGACGATCCGCTCGGCCGGCACCCCCCAGTGCTCCAGGTGCGCCCCGACGCCGAGCGGGACGGCGAACGCCGCGCCGGTGCCGATCAGGGCCCGGACGGTGGCCATGTCGAGGTGGTCGTAGTGGTCGTGGGAGACGGCGACCACGTCGACCGGGCCGAGTTCGGCGAGCGGCAGCGGCACCGGGTGGAGGCGCTTGGGACCGGTCCAGGAGAACGGGGAACAGCGCTCGCCCCAGACCGGGTCGAACAGCACCCGTCGGCCGCCGATCTCGGCGAGCACCGTGGCGTGGCCGAGCCAGGTGAGCCGCAGGCCGGAGGCGGGCGGTTCGGCGAGGTCGGCCGGGAGCAGCCGGTGCAGCGGCACGGCGGCGGCGGGCGTGCGCCGGGCCCGGTCGGCCGCCAGCTGGGCGCGGGCGATCTCCAGCGGGCTGCGCGTGGAGACCAGTCGGCGGGTCGGTACGGGGTTGCGGAAGGCGCCGTCGGTGAACTGGGGCGAGCGGCGGATCCGGGCCAGCCGTTCGCCGCGCGGCTCGGCGCCGAAGGCGTCCGTCCGGACCCGGTGCCAGGCCGCCCGGGGCAGTTCGGCCAGGTGGGCGGACGTGCCCAGGGCGGAGGTCGCCGAGGCCGCGGCGGAGGTCGCGGCGGACGTCGCCGCGGAGGCCACGGTCGAGGTCAGGCCGAGGACGCGGGAGTACCACGGGGCGGCTGGGCGGGGCACGGCACCTCCAAGGACGGCAACGGATACCTGGCATGCCGGGGCGCGGACCGTGCCGACCAGAGCGCCGGTTCGGTACGACGACCATCTCGTCGGAGATTACTCGCGGTCGGCTCTCCGGACCCGGCGAGCGGCGGCCGCCCTCCGCCGACCAGGGGCCTTCCCCCGTGGTCAGGCGTAGAAACGGGTGATCGTCTCCGCGACGCAGTGCGGCTTGGCGCTCTCCGCGCTGGTGATGGTGAACCGGACCACCGCCTGCACGCCCCCGGGCACCTCGGTGGCGGAGACCAGCTCGGCCGTCGCCCGGATCGCCGTGCCCACCGGCAGGGGGGCGGGGAAGCGGACCTTCTCCGATCCGTAGTTGAGGGCCATCCGCACGCCCTCGACGCCGTAGCACTCCTTGGCCAGCACCGGGATCATCGACATCGTCAGGTAGCCGTGCGCGATGGTCGAGCCGAACTGGCTCTCCTTCGCCCGCCGCGGGTCGACGTGGATCCACTGGTGGTCGCCGGTCGCCTCGGCGAACAGGTCGATCCGGGCCTGCTCGACGGTGTGCCACTGGCTGGTGCCCAGCTCGGTGCCGACGGCGGCGGTCAGCTCGGCGAGGGATGCGAAGGTCGTCACGGAGGCACTCCTGGGGCAGGCGGGACGGTCGGCGGTGCGGCTGCTGCTGCGAACTCCGCAGAGTATGCCTACTCGTCGGTCACCTGTCAGGGGCTTCCCCGGAACGGCCCGGGAACGGTCGACGGCCCTCGAACCGGCGTTCCCCGGGGCGGCCGGCGGGGTTCACGCGTGCGGTTCCGGAGTGCCGTCCGGGGGTGCGGTTCAGCGAGTACCGCCCGGGCGTGCGGCCCGGGCGCGGGGACCGGGCGCGCGGTTCAGGAGTGCGGGACGGGGCGGCCGGCCGCGGTCAGCCGGCGGCCGCTGATCAGTTCGGGCACCAGCGAGACGAACATCGGGTCCGGATCGCCGACCCAGGGCCGCAGACCCGAGCGCAGGGCGCGGCGGACCAGCTCCGGATCGCGCAGGACGTCCGCCCGGCCGTGCACCAGCACGCTCCAGCCGGTCCGGGTGACCGGGTCCACCTGGTCGGCCTGGAAGGCGACCACGGTGCCGTCCAGCCCGCGCGCGGTCGCACTGCCCCGGCGCACGGCCAGCAGCAGGCGCCCGTCCGGCGCGACCTCGAAGGAGACCGGCAGGACGGCCGGCAGCGCGTGCTCGGTGTACACCACGCGTCCGACGGGCACGGTGCTGAGCAGGCGCAGGCACGTGTCCGCGCCGAGCTCCTCCAGGGGATCGTCACGCTCCATGGGTCCGATGGTCCCGCGTCCCGGCGCGTTCCGACAGGGCCCATGGTCCCTGTACGACAGGGCCTTGCGGCCGTCCCGGGGCACCGGGGGAGGGGCCGGGGAGGGCCGCGGGGAGGGGCCCGGGGAGCCGGCGGGGAGTCGATCGCACGGCGGCCGGACGTGGGATCCGGCCCCGGAACGCAGGCGGAAGGCCCGACCGCGACGGCGCGGGACGGTAGCCTGCCCGGCGGTGGCACCGGGGCGCGCCGGGCGTGCCGGGACCTGAACGGCGCCGCCCGAGAAGGCCGGACGGCGCGGGGCAGGGCCGGAGCGAACGGCGCGGCGCACGGTGCGGTGGATGGCGGAACGGTTCGGCGGCCCCGGAAGACCGGGGCCGGGCAGGAGGGGGCGGTGCGGGTGGTTAGCGGCTTCGATCTGGTGGTCATCGGGGCGGACGGCGGGCCGGACCGCGCCTTCGGCGGGTCCGCGCAGGCCGCCGAGGGCGCCCGCGCACTGGCCGAGGTGCTGCCGGGGATGTGCTTCGACGCCGGCGCGGCCGGCAGCCGGGTCGCGGTCGTCGACCCCGGCGCGGACGCCAACACCATGCTCACCGCCGTCCGGGAGGCCGCCGCCCGTCCGGGCCGCTGGCTGCTGGTCTGCCTGGTGGGCCAGTTGGTGGCCGACCCGCGCGGCCGCCGGCTCGCCCTGGTGACGGCGGGCTCCACCGCCGACAACGCCTACCGGCGCGGGCTGGCCTGGGACTGGGTGGTCAGCGCGATGGTGCACGGCGACCAGGAGGAGGCGCTGCTGCTGGTCGACGCGGTGGTGGACAAGGACACCTGGGCGGCGCTGGAGCGCGGCGGCGGCGAGGACGGCGCGGGCGAACTGCTCAGCTACTCGCGCGTCCCGCTCTGGGGCCGGATCGGCCGGCACGCACCCGGCCGCTACACCCCCGGCCGGCGCGGCCGGGACGCCGTCCTGCCGGGCGGCCCCGGCTCGTTCAGCCAGTCGCTCACCACGGTGCTGCGCCAGGGCGTGCCGGGCGCGCCCGCGGCGGTCGGACCGCACGAACTGCAGCCGGCCGTCGGCGCGCTGCTCGACGGCGGCGCCCCGCACGACGCCGGTGGAGCCGGTGTGCCGTCGAACCAGCCCGACGCGCCGGGTGTGCGCCTGCTCGTACCGCCGGAGGGCGGGCGCCTTCTGATGCGCAATCGGGCGGCGGTTCGGGGGGCATTGGCCGGATTGTCGCTTTCCGAGGAACTGTTGGCCCTTCTGTGGCGGGAAAGTGCTCCGACGGATCCTCCCTCCGCGTAAGGTCAGGGGGCCCCAGGTGTTGCCGTGAAGGCCCGGTTTGGCGAAGAATCGATCCCCGCGGGGGGAACACCGGCGGCACGGCGGAGTTCTTCTGGCGGCCCCGGTCCACACCCGGGGTCGGCTGCGACGAGGTGGGGCGATGCGGCAGCGCGGAATGGTGTTGCGCCCTGGGGCCGTTGGGGCCGGAGGGCTGGTTCTGGCGTTGCTGCTGGGCGGTTGCGCGAGCAGCGGGGCCGATGGTTCCACCGATCGCCTGGGGACGACTGCGCCCACGGTCGCGGGGGTGAGCGCGCTCCCTCCTTCGGGTGGTTCCGCAAACGTCGGGAACGCGCCGACCGACGGCCCTGAAGGGGCCGCCGCCAGATCGGCTCTGAGCACCTATCAGGACTGGTGGCAGGCTCAGATGGAAGCGTTCGGACAAGCCGACTCGGACGGTTCCCGGTTCGACACCTTCGCTTCAGGGAAGGCGCTGACCGAGGCACTGGTGAATCTCCGTCAGTTGCACGAAGCCAAACTTGTGATGACGGGTGAGCCGCGGACTTCCGCGGTGGTGAAGTCCGTCGACCTGAACGCAGATCCGAACACCGCCGTGATCGAGGACTGCCTGGACGTGTCCGGGTGGCACCAGGCGGACGCCGTCACGCTCGCGGTGAAGGATCCGCCCGACCGGCTCAACCGGTACGTGGCGACCGTTTCCCTGCGACTGTTCCAGACGCGCTGGCTGATCAACGAGTTCAAGCGGGAGGTGGGACGCACATGCTGAAACCGGTACGGCGATTGGTGATCGGCACGCCGTTGTTCGCCGGATTACTCCTGGCGCCGGCGGGTCCTGCGGCGGCTGATCCCACCCCCGCGGACACGGGGGGCGCCACGCACTGCGAGAACACCGTCATCTGCACGGGCGGCGGCCACGCCGGCAGCACACCGCCTCCTTCGGGCGGTGGCGGCGGAGGGGGAGGAGGCGGCACCTCGGGGCCGCAGCTCTGCAGCTGGAACGGTCAGGTCTTCGCCTGCACCGACCCCGAGCTGGGCTGGTTCAGTGCCACCGACGGCTGCTACTACCGGGTCATCAACCCGCAGCCCGAGGCGGGGGATACGCGCTGGGAGGGCCACGACCCCAAGGACGGGGCGGTCTACAACGTGACCTGCCGCTTCTCCGACGGCTCGATCGGCCGGCCCGAGCCGAGGTTCCTCGCCCAGGCACCCGTGCCCGCGCCGCCGGACCCGGGCGCCATGGCTGCCGCCTACGTCAAGGACCGGCTGGAGTTCAAGCCCCCCGTGCTCGGGGTCGCCCCCAAGAAGGACCCGGTGGTGGGCGGCAACGTCTGGCTCTGGCTGGCGGACCCGAAGAAGCCGGCCACGGAACCGCTGCACGCCGGCAGCCTCACGGTGACGGTCACCCCCCGGGTGGCCTCGGTGAAGTGGGACCTCGGCGACGGGACCAGCGTGACCTGCAAGGGCGCCGCCGCGGTCGGCACCCCGTACGACGTCAAGTACGGCGCCGGCCCGTCGCCCACCTGCGGCCACGTCTTCAAGACCGGCTCGGGCACCAAGAAGAACGGCCTGTTCACCGGCGACGTCGAGGTCGTGTGGATGAACGACGTGACGGTGTCCGACGGCACGAAGGTCAACCCGATCGAGATCCGGGTCTACGTGCGGAACGTCAGCTACCGGGTCGCCGAGGTCCAGGTCCTCAACTAGCCCGCCGGACACGGCGGCACGCACAGCACATCCCGACGAACGATCCGAGGAAGGCCGAAGCCCGGTGGAGAACCGTACAGTTGCCACGCCCGGCCCCGGCGCGTCCGCCACGGCGACCGCGGCCACCGCCGCGACCGCCCCGGCGGCCGTGCCGGAGCAGCGGCGCGGGGTTCCGCGCGCGCCCGGGCGGACGCTCGGCGCGCGGCGCCGGCGCCCCGCCGTGCTGGCGATGGCGGTGGCGCTGATAGCCGCCGGCGGGCTCGGCGGCGCGGTGCTGTACAACAGCACCGGTCAGCGGGTCGCGGTGCTGGCGCTCGCCCGGGACGTGCCGTGGGGGCAGGTGCTGAGCGAGTCCGACCTGGTGGTCGTCCGGATCGCGAGCGACCCGGCGCTCAAGCCGCTGGACGCCGCCGACCGGACCAAGGCGATCGGGATGCGGGCCACCACCGACCTCCACCGGGGCGGGCTGCTCACCAAGTCCGACCTCGCGCAGTCGCTCGTCCTCAACCCCGGGCAGCTGCTGGTCGGCGTCTCGGCCCGGCGCACCCAGCTGCCGGCCACCCGGCTCCAGTCGGGCCAGCCGGTGATCATCGTCTACACCCCGGACGGCTCGCGGGCCGAGACGCTGGCCGCCACCGTCTACACCGTGGGCCGGGTGGACACCGACGGCAGCCAGGTCTTCGACGCCGTGGTCGACCAGGCGGACGCCGGCAAGCTCGCCGCGTGGGTGGCCACCGGGCGGATCCAGGTCGTGGTGGCGCCGCGTGCGGCGGCCGGTGCGCCCGCTCCCGCGGCGGGCGCTCCCACCGCGGGGGCACCGGCCACGGGCGCACCGGCCACCGGGGCCGCGGCCTCCGGCACTCCGGCCGCCGCTGCCCCCGCCTCCGGTGCCCCGGCCTCCGGGGTCCCCGCCGCCGGCCGTCCCGCGACGCCGGCGGCCGGTGCCCCGACCGGGGCGGGTGGGAACTGACATGGCCGTCATCGCGGTGGTCGGCGCTCCGGGGGCACCCGGCGCGACCACGACGGCGCTGGCGCTGCTGCTGGCCTGGCCGCTGCAGCCCGGCCGCCGCATCCTGCTCGTCGAGTGCGACCCGGACGGCGGCGCCGTCCTGGCCGGCGCCCTGGAGGGCCGGGTCGAGGCGGTCTACGGGCTGCGCAACCTCGCGGTGGCCGACCGGCGCGGGCTGCTCGCCCAGGGCCTCTGGGAGCAGCTGATCGACATCTCGCCGGACGGCAACGCCGAGCGCCTGCTGCTGCCCGGCCTCACCGACCCGGTCCAGGCCCCCGGCCTCGCCTACACCTGGGAGCCGCTGGTGGAGGTGTTGCGCGGGCTGGAGCCGCAGGGCTACGACGTGATCCTCGACCTCGGCCGTTCCGGCGCGACCGGCACCAGCGCGGTGCTGGCCCGCCGGGCGGACGTGGTCGCCGCCACGGTGCGCACCACTCTGCGCGGGCTGAGCGCCGTCCGGCCCCGGCTGGCCGCGCTGGCCGAGGACCTCGCCACGGCGGGCACCGGCTCGGACGCGCTGGGCCTGCTGCTGATCACCGAGGGGCCGTACTCGGGGGCCGAGGTGTCCCGGGAGCTCGGGCTGCCGGTGCTCGGGACGCTGCCGCACGCGCAGCGCACGGCCCGGGTGCTGTCGGACGGCGGGGACGTCACCGACCGGCGGTTCATCCGCTCGGAGCTGATGCGGACGGCGCGTTCGGCGGCGGACGAGATCCAGTTGACGGTCCGTCGGCGGCGGCAGCGGCTCGCGCCCGCCCAGGCGCAGCCCGCGCAGCTCACGGCGACGCCGCCGGCCCCGGCGCCGGGACCGGCCGCCCCGGCCGCCGGGTACGACTACACCCACCCGGGGCCGGTCGGGCCGGTCGGGCCGACACAGCCCGCGCCGCCGTCCGGGCCGTCGTACCAGCAACAGCCCCAGCAGCAGCCGCAGCAACAGCAGTCCCACCCACAGCCCCAGCAGCAGCCGTACGGCCCGGTGCCGCCGGTGATCACCACCGGTCCGGTGGCGCCGCTCGCCGGGCTGGCGCCGCAGCCGGCCGCCCCCGCGCCGTTCCCCGGGCACGGCGCGCCGCCGCACCCGGGCGCGGACGCCGCCGCCCAGCGGTACCCGAACGCCCAGTCGTACCCGAACGCCCAGTCGTACCCGGGCCCGCAGCCGTACCCGGGACAGCCCCACCCGAACGCGCAGCCGTACCCGAACGCCCAGCCCCACCACCACGAGCCCGTCGACGGGGAGGTGCTCCGTGCGCGGTAGTCCGCTGCACCAGCAGCCCGCCACCGACCCTGCGGCGCTGCCCTGGACGACGCCGTTGCCCGGCCCGGTCCACCCGCTGACACCCGGCCGGGTCGCCCCGTCCGGCCCGCCACCGGCACAGCCGCAGCCGCAGGCACAACCGCAGCCGCAGTCACAACCGCGACCGCAGGCCGCCGCGGCCCACGTGCACGCCCAGGCACAGCCCCAGGGCCCCACCGCCGTCCCCTCCCAGCTGCCCTCGCTCGACCTGCGCGGCGCCGGCACCCGCGCGGCCGTCGATCCGCAGGTCGCGCGTGAGATCAAGCGCCAGGTCGCCGCCGAACTGCACCAGCAGATCTCCCGGCTGACCGCCGGTTCCGGCACCGAGCCCGACCGCGCCACCCGCCGCCAGCGCGGTCGCGCGCTGATCGAGGAGGCCGTCGCCCGCTGGTCCGACGCCTACGCGCAGACCCACGGCATCCCGCCGACCCGGGACCAGGACCGCGCGCTCGCCGAGGCCGTCTTCGACCTGCTGTTCCGGGCCGGCCGGCTCCAGCCCTACCTCGACGACCCGGAGATCGAGAACATCCTGATCAACGGCTGCGACGACGTCTGGGTCTCCCGGGTCCACCAGCCGCTGCGCCAGGTCCCGCCGGTCGCCGACAGCGACGCCGAACTCGTCGAGCTGCTCCAGGACCTCGCCCGCCAGCACGGCGGCGGCGAGCGCACCCTGTCCACCGCCAGCCCGACCCTCGCCCTGCGCCTGGAGGGCGGCATGCGCCTCCAGGCGCTCACCGAGGTCACCCCCCGCCCGTACGTGGCGATCCGCCGCCACCGGGTGGCCTCGGCGACGCTGCCCGAGATGGTCCGGCTCGGCACCCTGGACACCACCCTCGCCGAGTTCCTGGCCTCGGCCATCCGGGCCCGCAAGAACGTGATGATCACCGGTACCCAGGGCGTCGGCAAGACCAGCCTGCTGCGGGCGATGGCCGCCGAGATCCCGCCGGACGAGCGGATCGGCACCCTGGAGTCGGAGTTCGAGCTCTGGCTGCACACCCTCGGCCACCTGCGCCAGGTCGTCCCGATGGAGGCCCGCGAGGGCAACGGCGAACGGGTGGACGGGCGTTCGGCGGGCGAACTGACCATCGGCGACCTCATCCCGGCCGCGCTGCGGATGACGCTCTCGCGGATCATCGTCGGCGAGGTCCGCTCCGGCGAGGTCGTCCCCATGCTGCGCGTCATGACCAACGGCGAGGGCGGCTCGATGTGCACCCTGCACGCACGCGGCCCGCACATGGTCGTCGACCGCATCGCGGAACTCTGCCTGGAGTACGGCTCGCACATGACCGACGCGCTCGCCTACCGGCTCACCGCCAACGCGGTCGACCTCATCGTGCACGTGGCGATGGTCGACGAGACGGCCGTCGGCGGGCGCCGGCACCGCTTCGTCTCGCACGTCCTGGAGGTCGCCGGCCTCGGCGAGAGCGGCCGGCCGGCGCTGAACACCGTGTTCGGGCCGCGCCCCGACCTCGGCGAGCCGCGCGCCGTCCCGCACACCCCGCCGCAGTGCCTGGACGACCTGCGCCGGGCCGGCTTCGACGCCGCGCTGCTCGGCTCCCGGTACGGCGCCTGGGCCGCCCCGCTGCACCTGCGGATCGGCGGTGGGGCCCGATGATGCCGCTCTTCGTGCTCTGCGGACTGGCCCTCGCGGCCGGCCTGGTCGCCCTGGTGCTCTGGGCGCGCGGCAGCGAGCCGGCCGAGGAGGGGTCGGGGGAGGCGGCGGAGCTCAACCCGCTGGCCTCCCGGCTGCACGTGTTCTGGTACGGCGCGCCCGGCACCGCCTCGCACCGGGTCGCCCGGATCCGCCGCATCCAGCTGCCGATCGCGCTGATCGGGGCGCCGCTCGGCTGGCTGTTCACCGGCATCCCGCTGAGCGTGCTGCTGGTGCCGCTGGCGGTGTTCGGGCTGCCCTGGCTGTTCGACGCCACCCGCTCGGACACCGACCGGATCGAGCGGCTGGAGGCACTCTCCGAGTGGACCCAGCGGATCGCCGACGTGCTGCTGCTCGGCGTCGGCCTCAACCAGGCGATCGTCACCAGCCGGCGCACCGCGCCCGCCGCGATCGAGGCCGAGGTCGGCGAGCTGGCCGCCCGGCTGCAGGCCCGCTGGCGCCCGGAGGAGGCGCTGCGCCTGTTCGCCGACTCCATGGCCGACGCCACCGCCGACAAGGTGCTCGCCGCGCTGCTGCTGCGGGCCGGGGACAGCGGGCCGGGCCTGGCCCGGGCGCTGGCCGACATGGCCGAGTCGGTGCGCGAGGAGGTCCGCCAGCGGCGCACCATCGAGGCCGACCGGGCCAAGCACCGCACCACCATCCGCTGGCTGGTCGGCATCATCCTGCTGGTCGTGGTGGTGGGCTCGTTCAACACCGAGTACACCCGCCCGTACAGCACCGTGCTCGGGCAGGTCGTGCTCGGCATCGTCTGCGCGCTGTTCGTCGGGGTGATCGCCTGGATGCGGGCGCTGGCCTCGTACCCGCCGGTGCCGAGGCTGCTGGAGGCGGACCGGCGCAGCCGGACCGGCCGGCGGCTGCTGCGCCGACGCGCCGAGGGCGGCACGGCCGCCGAGCCGGGCGCGGACGGCGCGGGCGACGGGTCCGAGCCCGGCGCGGTGGCCGGGGCCGACGGCGGCGTGCGACTGTTCGGGGAGGCGCGATGATCTCCCCGTGGTCCGTGCTGGCCGGCGCCGTGGCGGCAGGCGGCGTCGCCATGCTGATCGCCGAACTCCGGCCCGCGCCGCCCGACCTGGGCCAGGCGCTGGACCGGCTGCACCGCACCCCGGCCGAGCGCCCGATCGACCCGGACGAGCGGCCGCGCTGGTTCGACCGGATCGGCGAGCGCTCGATCGGCCTGCGCGGGGTGCGCGTCCCCGAGCGGGAACTCGCCCTGATCGGCCGCACCCCGGCCCGGTTCATGGCGCACAAGCTGCTGTTCGCCCTGCTCGGGCTGGTGCTGCCGCCGTACCTGGTGGTGGCGGCCCTGCTGATGGACCTGAGCCTGCCGTTCGCGCTGCCGCTGCTGGTCGGGCCGCTGCTGGCCGCGATGCTCTGGTTCGTCCCGGACGCGATCGTGCGCGGCGAGGCCAAGGAGGCGCGGGTCGAGTACCTGCACGGCATCGCCGCCTACCTGGAACTGGTCGCGATGGAACGGGCCGCCGACCTCGGCCCGGCCGAGGCGCTGCGCAGGGCCGCCGCGGTCGGGCGGGGCGCGGTGTTCCGCCGGATCCGCGACGCGCTGGACCGGGCCGCCACCGACCGGCTGCCGCCGTGGGCCGGGCTGGACGCGCTGGCCGTGGAACTGGGCCTCACCCCGCTCCAGGACCTGGCCGACATCATGCGGATCTCGGGCACCGACGGGGCCGCCGTCTACGACACGCTGCGGGCCAGGGCCAAGGGCCTGCGCGGCGAGCTGATGGCCGAGGACCTCGCCAGGGCCAACGCCGACAGCGAGCGGATGGTCGCGCCGGGCTCCGCCCTGACGCTGCTGATGACTCTTCTGATCATCTTCCCCGCGCTCTACAAGATGCTCAACTGAACCGTCCCGTCGCGGAGGTCAGCGCCTCCGTCATCACACCTCACCGTTGGGAGAACCCGATGAACCATCAGCTCAAGTCACTGGTCGGACGATTGGCGGGCACCATGCTGCTGCCGTTCCAGTTCGCCCTGATGCTGTTCCACTTCCGGATGGGCCGCGCCAAGGCCGCCCGGGCGCGCGGTGACAAGGGTGCGATCAGCATCGAGCTCGCGCTGGCCGTCATCGCCCTGGTGTTCATCGCAGGTCTGGTGACGGTCGCGCTGGTCAACCTGAAGGACAACGTCGTCAAGAAGGTCGAGGAGAACCCGAACTACCCGCACGGCGGTGCGGCCACCTGATGATCCTCCGTCGTCGCCTCCGCCGTTCCGACCGAGGGTCGATGAGCCTGAGCCTGGCCATCGTCTTCCCGGTCGTCCTGATCCTGGTCCTGACGGTCGCCCAGACCGGGCTGTGGTGGTACCACCGCCAGCTCGCGCTGAGCGCTGCCCGCGAGGGCGTGGACGCCGGGCGGATCCAGGGGAACCGGACCGACGAGCAGAAGAACGAGGCCGCGCGCCGGCAGGCCGGGGACTTCCTCGACCGTCAGGGGGATACGGACCACCGCGTCGTCACGGACGGCAGTTCGCCGGTGCTGATCCGGGTCACCGTGGAGGTGAAGGCGCCGGTGATCGTGCCGTTCATCACGCCTCCGACCGTCACCCAGTTCGCCGAGGCGCCGCGCGAGCGCTTCGTCCCGCCGACGGAGGCGCGGCCGTGAGCGCCCGGGTGCGGAACCGGGCCGCGCGCTCGGCAGGATGGTCGGACGGGTGGCCGGCCGGGTGGGTGCGGCGGTTCACCGTCCGCCGTCCCACCCGGTCGGCGCGCCGGAGCGACGGCGGCAGCACCGCCGTCGAGGCGGCGATCATCGCGCCCGCCGTGGTCGCGCTGATCCTGGTCGCGGTCGCGGCCGGCCGGGTGCAGACCGCCGGCGGCACGGTGGAGGCGGCGGCCCGGTCCGCCGCCCGGACGGCGTCGCTGGCGCGCAGCGTCGACGGGATGGACGGCGCGGCGAAGGCCGCCGCCGAGCACGCGATGGAGCAGCAGGGCGTGCACTGCCGGACCAGCAAGGTGGAGGTCCGGCACGGCGAACTGGTCAGCCACGGGGCGACCTTGGCGACGGTCGAGGTGACGGTGCGGTGCGAGGTCGGGCTGGGCGATCTGATCGGCGGGCCGGAC
The DNA here is from genome assembly GCF_042885845.1 of Kitasatospora sp. NPDC058032. NCBI lineage: Bacteria > Bacillati > Actinomycetota > Actinomycetes > Kitasatosporales > Streptomycetaceae > Kitasatospora > Kitasatospora sp. NPDC058032. The sequence continues at coordinate 160,605 of NZ_JBHVRK010000001.1, read as the reverse complement.
GTGCCGCTGACGAAGACGCTCACCGGCTGGTTCGTCTCGGTGGTCGACCGGTACCGGGGCCAGTGAGGCGTGGACGGGGTGGAGATGTGTCAGGTCGTGGGTCGGGTGGTGACGGGATCGTGAGCACGAGCGGGCCGGACGGGGATTGGGGAGCCGTCGGGCGGGGGAGACGCATGCGGAGGGCGCCCGGGGGAGGGCGGACGGACCGGTGGGGAGGGAACGCCATGGCACGCGGACGCGCGGTGCGGCGGTTCCGTCGCGCCCGGCTCGGCGGGCCGCTCGGCGGGCGTGACGACCGGGGCGCGCTGTCGATCTTCGTCGCCATGTGCGCGGGCTACGTGGTGCTGGTCATCGCGCTGGTCATCGACGCCGGCGGCAAGCTGCGGCTGGCGGAGCAGGTGGACGGCTACGCCCAGGAGGCCGCCCGGGTGGGCGGTCAACAGCTCGACGAGGCGGCCCTGTTGCAGGGCCAGGGGTACAAGGTGAAGCGGACGTACGTCGAGGAGGCGGCCAACGGCTACCTCAAGCTGTACGGGCTGAGCACCTCCAAGGTGGATTTCCTGGACGGCGGCGCCACCGTCGAGATCACGGTGCAGGCCGAGTTCCGTCCCGTCATGCTGGGCGAGCTCGCGAAGCGGAAGGTCACGGGCAAGGGGAGAGCCACCCTCGTCCACGGAGTCAAGGAAGCGGAGACCGACTGATGGCCGCGCCACGCGTCAAGGACCAGACCCGTGCCGGGCGTCCGGCCCGGGGTGTGCCCGCCACCCCCGCGTCCGGCCGGCGGCCGGCGTCGCAGCCGTCCCATCGGGCGGGCGGCGGCGGACGGGGCGGCGGCGGACGGGGCCGGGGCGGCGCCGTGCTCGCCGCGCTCGCGGCCCTGATCACCCTGCTCGGCCTGCTCGTCGGCGTCCCCGCGCTGCTGCTGTACGGCACCGCGGCGGTGGCCGACATGGGCCCGGTCGCCCCCGACGGCCTCGGCTCGCTGCTGACCAGCCCCGACGACGGGCGGCTGTTCCTGTGGCTGCTGGTCGTGGTCGGCTGGGTCGGCTGGGCCTGCTTCGCGCTCTCCGTGCTGCTGGAGATCCCGGCGCAGCTGCGCGGCCGGGTGGCCCGGCGGATCCCGGCCTTCGGCTGGAGCCAGCGGGCCGCGGCCGGTCTGGTCGGCGCGGTGATCGCCCTGCTGCCGGTGGCCGGTGGGGCCTTCGCGGCCACCGCCGAGCACGTGCCGTCGGCCACCGCCGCGACGGCCCAGGTGACGGCCGGTGTGCAGCGCGCCGCGCTGACGGCCGCGCAGGACGCGCCGTCGATCGCGCCCGCCGCCGACGCGCAGGCGAGCTACACGGTGCGCGACAGCCGGCCCGCCGACAGCCTCTGGTCCATCGCCGAGCGCCAACTGGGCTCCGGGGAGCGGTGGACGGAGATCGCCAAGCTCAACGACGGCCGGACGATGGACGATTCGGGCACCCGGTTCGACGCGGACCGGCCGATCCACCCCGGGTGGAAGCTGCTGATGCCGGCCGACGCCAAGCCCGACGCGGCCTCGGCCCCGGCCCCCGCGCCCGCACCGGCCCAGGCCCCGGCCGGGACGCCGCAGACCGGTGCGTCCGGCGGTGGCGGCGGTGCCGGCGGTGGCGGCGGCGCGGCCCAGGGCGGCGGCACCGTCACCGTCAAGGAGGGCGACAGCCTCTCGGCCATCGCCGAGCGGGCGATGGGGGACGCCGAGGCCTGGCCGCAGCTGTTCGAGGCCAACAAGGGCGCCCAGGCGCCGGACGGCGAGCGGCTCACCGACCCGGACGTCGTGGCGCCGGGCATGGTGCTCACCCTGCCCGGTACGCCCGCCCAGGCCCCCGCGCCCGCGCCCGCCCCGGCGCCGGCCCCCGACCAGGCGCCCGCGCCGACCGCGGAGCAGGCCCCGCCGCCCGCCCCGACCCCGCCGCCGCCCGCGCCGGGCACCCAGGCGCCCGCCGCCGAGGCGCCCGCGCCCGCTGCCCAGGCCCCCGCGCCCGCGCAGACCCCGGCGCCCGGCCAGCCGTCCGCGCCCGCCGCGCAGACCGACGCCCAGGCGCCCGACGCCCAGGCGCCCGCCGCCCACGCCGAGCAGGCCCCCGACGACGACTACACCGTGGCCCTCGCCGCCTCGACCGTCGGCGTGCTGCTCGCCGCGATCATGGTCGGCACCGTCGCCCGCAAGCGCGGCGGTCAGCTGCGCGGCCGCCGTCCCCGGCACCGCATCGCCCTGCCCACCGCCCCCGCCGCCGCCTTCGAGGCGGAGCTGAAGGCCCGCCAGGACGACGCCGGCCTCGACCTGCTCGACCGCGCCCTGCGCAGCATGGCCCGCAACACCGTGCGCGGCGGCAAGCGGCTGCCCGCGATCGTCGCCGCCCGGATCACCCCCGGCCGCACGGTCGAACTCCACCTCTCCGGGGCCGCCGCCCCCATCGCGCCGTTCCGCGCCGCCCACGCGCCCAACATCTGGTGGTGCGCCGCCGACTCCGACGGCCTGCTCTCGCCCGGCCAGGCCCGCAAGACCGCCGCCCCCTACCCGGCGCTGGTCACCCTCGGCTCGGCCGCCGACGGCTCGGTGGTCCTCGCCGACCTGGAGACCGTCCGGCTGCTGCACCTCTCCGGCCACCCGGACGACGCCCGCGACGTGCTGCGCACCCTCGCGCTGGAACTCGCCCACAGCCCGCTCGCCGACCGCCTCCACCTGCACCTGGTCGACCTCGCCGAGGAGGTGCCGATCAGCGGCCCCGCCGCCGAGCGGATCCACCGTCACACCACCCTGGAGGCCGCGCTCGCCGCCCTGGGCCCGCGCACCGCCAAGGCCCGCGCGACGCTGGTGGCCGCCGAGGCCGCCAGCCCCCGGGACGCCCGCAGCCGCGGCCTGGCCGACGAGTCCTGGGTCCCCGAGATCGTGCTCTGCGCCCACCAGCCCGGCGGGGAGGTCCCGGCGGAGCTGGGCCGGCTGCTCGACGCCCGCCCCCGCACCTGCGTCGCCGTGATCACCCGGGCGCCCGAGCGCGGCACCGGCCCGGTCGCCCGCTGGACCCTCCCGGCCACCGGCCAGGCCGTCATCCCCGGCCTGAACGTCTCCCTGGAGCTGCAGCGCCTGACCACCGGCCAGTACGAGCAGGTCACCGAGCTGCTCCGGAGCGCCGACGACACCACCCAGCACCCCGCCCCCGCCTGGACCCTGGACGGCGAGGAGCTGGAGCCCGCCGACCTGCCGGTGCCCGTCCCGGTGCTCGCCGGCGTCGGCGCCGCCGCGGGCCCGGGCGCGGACGGCCCGGCGGGCGGCTTCTCGCTCGCCGCGCTGGACGCCGCCCTGGGCGGGCCGGACGACGGGGACGACCCGGACGAGGACGCCGACGGCGGTCCCGGGGCGGCCGCGCCGCGGCTGCTGGCCCGGGTGATCGGTACCGGCGCCAGCCCGTTCGCGGGCGCCGGACCGGCCGCGCTGCCCGCCCCGCGCCACCTGATCAACGGGCTCGGCCGCCAGGCCGGCGCCGCCGCGGTGCCGACCGGACCGGCGGCCGCCTTCCCGGTCACCTTCCCGGTCGCGCCGGTGCCGGTGGAGTCGGTCGTGGGGCCGGTCGTGGGGCCGGTCGTGGGGCCGGTCGTGGAACCGGTCGCGGAACCGGTCGTGGAGCCGGCGACGGAGGATCCGGACGGATCGGGCGGCTTCGACGGGGACGAGACCACGCAGAACCTCGGCCTGCCCGGGCCCGTCGCGCCTGTGGTTCCCGCTGCTCCTGGTGTTCCCGCTGCTCCTCCCGCTGAGCCCGCTGAGCCCGTCGCGCCCGTTCAGGCGGTGGCCCCGGTGGCCCCGGCGCCCGCGCTCGACGCCGCGCCCGTCCCGGTGGCGATCCCCGGGCCCGCCCCGGTCCCCGCGCCCGAGCGGGTCCCCGAGCCGGTGCCGACGCACGACCCGGCCCCGGCCCCCACGGGCGCCGACCCGCGCGTGCCCGCCCGCCCCGAGCCCGGCCCGGCCGCGTCCGCCCCGGTCGCCCGCACCACCTCCGGCCGCAGCGACAGCGACGACCTGCTCGCCATCCTCCGCTCCCCGGAGGCGCACGCCACCCGGGCCACCCCCCGGATCCGGCTGCTCGGCCCGGTCGACGTCGCGGGCACCGGCGGCAGCGCCGAACCCGGCGCGGTCGTCCGGCTCACCGAACTCGCCGCCTACCTGGCCCTGCGCCCCGGCGCCGACCACAACGCCCTCGACCACGACCTGCACCCCGGCGCGGCCCACCTCGACCCGCACCCCGCCGCGGTCGACGGCGGGAGCCCGCTGCCCGTCAAACTCGCCGACCTGGCCGCCTGGCTGGGCACCGCCCCGGACGGCCGGCCGTTCCTGGCCACCGACTCGGCCGAGGGCTACACCTTCGCGCCGGCCGTCACCTGCGACTGGGACGAGTTCCGCAGCCTCTACCGGCGCGGCATGCGCAGCACCAGCGCCACCGCCGACGCGGCCCTCGCCCACGCCCTCGCCCTGGTCCGCGGCGCCCCGTTCGCCGAGGCCCCGCCGGCCGCCTACGGCTGGGCCGAGAGCGAGCGGCAGGACATGATCGCCGCGATCGTCGACACCGCCCACGAACTCGCCGCCCGCCGCCTCCAGTACGGCGACCACCGCAGCGCCGAGGCCGCCGTCTTCCGCGGCCTCGCCGTCGCCCCGGACGTCGAACTGCTGCACCGCGACCTGTTCTACGCCTACGCCTCCGCCGGCGCCCGCGACCAGCTCCTGCGCGCCGTCAACCGCCTCGACGCCCTCAGCCGCCGCACCGGCCGCGACCTGGACGCCGACACCGTGGCCCTCCTCCGCGACCTCCTCGCCGGCTCCTGACCCCCGGAGTAGGAAGTCGGTGTAGCCGACTTCCTACTCCGCCGCCCGGCCGCTTCCCCTGTTTGATGGGCTGGCTGCAGGGTTGGCTGAGGGAGTGAAAAGTCGGCGTCATCGACTTCCCACTCCACCGTCATTGAGAGGCGATACCTTTCTGCCCCTTTTGCGCCCACCCTGCTGCCCGGCGTGCCGGGGTCTGCTGGGAGTGGGAAGTCGGCGGCGCCGACTTCCTGTTCCGCCGCCCGGGAGGCGATTCCTTTCTGCCCGCTTCTCGGCTGCCCTGGTGCCCCGCCTTGCTGGGTGCGCCGGGATTGGGAGGTCGGTGGGGTCGACTTCCTGTTCCGCTGGCGGGGTGCTTTCCCTGCTTGGTGTGCTGGCTGTCGGGTTGGCCCGCGGAGTGGAAAGTCGACGGCGCCGACTTTCCACTCCGCCCGCCGGGTCCTGTGCGCCCGCTGCGGGTTCGGGGGCCGCTCTGATGTCGTGACTGTTGGGGGTTGGCCCGGGGGTGGGAGGTCGGCGGGGTGGTGAGACCTTTCTACTTGCTCCGCGCCGGCTTCGGGGGTGGGAAGTCGGGGTGGGTCGACCTTTCGCTCCGGTGGCCGGGTGATGAAACCTTTCTGCAGGCGCCTGCCTTGACGGTTCGCCTGGTGTGCAGGGCTCGGGCCCGGGAAGTCGGCGTGGCCGACCTCCCACTCCGGGGGGACGGGTGGGTGGAACGCCGACCCGGCCTGGATCGGGTGTGGCGGGATCTCGTAGGGTGGCGCACACGGGTGTGGTGACCGGCACCACGCGGGGTACGAGGCAGCAGAACGCCGCTGGGCGGCGGGGCGGGGCGGTGACCTGGAGATGGCGGAGACGAAGGCGGTCCCCGGAGGTCCGGAGCCCGTACCGGACGCGGGTCCCCGGGACGCCGTACCGCCGCCGTCCGCGCGCAACGCCTACGAGGAGCACCCGCCCGGCCCGGCCGCCCTGTACGAACCCCCCGCCCCGCTGCCCGCGCCCGGCCCGGTGCCCGGACCGCCCGCGCCGTCGACCGGATGGACCGTCACCGGCATGCCCGCCATGGGTGGTGCCCCCGGCGGAACGGCCGCCCCGCCGCCGTACACGGCTCCCGGCACCACCCCCGTGCACGGCCTGCCCGGTCCCGGCGGCCTGGGCGGCGGGCCGCGAGGACGGATCCTGGTCGTCGAGGGCGGCTACGGCACCTCCGGCCGCCGCACCTGGGGGCGCGGCGGACCGGCCCAGGCGCCGGTGCTGTCCGCGATGCTCGCCGCCGTCTCCCCGCAGGTGCTGCTCGCCGCCGACGCCGTCGACGCCGTCCACCTGCCCGGCGCCAGCGACCCGCACACCGTCCTCGCCCACCTGCGCGCCGCCGCCCGCCACCCCGGACCGCTGCTCGTCCACCTCGGCGGCCACCTGCTCGCCGACAAGCGCGGCGGCCAGCTCCACCTCACCCTGCGGGACTCCAAGCCCGGCAGCATCCGTCAGGACGGCCTCGCCTGGCAGGCGGTCGCCGGTGAGCTGCGGCACCGCCCGGCGGAGTGGCAGACCCTGGTCATCGCCGACCTGAGCGCCGACCAGAACGCCTGGCCGCTGCTCCAGGGCACCGTCTCCTCGCTCGGCGACGGCCTGCCGCTGTGGGCGGTGGTCAGCCCCGACCCGGAGCAGATCGGCACGTTCACCCGCGCGCTGATCGAGGCCCTGCACGGCGGCCGTCCGGGCGCCGAGGCCGTCCTGGCGCCCGAACAGCTGCGCCAGCAGGTGTACTCGGTGCTGCGCCCGGACGTGGTCGTGTTCAGCACGCACGCGCCGGACCTCCCGTTCTTCCGCAACACCGCCCGGCGCGGCGAGGGACCGTTCGCCGACGCCGTCCCGTACGAGGGGCCGAGCCCGGCCGCCGTGCTGCCCCGCCCGGTCGCCGCCCACGAGGAGACGGCGTGGACGGACGAGCGGCCGTGGGGCGAAGCGCCGCGCGACGCGGTGCCGCGTCCGGCCGTCGTCCTGGACAAGCCGGCCGCCGTCGTCGCCGCCCCGGTGCCCGATCGACCGCTGCCCGATCGACCGCTGCCCGATCGACCGCTGCCCGATCGACCGCTGCCCGAGGGGCCGGTGAACCTGCTCAAGCCCGGCGTGCCGCCCACACCGCCGCTCCCGCCGCAGCCGGTCGACCTCGTGAAGCCGGGGGCTTGGCAGCCACCGGCCCCCGATCCGGAGCCCGAGGCGGAGGCGGAGGCTGAGCCGGTGCCGGTCGACGAGCCCGCTCCCGCGTCCGCCGACGAGCGCGCCGACGAGCCCGAGGTCGAGGCTGAGCCCGAGCCCGAGCCGGTGGCGGTGGCCGTGGTGGTGGCGACCGAGGAGTCCGGCCCCGAGGCCGAGCCCGCTCCCGAGGCGGACCTCTCCCAGCCCCGCGCCGACTACCGCGAGGTGATCGGCCGGATCGTCCACAGCGCTGACGCCGGCGACCACGCGACCGCCACCGACCTGGCCTTCGCCCTCGAACTGGAGGCGATGGCCGAGCACGGTCCGGACTCCGCCCCGGTGCTGCAGGTCCGTCAGGTCCGCGCGCACGTCTCCCGCCTCGCGGGGCGGCCCGCCGAGGCAGCCGACATCTACCGCGAGGTCGCCCTCTCCATGCTCCGCAGCCACGGGGTCGAGCACCCGGAGACCCAGCACGCGGCGACCAACGCCGAGGCCTGCTGGCGGGCGATCCCGGACCGCACGGAGGCGCTCCGGATCGCCCCGGAGATCATCGAACTGCGTGCCCACCTCCCGGGCCCCGACGGCCGCAAGCTCCGTGCCGCCGAACGCCACCTCGCGACCCTCGCCGCCACCCATCCCGGCTCCGCCTGATCCGGGATGGGCGCCCTGTCGGCGATCACGAACGCCTTGGCCCGGTGGCAGGAGAATCGCCGCCACGCCGAACGCTCCCTGCGGACCGGCGGGCCCTGGCCGCCGACGGACGTGGCGGAGTTCGTCGCGGAGGTCGAGGCGTCGGGCCTGTTCGAGGAGGTGGAGGTGGTGCCGGTCGCTCCGCCGCGATCCTTCGACCTCCGTCTGGGGGCCTCGGAGGACCACTTCTTCATCGTCATGCTGGTGGACGGCGGTGACTCCTGCCGGATCATGTTCGACTCCTACGTCTTCGACTGGGTGCCGACGTGCCTCGCGCTCGACTTCCTTCGGGCCGTCATCGCCGGTGAGGTCGAGGTGACCCAGTCGGGCCGCCGCCTGTTGGTGGGCGTCCCGCTGGCCGGGGAGGGGACCTGGCGGGATTCCCGGGTTTTCCGGGGCGGGCTCGAACCCTGGGAGGCCCGGGCGATGGCCCGGGACCGGGCACCGGAAGACTGAGCGACCGGGAAACCCGGGCGACCGCACCCCGGCGGCTGCCTATGCTCACCGCCGTGGACGATGCGCTGTCGAAGATCCTGACGAAGCCGCTGACCAGCCGGAACGCTCGGAAAATGGAGAGGCTGGCGGGCCGTGGCCTCAAACACGGCGAGGCGGCCTTCGTGGCGGAACCTCGGCATCGGGCTGGCGCGGCACCATCGCTCGGCGGCGGAGTTCGACAGGCTCTTCGACCGGCTGGTGCGGCTGCTCGCGGTGACGCCCGGCGCCGGGCACGTCGGGCAGCTGCTGCGGATGCTCGCCGCGGCCGGGCCGGACGATCCGGAGCGTGACCGCTACCTGGCGTCGGTGCTGGCCGCGTGCCGGCGGCCGGCCGATCTGGCCGTGGTGTTCGACGACGGGGACACGGCCGCGGTGGTCTCGGAGGAGCTGCGGGCCTGCCTGCTGCACGAACTCGTGCTCAGGGGCGTCCCGGTGGAGGAGATACCGGGCATCGCCGGGTGGGTGACCTCGCCGCACTGGAACGGTCACCCCCTGGGCGGCCTGCCGCTGACGCCGATGGTGGCGGAGTCCGAGCCCGATCTCCCGTACTACTCGGTTGACGGCAGCAGTTGCGGGCTGCCGTACGGGGGTCCGGAGGACCGCCACCCGGCGCCCCGGCAGGCCGACAGGGTGCCGGCGGCGGTGGAGACGACAACCGCCGCGATCGCCGAGGCCCTGGCGGCACCGGTGGCCAACTGGGTGGACGAGGGTGAGCAGTCGGAGGCCCGCGTCGAGGCGCGGACCTTCGCGTTCGCGGAGCCCTTGGAGCCGGGAGCGGTGCCGTACGCCCTCGTCGGGCTGAGTCCGGATTGCCTGGCCGACCTGGGGGAACTGCCACCGCCGGGAAGGGCGACCGCGTTCGGTGTGGTCGCCGTCGAGCCCGCCGAGGTCTGGCGGGTACTGTTCGCCGCGGCGTCCACCGGCGGCCCGTACGAGTCAGGCTGTTACGGCGCGTACGGCCAGCTTCACGCCTGGCGCGCGTTGGCCGCGCTCGCCGGGGCACGGGCGGACGCGTCGCCGGGCGAGGTCGAGGAGCACGTCCGCCGCTGTGCCTGGTACCGGTTCGGTGCGGACACCCCGTGGTTCCACCGGGTGGTGTGGGACCTGGGGGTGCTGGCCGTCGGCCCGGACCGCCGCAGGCTGGCCTTTCTCGCCGCGACGGCGACCGACTGACGGAGTGGGAAGTCGGCCGGTCCGACTTCCCACTCCGGCATGTCCGCCAACGGTCGTCGACGGTCGCGGAGCACGGTGGTGCACGCCCGGCGCGTGGAGGTGAGCGCGAGGTGCGACGCGAATCCACGCCCCGGTGTGTGCCGTTGGCGGCCGGCTCCGCGAGTGTGACCCAGTGCGGGTGGAAGCGCCTCCGGTGCAGGGGAGTTGAGCATCGGGACGGCCGCCTGTGGTCCGGCGGGGCGACTCTCGGAGGTGGAGGGCGGCCCCGGGGGTGCCGAGGGGGACTGCGGATCCTGGGGGAACGGGCTTTCTCCCGGACTACGCTGACGATGCATTCGGTGGGCACGGTGCGTGCTTGCATGTGTGCGGACAGTGCGGCGTGGTGGAGATCAGGGGAGGCCGAGATGGCTGAGGTTCGGGGCGGCGGCGAGAGCGGCGATGCGCGGCCGCAGTTGGACGAGGACCTGTCGGAGGTGTCGGACTTCCTCCGGGCGGTCGGGCGGCAGATCAAGATCCTGCGTGAGCTGGCAGGGATGACGCAGAAGGAGTTCGCCAAGGAGGTCGGCTACACCGAGAGCCTGATCGGCGCGGTGGAGCAGGGGAAGCGGACGCCGCAGCGGGAGTTGCTGGAGGCGTCGGAGCGGGTGTTGGACGCGAGAGGGCTGCTGATCGCCATGGCGGGCGACATCGAGCGGGCGAAGGCCAAGGCGCGAGTGCGGCACCCCGAGTGGTTCCGGAACTATGCCGGCCTGGAGGCCGAAGCCCTCGAACTTCACGACTGGAGCGCCTATCTGGCGCCGGGGCTCCTCCAGACGGAGGACTACGCCCGGGCCGTGTTCCGGATGCGGCAGCCGTTGTTGACGGAGGAGACGGTCGAGACTCGGGTGGCAGCTCGGATGGCGCGACAGGAGATCCTCACGCGCTGGCCCCGGGCTGTCTTCAGCTGGGTGATCGACGAGAGCGTTCTGTTTCGACGGCTTGGTGGTCCAGAGGTGCACAGGGCACAGCTCGAAAGGTTCTTGGAGATCGGCAACACCCGTGGCATGACGCTTCAGATCATGCCGGTGGACCGGGCCGAGAATGCCGGTATGGACGGTTCTTTCAAGCTGTTCACGCCCAAGGGGCGTCCGCAGACCGGCTACTTGGAGGTTCAGATGAACGGTAGGCTCATCACGGACGCTGAGGAAGTCCGCCTCCTGAATGCGCGATACGGCACCCTCAGGGCGCAGGCACATTCCACGCAGGAGTCCCTGTCCTTGATCGAGAAGATGCTGGGAGAGCGATGAGCGGCGATCTGGTGTGGTTCAAGAGCAGCTACAGCGGTGGCGAGGGCGGAGACTGCGTCGAGGTCGCCGAGACGGCGGGGTCGGTGCTGGTGCGTGATTCCAAGGACAAGTCCGGTCCTCGGCTCGGCTTCTCCCCGGCTGCTTGGAAGTCCTTCGTCGAGTTCGCGCAGGCGATCTGACGAACAGCGCCGAAAGCGGCCGTCCCCCGGTGGGGACGGCCGCTTCCTGTTCTACCGTCCGGCGAGGGCGTGGACGAAGCGGGCGGCGTCGATGGTGCCGAGGCCGCTGGCGAGGTCGTAGCCCTTGGTGGCCTGGTAGCCGGTGACGCTGTCCCAGGAGTTGTCGCCGGTGGTCACGTCGACCAGGCCGCTGCGCTGCGCGGGGAGCAGATCGAGGCCGTAGAGGCGCCAGTTGAGCTGGCCGAGGCGGCGGCCGGCGAGCTGGTCGGCGAGGGCGACCACGCCGGAGAAGATCGGTGCCGCCTCGCTGGTGCCGCCGGTGAGGTGCCAGCCGGTCCGGGTGGGGTCGTAGGACTCGTACGTCCACGCGCCGCCGTCGACGGCCGCGCTCATGCTGATGTCCGGGGTGCCGCGGTGGTCGCCGGTGACCTTGGCGACGCCCGCCTGGTACAGCGGTCGCCCGAACACACCGGAGACCCCGCCGCCGCCCGCGCCGTAGGCGTCGTGCCAGACCTTGTCGGGCGCGGTGCGCCTGCCGGCGTCGTCGAGGGTGAGCTGGGTGCCGCCGATCGAGGTGACCAGCGGGTCGGAGGAGGGCCACGAGTTGACCCGGTAGGGGTAGAGGTCGGTGCCGTTCTCCTTGGCGTCGGTGGCGCCGTTGTCGCCGGAGGAGGCGAGCACGGTGACGTCGTGGGCGGCGGCCTCCTTGAAGGCGTAGCGCAGGTCGGTCAGCGAGCGGAAGTCGCCCTTGTCGAAGCCGGGGAAGGTGTTCTCGGTGGCGCCGAAGCTCTGTGAGATGACGTCGGCCCGGCCGGAGCGGATGAGGGCCTGCTCGGCGTCCATCATCTCGGGCAGGCCGGTGGTGCCCTCGGTCTCGGCGACCCCGGTCTCGACCAGGATGATGTGGGCGTCCGGGGCGACGGCGTGCGCGTACTCGACGTCGAGGGTGGCCTCGCCGGCCCAGCCGGTGTGGTCGGGGTTGGTGGGGTCGAACGGCGGGACGTTGCCCCACTTGACCACCTCGACCTGGGTGTCCGGCAGGCCCCACTGCTTGTCGAAGACCTCCAGGTCGTGCTGGATGGTGGGCGAGCCGAAGGAGTCGACGATGACGATGGTGCGGCCCTTGCCGGTGACGCCCTCCCGGTAGAGGGCGTTCAGGTTGTAGGCCTCGCGGTACTGGAGCGGGGAGTAGCAGTGGATGCCGAGTTCGCTGACGCACTGCGAGGTGGTCAGCGGCGCCGTGCGGCCGGCGGCGTTCACATGGCCGGCCGAGGCGGGGCGGACGTGGACGCCCGCGGCGCGGTGGGTGACCGGTGCGCTCGCGTCGGCGGACGTGGTGGTGCCGGCGGAGACGGTGCCGGCCGCCAGGGCGGTGGCCCCGACGGCGAGCAGGGCCAGGGCGCGGCGGAGGGAGTGGGAGCTGCCCATGGGACTCCTCGGGACGCTGGGCCCGACCGGGATCGGTCGGGGTGGTCCGGCCATCCCATCGAGAGCCGCATGATCATGCCATAGTCATTTCATGCTGTCGGCATGGTCGCCTTCGGCCACCGGAAAAGGTCAAGGCCGTCCCAGGCGAAGGTAACCCAACACCGGGGACGGCTTGCTGACTGACCGTCAGAAGTGTTCGCCGTGTCAGTGCCCGGGTCAGCGGGCTCCGCCGTTGACGTACAGGGTCTGGCCGCTGACGTACGAGGCGTCCTCGCTCGCCAGGAAGACGACCACCGAGGCGATCTCCTCCGGCTGCCCCACCCGCCGCAGCGGTGTGCGGGCGGCCACCTCGGACTGGTGGTCCTCGGCCGTGGCGCCGACCCGGGCGGCGGTCGCGGCGGTCATCGGGGTGGCGATGTAGCCGGGGGCCACCGCGTTCACGTTGATGTTGAACGGGCCCAGCTCGATGGCGAGGGTCGCGGTCAGGCCCTGGATGCCGGCCTTGGCGGCGGCGTAGTTCGCCTGGCCGCGGTTGCCGAGCGCCGAGCGCGAGCTGAGCGAGACGATCTTGCCCCACTTCTGCGCCACCATGTACTTCTGCGCCACGTGGCTGCAGTTGTAGGCGCTGGTCAGGTTGACCGTCAGCACCGCGTCCCAGTCGGCCTTGGGCATCTTGAAGAACAGGTTGTCCCGGGTGATCCCGGCGTTGTTGACCAGGATGTGGAGGCCGCCGAGGTCCTCGGCGATCCGGGCGAACACCTCCTCCACGGCGTCGTAGTCGGCCACGTCGCAGCCGTACGCCCGGGCCGTGCCGCCCTTGGCGACGATCTCCTCGGCCGTCCCGGCGGCCCGCTCGGCCGAGAGGTCGACGACGGCCACCGTCGCGCCCTCCTCGGCCAGCCGGCGCGCGGTGGCCGCGCCGATGCCCTGCGCCCCGCCGGTGACGACGGCGACCTTGCCTGCGAAACGAGTCATGCTGCGTGCTCCTCGGGGGATGGAGGTCCGGCTGACAGCTGGCAGAATCTGTTATCTGTTATCTGTTATCTGAAATCTGTTCGCTGTCATCTGTCAGCTGAAATCTGTCAGTCGTCAGTTGTCAGTCGTCGAAAGCCGGCCGCCCGCCGTCAGGCGGACTCCACCAGCACCGCCGTGCCCTGCCCGACGCCCACGCACATGGTGGCCAGGCCCCGGCGCCCGCCGGTGCGGCGCATCCGGTGCAGCAGGGTGGTGAGGATCCGGGCGCCGGAGCCGCCGAGCGGGTGGCCGAGCGCGATCGCGCCGCCGGTCGGGTTGACCAGCTCCGGGTCGATCCCCAACTGGTCGACGGAGGCCAGCACCTGGGCCGCGAAGGCCTCGTTCAGCTCGGCCTCCTCGACCTCGTCCAGCGCCCAGCCGGCCCGGGCGAGCGCCTTGCGGGTGGCCGGCACCGGCCCGATGCCCATCACGTCCGGGTGCACGCCCGCCGAGGCGCCGGCCACGTACCGGCCGAGCGGCTCCAGGCCGAACTCGTGCAACGCCTCCTCGCTGACCAGGACGAGCCCGGCCGCGCCGTCGTTCATCGGCGAGGCGTTGCCCGCCGTCACCGTGCCGCCGGGGCGGAAGGCGGGCTTGAGGCGGGCCAGCTTCTCCGGGCTGGTGTCCTCGCGGATCGACTCGTCCTCGGTGACGCTCACCCCGTCGGCCCGCTCGACCGCGATCAGCTCGGCGTCGAAGCGGCCGTCCTTGCGGGCGGCGGCGGCCCGCTGGTGGCTGCGCAGCGCGAAGGCGTCCTGGCGCTCCCGGGTGATGCCGTACCGGCCGGCCACCTCCTCGGCGGTCTCGCCCATCGAGAGCACGCCGTGCAGCTCGGCCATCCGCGGGTTGGTGAGCCGCCAGCCGAGCCGGGTGTCGTGGGTCTCGATCCGGTGCGGCAGCGCCTCGTCGGGCCGGGGCAGGACAAAGGGGGCGCGGGTCATCGACTCGCAGCCGCCGGCGAGCACGACGTCCGCCTCGCCCGAGCCGATCGCCCGGGCGGCCATGGTGACCGCCTCCAGGCCGGAGGCGCAGAGCCGGTTGACGGTGGCGCCGGGGACGCTGTCGGGCAGGCCGGCGAGCAGGACGGCCATCCGGGCGGCGTTGCGGTTGTCCTCGCCGGCCTGGTTCGCGGCGCCCCAGTAGACGTCGTCGATCCGGGCCGGGTCGAGGGCGGGCAGGTCGGCGAGCAGGGCGCGCAGCACGGTGGCCGAGAGGTCGTCCGGGCGGACCGTGGCGAGCGCTCCGCGCAGCCGGCCGATGGGTGTGCGGCGGGCGGCGGCGAAGTAGACAGGACGCACGACGTCGGGCTCCTTGTCGAGAAGGGGGACGGTGGGTCAGAAGCCGGTGGGTCAGAAGGCGTTGACGCCGGTGAGCGCGCGCCCGATGAGCAGCTGGTGGATCTGGCTGGTGCCCTCGTAGAGGGTCATCACCCGGGCGTCGCGCAGGTACTTGCCGACGGGGTACTCGTCGATGAAGCCGTAGCCGCCGAACACCTGGAGGGCGTTGTTGGCGGCCCGCACCGCGGCCTCGGAGGCGAACAGCTTGGCCACCGAGGACTCGGTGGCGAAGGGCAGGCCGCGTTCGATGTGGTCGGCGACCTTCCAGGTGAGCAGCCGGGCGGCCTCGACGTCCACCGCGATCCCGGCGAGCAGTTGCTGCACCAGCTGGCGCGAGGCGATCGGCGCGCCGAACTGCTCGCGCTCGCCCGCGTACCGGACGGCGGCGTCCAGGCAGGCCCGGGCGATGCCGACGCAGCCGGCGGCGACCGACATCCGGCCCTTGGCGAGCGCCGCCATGGCGACGGTGAAGCCCTTGCCGAGCTCGCCGAGCCGGGCGTCGTCGGGGATGCGGACGGCGTCGAGGGCGAGCTCGGCGGTCGCCTGGCCGCGCAGGCCGAGCTTGCCGTGGATCTCGGTGCGGGTGAAGCCGGGCAGGTCGGTGGGGACCAGGAAGGCGGTGATGCCGCGGTGGCCGGGTCCGCCGGTGCGGGCGAAGACGAGGGCGACGTCGGCCCAGGTGCCGTTGGTGATGAAGGTCTTGCCGCCGCTGAGCAGCCAGTCGTCGCCGTCGCGCACGGCCCGGGTGGTGAGGTTGGCGGCGTCGGAGCCGGTGCCGGGTTCGGTGAGGGCGAAGCAGCCGAGCGCCTCGCCGGAGGTGAGCCGGGGCAGCCAGTGCCGCTTCTGCTCCTCGGTGCCGAAGGCGTTGACGGACTTGGCGACCAGGCCGAGGGAGACCGAGACGATGCCGCGCACGGCGGAGTCGCCCCGGCCCAGTTCCTCCAGGACCAGGCAGTAGGCGAGGTGGTCGCCGCCGCTGCCGCCGTACTCCTCGGGGATGGTCAGGCCGAGGAAGCCGACCTCGCCCAGCCTGCCGACGATCGCGCGGTCGACCGACTCGGCGCGGTCCCAGGCGGCGGCGTGCGGCACGATTTCCCGGTCGGTGAAGGAGGCCGCGAGTGCGCGGACGGCGGCCTGTTCCTCGGAGAGTTCCAGGTCCATCGGGGCGCCCCCAGTTAAACTAGCGCTGCAAGTTTTATGAGGGGACTGTAGTCCCGACCGGCCGCGCTGGGAAGGGGCACCTGCCAGAATCGGTCCACCCCCACCCGACCGGAGGAACCGAGCCGATGCCCCGCCCGCGCACCCCCCTGCTCAGCCGCGAGCGCATCGTCGCCGCCGCCCTGCGGCTGGTCGACGAGGAGGGGCTGGCCGCGCTCTCCACCCGCCGCCTCGCCGGCGAGCTCTCGGTGAGCGGGCCCTCGCTCTACAACCACTTCGCGACCAAGGACGAGCTGCTGGACGCGGTGGTGGACGGCGTGATGGGCGAGGTCGACCTGTCGATGTTCGCCCCCGGCGCGCCCTGGCCGCAGGCGCTGCGCGACTGGGCCCGCTCCTACCGCGCCGCGCTCGCCGCCCACCCCCACATCGTCCCGGTGCTCGCCCAGGGCCCCGGGCGTCGGCCGAACGCGCTGCGGCTGGCCGACGCCGTCTTCGGCCACCTGGTCGAGGCCGGCTGGCCGCGCGGGCAGGCGACCAGGATCGGCGCGCTGATGCGCTACTTCGTCACCGGCTCGGCGCTGGCCTCCTTCGCGGCCGGCTTCCCGGAGGACGCCGGGGTGTACGACGCGGCCGACTACCCGCACCTCGGCGAGGCGCACCGGCTGGCCGAGCACCGGGCGGCCGTCGACGAGGGCGCCTTCGAGACGGGGCTGGAGGCGCTGCTCGACGGGCTGGAGCTGCGCTTCGAACGGCTGCGGCGGCCGACGGAGCAGGATCACCAGGGCTCGCGGGCCACGAACGCCGGGCGCAGCGCGGGGTCCACCGGGTCGTAGTACCGGTGGTAGACGGGGGTCAGCCCGCCGGAGACCGGTGGCACGATCCAGCTCCAGTCGGCGGGCGTCGGCCGCCCGGCCCGCTTCTCCCGCGCGACGTGCCGCAGGAACCGCTCGGACTCGCCGTGGTGGTCGGCCATGGTCACCCCGGCCCGCTGGAAGGAGTGCAGCACCGCGACGTTCAGCTCCACCAGCGCGCGGTCCCGCCAGAGCGTGCGGTCGCTGGAGGTGTCCAGGCCGAGCCGTCCGGCGACGGTGGCCAGCATGTCGTAGCGGTCGGCGTCGGCCAGGTTGCGGGCGCCGATCTCGGTGCCCATGTACCAGCCGTTGAACGGTGCGGCGGGGTAGCGCACGCCGCCGATCTCCAGCGTCAGGTCGCTGATCGCCGGGACCGCGTACCAGCGCAGGCCCAGCTCGGCGAACCACGGGTGCTCGGGGTGGGAGAGCCGGACCTCCAGCGTGGTGTCCTCGGGCAGCTCGTACCACGCGGGCCGCTCGCCGGGCCGTTCCTGGACGAGCAGCGGCAGCACCTCGAACCGCTCCTCGCCGCCCTTCCAGCCGAGGTCCCGGGCCCGGGCGGTGAGCCGGCCGCCGGCCGGGTCGCCGGTCCACCGGCCGTCCGGGCCGAGGTGGCCGGCGTAGCGGACGAGCTGCTGGTTGAGGATCCGGGCGGCCGGACGGCCGGGCCGGTCGGGGGCGAACACCGAGACCACCGGGCGGATCCGGCCGCCGTTGGTGGCGGCGCGCAGGTGGGCGAAGCACTCGGTGGCGATGTCGTCGGCGGCGGACAGGTGGCGCAGGTCGCGCACCACCAGGCTGCGCCAGTAGAGCCGGCCGATGCAGCGGGCGGCGTTGCGCCAGGCGAGCCTGGCGCCGTGGGCGAGCTCGTCGGGGGTGTGCTCGTAGGTGCCGGTGCGGTCGATCTCGTCGAGGACGGCGCGTATCCGTGCCTCCGGGTCGCCGGCGGCGGGCTGCTCGGTGTGGAACTGCCGGATGAAGTCGGCGGCCTGCCGGGGGTCGGTGAACGGCCGGTCGGGTTCCGCCGGCGGAGCGGGCGCTCCGGGGGGCTCCTCCGGTACCAGGTGGCCGTGGACGTGGGCGTGCGAGTAGGGGCAGGCGCCGCCGGGCGCGGTGGCGGCGGATCGGCGCGTGCTGCGGGTGCGAAGCCGGTCGAAGATCAAGGACATCCCTCCTGCCGGACAGGGATACCGGAGGTGTCCGGGGCGCCGCAGGGAGTGAACGATTCGGCCCCCGCCCCCGGCGTCTTCGCGCTAGGGTGCGGGGGCCGACGGGCACGCCCGGCCTATCCCATGTCCTCCAGGCGCACGCCCTTGGTCTCCTTGAGGAAGCGCGCCACGAAGACGATGGACAGCGCCGCGAACACCGCGTACGCGAGGTAGGTGGCGGCGAGGTTCCAGCGCGAGAGGGCCGGGAACGACACGGTGATCGCCCAGTTGGCGAGCCACTGCGCGGAGGCGGCCAGCGAGAGCGCGGCGGCGCGGATCCGGTTGGGGAACATCTCGCCGAGCATCACCCAGACCACCACGCCCCAGGAGAGCGCGAAGAACAGCACGAAGGCGTTGGCGGCGATCAGCGCCACGGTGCCCTGGAGGTCGGGCAGCACGACGTCGTCGCCGCTGCCGGTGGCGGAGGAGAACGCCCAGGCGCAGGCGCCGAGGGCGACGGCCATGCCGGCCGAGCCGATCAGGGCGAGCGGCTTGCGGCCGATCCGGTCGACCAGCAGGATCGCGATCACGGTGCCGAGGATGTTGATGACCGAGCCGACGAAGCTGATCAGCAGCGAGTTCGACTGGTCGATGCCCACCGACTGCCAGAGGATCGACGAGTAGTAGAAGATCACATTGATGCCGACCAGCTGCTGGAAGACCGACAGGCCGATGCCGGCCCAGACGATCGGCAGCAGCCCGAAGCGCCCGCCGAGCAGGTCGCGCAGGCGCGGGCGGTGGTCGGAGTCGATCAGGCCGCGGATCTCCTCGATCCGGGCGTCGGCGTCGGTGTGCGCGCCCTCGACGTCGGCGAGGACGGCGCGGGCCTCGTCCAGGCGGCCGGCCGCGACGAGGAAGCGCGGCGACTCGGGGATGGTCGAGGCGAGCACGAAGTAGACGGCGGCCGGCACCACGCAGATGCCGAGCATCCACTGCCAGGCCTCCAGGCCGAGCAGGTGGCCGCGGGTCTCGCCGCCGGCGGCGTTCGCCAGCAGCCAGTTGACCAGCTGCGAGATCGCGATGCCGAGCACGATGGCGGCCTGCTGGAAGGAGGCCAGCCGGCCGCGGTACTGGGCCGGTGCCACCTCGGCGATGTAGGTCGGGGCGATCACCGAGGCGATGCCGATGGCCGCTCCGCCGAGCACCCGCCACAGGGCGAGGTCCCAGGCGGCGAAGGGCAGCATCGAGCCGACCGCGCTCACGGCGAAGAGCAGCGCGCCGGCCTTCATCACGGTGGTCCGGCCGTAGCGGTCGGCGAACCGGCCGGCCAGCGCCGCGCCGACGGCCGAGCCCAGCAGCGCGGAGGAGACGATCAGACCGGTCACGCCGTCGCCGACACCGAACTTGTCCTGGATGCCGGAGACCGCGCCGTTGATGACGGAGCTGTCGTAGCCGAACAGGAAACCGCCGAGGGCCGCGGCGGCGGTGATGAAGACGACGAAGCCGAGCCGGCCGGACGGGGCCGGCCCGGCTTCCGCCTCCGAAGGCCCCGGGGCCTTCGCGGACTGCGGGGTGACGCTCACGATCTTGACTCCTGGTACTCAACGCTGAGTGCGGTAGCCGAGAGATCGTAACCCGTCAACGTTCAAGTCTTGTACATCAGATGACGATCAAGCCCCTTTCGCTATTAGTAAAGTGAACGATCAAATAGCCGGCCGGGCCAGCGACAGCCCGAACCGTCCCGGCTCGTCCGTCCACCAGGCGGCGAGCTCCAGCCCGGCCGCCGACAGCTCCTCGGCGACCCGCTCCCGGCGGAACTTCGCCGACACCTCGGTGCGCACCTCCTCGCCCTCGGTGAAGTGCACCGGCAGGTCCAGCGCCGGGATCTTCACGGTCTGCGAGACCAGCGACCGCAGCCGCATCTCGATCCACTCCTGCTCGGCGTCCCAGCGCGCCACGTGCGCGAAGGACTCCGGCTCGAAGTCGGCGCCCAGCTCCCGGTTCAGCACGGCGAGCACATTGCGGTTGAACTCCGCGGTCACCCCGGCCGCGTCGTCGTAGGCGGCGACCAGCACCGCCGGGTCCTTCACCAGGTCGGTGCCGAGCAGCAGGAAGTCGCCGGGGTCGAGCGCGGCGCGCAGCCCGCGCAGGAAGACGGCCCGCTCGGGCGGCAGCAGGTTGCCGAGGGTGCCGCCGAGGAAGGCGACCAGCCGGGGACCGCCGGCCGGCGGCAGGCCGAGCCGGGCGGTGAAGTCGGCCAGCACGCCGTGCACCGCGAGGTCCGGGTACTCGGTGGCCAGCGCCTCGCCGGCGGCGGTCAGCGCGCTCTCGCTGACGTCCACCGGCACGTACGCCTCCAGCGTGCCGAGGTCGCGCAGCGCGTCCAGCAGCAGCCGGGTCTTCTCGGAGGAGCCGGAGCCCAGCTCCACCAGGGTGCGGGCCCGGGTGGCGGCGGCGATCTCGCCGGCCCGGGCGGTGAGGATGGCCCGCTCGGCCCGGGTCGGGTAGTACTCGGGCAGCCGGGTGATCTCCTCGAACAGCTCGCTGCCGCGCGCGTCGTAGAACCACTTGGGCGGCAGCGTCTTGGGCTCGGCGGTGAGGCCGGTCCGGACGTCGTGCCGCAGGGCCGTGCTGAAGTGGTCGGCGGGCAGCAGCCGGGTGAGATCGAAGGTGCTCATGACAGGTTGATCCTCTGTTCAGGAAGTGAAGGCGTGAAGACGTGAAGACGTGACGTCGGGCGAACCGGGCGCCGGCTCCGGGCCGCCGCGCTCAGAGCGGCTTGACGGTCACCCCGTCCGGCCCGGCCAGCAGCAGCGACCGGTCCGGCACGGTCGTCCAGTCGGGGTGGTCGTCGGAGGGCTCGGAGGCGACCAGCACGCCGAGCCCGGGCACCGTCCGGTGGTGCAGGGTGTCGCCCCAGGCGGTGGCGGCGATCTCCCGGCCGTCGGTGAGCAGCAGGTTGATCCGCCCGGTGGTGTGCGCGACGGTCCGGGCGACGGTGTCGGCCAGCGCGTCGCCGAGCCCGGCGCCCGCGCGCAGCCGGTGCAGCGCGAGTGCCCACAGCAGCGCCGAGTCGGTGCGGGCCACCAGGCCGAGCAGTTCCTGCGGCGGCAGCAGCGCGGCGAGCGCGCCGGTCCGCTCCGGCCAGCCGGCCAGCGCCCCGTTGTGGCTGAACAGCCAGCGCCCGGCGGCGAACGGCGCCGCCGCCTCCTCGCCCGCCGCGCAGCCCTCGGTGGCCGAGCGGACCGCCGCCAGCAGCGCCCGGGTGCGCAGCACCCGGGCGAGGTCGGCGAACGACTCGTCCGCCCAGACCGGCCCGGCCCGGCGGTAGCGGGCCGGCACCTCGTCGCCGTCTGCGTACCAGCCCAGGCCGAAGCCGTCCGCGTTGACCGTGCCGTACTGCTGCAGGCGCGGCGCCCAGGACTGCCGGTAGAGCCCGGACGGCGGCTCCACCAGCAGGGTCCGGGGCGCCACCGGCTCGCCCAGGTAGGCGAGGTGGCGGCACATCAGCCGGCCCCCGCGCCGGACCGGTCGCGGCCGGAGCCGCCCGCGCCACCCGCACCGGGCCGCCCGCCGTCGCCGGCGTCGACATCGGCGGCGGTGCGGAACCCGGCGAAGATCTGCCGGCGCACCGGGTAGTCCCAGTTGCGGAAGGTGCCCCGGCAGGCGACCGGCGCCACCGCGAAGCAGCCGCCGCGCAGCACCTTGTACTCCGGCCCGAAGAAGACCTCCGAGTACTCCCGGTACGGCCAGGCCCGGAAGCCCGGGTAGGGCCGCAGGTCGCTGGCCGTCCACTCCCACACGTCGCCCATCAACTGCCGCACCCCGTACGGCGACCGGCCGTCGGGGTAGCTGCCGGCCGGGGCCGGGCGCAGGTGCCGCTGCCCCAGGTTGGCGTGCTCGGGGCCGGGGGCGCCGTCGCCCCACGGGTAGCGCCGGGAGCGGCCGGTGGCCGGGTCGTGCCGGGCGGCCTTCTCCCACTCGGCCTCGGTCGGCAGCCGGCGCCCGGCCCAGCGGGCGTAGGCGTCCGCCTCGTACCAGCTGACGTGCAGCACCGGCTCGTCGAGCGGTACGGGCTCCAGCACGCCGAAGCGGCGGCGCAGCCACTGGCCGTCCTCGTGCTGCCAGAACAGCGGTGCGCTCAGCCGGGCGCTCTGCCGGTGCGCCCACCCCTCGGGCGTCCACCAGTGCGGTTCGTCGTAGCCGCCGTCGGCGAGGAACCGCAGATAGGCGGCGTTGGTGACCGGGGTGGTGTCCAGCCGGTAGGCGGGCAGGTCGACGCGGTGGGCGGGGCGTTCGTTGTCCAGGGCCCACGGCTCGGTGTCGGTGCCCATGGTGAACGGGCCGGCCGGGATCAGCACCTCGGCGGGCAGTGCGGCGGCGTCCGCCGGGGCGGGCGGCGGCGGGGGAGCGGCCAGCGCGGGCTCGCCCCTGCGCAGCTGGTGGGTGATCAGCATGGTCTCGTCGTGCTGCTGCTCGTGCTGGGCGATCATGCCGAAGGCGAAGCCGGCATCCAGCAGCGGGGCGCCCTCCAGCGGGCTGGCGGCGAGCAGGTCGAGCACCCGGCCGCGGACCTCGCCCGCGTACGCCCGGGCCTCGGCGGGCGGCAGCAGCGGGAGGGCCGGCCGTTCGGCGCGCGGGTGCTGGAAGGCGTCGTAGAGCGGGTCGATCTCCGGGTGCATCGGGTCCCGGCCGCCGACGTTGCGCAGCAGCCAGAGCTCCTCCTGGTTGCCGATGTGCGCGAGGTCCCAGACCAGCGGGGACATCAGCGGGGAGTGCTGGGCGGTGAGGTCGTGGTCCTCGACGCAGTCGGTGAGCGCGGCGGTGCGGGCGCGGGCGGCCAGCAGCTCGACGGCGATGGCCTCGCGCAGCACCTCGGGCGACACGCTGTCCGGTGACACGCTGTCCGGCGACACGGTCTCCGGCGGGGGCGCGCCCCCGGCGTCGTGGGCGGTCCCGGCCTCGCGGGCGTCGTCGATCATGGTGCGGCCTCCTCCGGGGGAGTGCGTCGGGTGCCGGAGCGCAGGGCGTCCAGCTGGTCGTCGGCCGGGCAGCGGCCGCGCGCGGGGTAGCGCTCGGCGAAGGCGGCGACGGTGGCGCGCAGCCGTTCGGCACCGGGCAGCCGGCCCAGCGCGGCGTCGGCGGCGGCGAAGCAGGCGAGGGCGGCCCGGCGCAGCGCGGGGTCGGCGGTGGCCAGCACGGCGGCCCGGCACCACAGGTCGCTGCGCGGCGGGCGCGGGTCGTCCGCGCCGTGCGGCGGCTGCAGCGGTTCCAGGGCGGCGAGCGCGGCGTCCGCGGCGAGCGGGTCGTCCAGCAGCGCGGTGACCAGGGCGGTCGGCACGATCCAGCCGTCGCCGGGCTGGGCGTCGATCATCCGCAGCTCCAGGTGGCCGCGGGGGCGCACCGGGGGGAAGAGCGTGGTGCGGTGGTAGTCGAGGTCGTCCAGGGTGGGCGGGTGCTCGCCGGCGCCGCGCAGCCAGTCGCGGAAGGTCATTCCGGCGGGCGCGGTCCACGGGCGGTCGTCCTGGCGGCGTACGCAGAGCACCTCGGCGTCCAGCACGTACCCGGCCCAGGACTCGCGCGGGTCGCCGTGGTCGGGCGCCGGGGCGAGGGTGCGGGTGGGGTCCATCCGGGACCAGACGGTCTGCCGGGTGGACCGGTGCCCGGTGGGGCGGCCGTCCAGCAGCGGCGAGTTGGCGAAGGCGGCGACCAGGACCGGACCGAGCCGGTGGGCGAGCAGCCAGCGGCGCCGGTAGGCGTGCGGGCCGTCCTCCGTCCCGGAGTCCAGGCAGACCTGGAGGGAGGCGGTGCCCGTCATCATGATCCGGCCCCAGGGGCCCGCCGCGTCGAAGTGGCGCTCCATCGCGAGGTAGCGCGGATGGTCCAGCACCATCGTGCGGGGGCGGTCGAGCGGGTCGGTGCCGGTGCCGGTGAGGCGAAGGCCCTGGGCGGCGAAGGCGGCCCGCAGGGCTCCGAGATCGCGCCGGGCGTCGGCGACGCAGGTGGTGAGGCTGTCGGCGGGCGGGGAGCTGAGCTCGACCTGACCGCCCGGTTCGAGGGTGAGGCGGGATCCGGAGGGGAGCGAGGTCCCGTCGGGGCCGCCTAAGGGCAGTGCTTCCAGTGCTGCGTGCAGCCGTTCCGGGGGGACCGGCCGGTCGGGACATCGGTCGTCGTGGACGAACCACTCGGCCTCGACGCCGACCAGCCGGGGCGGGCCGATCTTGAAGCAGACGCCCGACATGTGGCTGCGGGCGGCCGACTCGGTGAGCGGGGTCACCGCGTCGGCGCGCGGTGCGGTGCTCTGCCGGTCGGTGGGGTTGGGCGGTCGAAGGGGTATCACCGGACTCACCATCCTTCTGGACACGGGTGCGGCCCGGTCTACCCTGCCCAGTCTGCCCCGGACCATGCGGGGTCGCCGCGCAAACATCGGGCGAAGGCGCATCGCCGCAGGCCGGGGCGATGCGAAAGGGTGAACAGTGGGTGAACCCGGGTGGGTCGGGGTGCGCGAAGGCCTGTGCGGGGGCGCGGAGGTGCGCGGGGAGGTGTGCGCGGGCGTGCGCCTCAGCCGCCCGGCGCGCGGCGGGCGGCCAGGTGCGCCGCCAGGCCGCGCCGGCCGCGTCGCATCATCACCGCGTGGTTGGCGCGGAAGAGCGGCCGGGCGGGCAGCGCGAGCCGGCGCAGCAGCGGCCTGGCCGGGCGGGTGTCCTCCTGGAACAGGGCCAGGGTGCCGCCCGCGCCGTCCTCGGTGACCGTCCAGCGCGACCAGCCGGTGAGGTCCCCGTGCATGGCCGCCTCCAGCACCCCGGCGCCGGGGTCCCGCCGGACGGCGGTGAGCCCGATGACCAACCGGTAGGGGAGCAGCGCGCGCACCAGTACCTCGCCGCGCTCCGGCCCGGTCTCCCGGACGGCCCGGATCTCCGGCCACCAGCGCGGGTACCCGGCGACGTCGGCGAGCGCCTCGAACACGTCCCGCGGCGGCGCGGCCAGCCGCCACACTCCGTGGAACCGGTAGTGGTTGGGGTCCACGGGACGCACTGTAGTGGCGCGGGCCGGGTGGAGTGGGTCACTCCGCTTGCATGCGTTCGGCGTGCAGAGGAGGATCTTTTGTGCTTGTAGTCTCATCAGTCACAGCTGCCACATTCGGCGGCTGGTCCACCAGATCCACCGGATCCGGAGCGAAGGAGTCCCGAGGATGCGGCGACCGAACTGGGTACCGGAGGGCACGGACCTGGACAAACCGAACGCCGCACGCGTCTACGACTACTACCTCGGGGGCTCGCACAACTTCGAGGTCGACCGGGAGATGGCCCGCAAGGCCATCGCGCTGTGGCCGGAACTGCCGCAGATCATGCGCTCCAACCGGGCCTTCCTGCGCCGCGCCGTCCAGTTCGCCGCCGAGCGCGGCATCGGCCGCTTCCTGGACATCGGCTCCGGCATCCCCACCTTCAACTCCGTGCACGAGATCGCCCGCGCCATCCGCCCGGAGGCGCAGGTCGTCTACGTGGACCGCGACCCGGTCGCCGTCGCGCACAGCCGCCTGCTGCTGGAGGACGACCCGGGCAGCTCCGTCGTCCAGGCCGACCTGCGGGACGTCGAGGACCTGATGTCCCGCCCCGAGGTGACCGCCCTGCTCGCCGCCGGCGAGCCGGTGGCCGTCCTGCTGGTCGCCGTCATGCACTTCGTCGAGGACGCCGAGGACCCGTGGAAGCTGGTCGCGGTGATCCGCGACGCCCTCCCGCCGGGCAGCGCCCTCGTGCTCTCCCACGCCTCCCTGGAGAGCCGCCCCGACCAGGCCGAGGACCACCAGCGGCTGTACCGGATGACGCCCACCCCGCTGACCATGCGCACCCACGAGCAGATCGCCGCGATGTTCGAGGGCTTCGAGCTGGTCGAGCCCGGCATCGTCCACCTGCCGCAGTGGCGGCCGGAGCAGCCCGGGACGGTCGGCGAGCACCCCGAGCGGATCGCCGGCGTGGCGGGCGTGGGGCTCCGTCCGTGACGGAGGCACCGGACCCGGGCAGCAGCGCCGAACGGTTCCACGAGGACTGGGCGCGGCTGCTCTCCGGTGACCACGGCACGGCGGTCCACCCCGGCCTGCTCGGCCGGCTCGTCTCGCGGACCGCGGGCCTGCTCCACCGCGCCCAGCTCGACCACCCCTTCGAACCCCACCTGGCCTCCACGGCCGGGGCCGAACTGGTCGACGCCCACTTCACCGACCCGGTGGTGCTCGCCCGGGCGGTCGAGCTGCTCCAGCGCCAACCCGCCGCCGACGGCCGCGGCCCCGCCCTGAGCGGCGCCTTCGCGGCCGGCTGGGCGGCCGCGCTGCGCGAGCGCACCCTGCGCGAGCAGGAGGCCATCCGCACCGCCGCCGACCTCGCCCGCAAGGAGGCCGAGCGGGCGCTGCGCGCCTCCGAGGCCCGCTTCCGCGCGCTGTTCGAGAGCGCCGCCATCGGCATCGGCATCGGGGACACCGGCGGCAACATCCTGGCCGCCAACAAGGCCCTCCAGGACCTCTTCGGCGCCGGCCCCGAGGACATGATCGGCCGCCGGGTCGGCGACCTCGTGCACCCCGAGGACACCGACGGCGTCTGGGAGGCCTACGAGGAGCTGATCAGCGGCAAGCGCGACTACTTCCAGTTCGACAAGCCGTACTACCGCCAGGACGGCGAGATCATCTGGACCCATCTGACGGTCTCGCTGATCCGCGACGACGACGGCGTGCCGCAGTACCAGGTCGCCATGCTGGAGGACGTCACCGACCGCTACCGGCTCCAGGACCGGCTGCGCCACCAGGCCACCCACGACCCGCTGACCGGCCTGCCCAACCGGGCCGCGTTCTTCGAACGGCTGGAGAAGCTCTTCGAGGACCCGGACCCGGGCGCCCGGTTCGGCCTCTGCTACGTCGACCTCGACGGCTTCAAGGTGGTCAACGACAGCCTCGGCCACGACACCGGCGACGAGCTGCTGTGCGCCGTCGCCGCCCGGCTGAAGGCCGCGCTCGGCCCGCTCGGACACCTGGTCGCCCGGCTCGGCGGTGACGAGTTCGTCGTCCTGCTGGAGAACAGCCGCGGCGAGCAGGAGGCGGTCGCCGCCGCCAAGACCGTGCTGAAGGCGCTCTCCGGCCCGGTGCTGATCGGCGACCACAAGCTGGCCGTCGGCGCCAGCGTCGGCGTCCTGGAGCGCCGGGTCTCCACCACCAGCCCCGGCGCCGCCGTCCGCGCCGCCGACCTGACGCTCTACCGCGCCAAGGAGGCCGGCCGGGGCCGCTGGATCCTCTTCGACCCCAAGGAGAACGCCCGCGCGGTCTCCCGCTACGCGGTCTCGGTGCGGATGCCCGCCGCCCTCGACCGCGGCGAGTTCTTCATCGACTACCAGCCGCTCTACGCGCTCGCCGACGGCCGGCTCACCGCCGTCGAGGCGCTGGTGCGCTGGCGCCACCCGCAGCTCGGCGTGCTCGGCCCGGACGAGTTCGTCACCACCGCCGAGGAGACCGGGCTGATCATGCCGCTCGGCCGCTGGGTGCTGGAGCAGGCCTGCGGCCAGGCCGCCGAGTGGATCAAGCGGTTCGGGGACGCCGCGCCCCAGCTCAACGTCAACCTGGCGGTCCGGCAGGCCCGCAGCGCCGCCCTGGTCGGCGACCTGGGCCGGATCCTGGACACCACCGGCCTCGACCCGGCCCGGCTCCAGCTGGAGATCACCGAGTCCACCGTGGTCGGCCCGGAGGACGAGGCGCTGCGCACCCTGCACGGCCTGGTCGGCCTCGGCGTCTCGCTCGCCGTGGACGACTTCGGCACCGGCTGGTCCAACCTCGCCTACCTGCGCGACCTGCCGGTCTCCGGTCTGAAGATCGCCGGCTCCTTCGTCGGCGACCTGCACGACCCGGCCAAGGACGAGGAGACCGGCTGGCGGATCGTCAGCGGGCTGGTGTCGATGGCGCACGCCCTCGGACTGACCGTCACCGCGGAGGGCGTGGAGACCGGCCGGGACGCCGAGCGGCTGCGCGTCATCGGCTGCGACTGGGCGCAGGGCTGGCACTTCGGCCGCCCGGTGCGCCCGGCCGAGATCGCCCGCCGGATCACCGAGGAGCCGTCCGGCCGCCCGGTCGGCGGCTGAGCGCCCGCCCGCCCGGCCGAGATCGCCCGCGGGGCCGAGGGGCCGCTCAGCCCACCAGCCGGGACAGCTCGATCGAGTGCCCGGTCCGCTCCGCCTTGGCGCGCAGGTAGTGGACGTTGCTCTCCGACACGTGCACGCCGGTCGGCACCCGGAGTTCGACGGTGACGCCGAGGGCGGCCAGCTGGGCGGCCTTGTCGGGGTTGTTGCTCAGCAGCTCGACCCCGCCGACGCCGAGCGCGCCGAGCATCTGGGCGGCGGCGGTGTAGTCGCGCCCGTCCTCCGGCAGGCCGAGCGCGGTGTTGGCGTCGTAGGTGTCGAGGCCGGAGTCCTGCAGGGCGTAGGCGTCCAGCTTGTTGTACAGGCCGATGCCGCGCCCCTCCTGACGCAGGTACAGCAGGTACCCGCCGGCGGTGGCGATCCGCTCGACGGCCTCGCGCAGCTGCGGGCCGCAGTCGCACCGGGCGGAGCCGAAGACGTCGCCGGTCAGGCACTCCGAGTGCAGCCGCACCAGCGGCGTCGCGCCCTCGGGCACCGTGCCGAGCGCCAGCGCCAGGTGCTCGGCCCCGTCGGCCAGCCCGTGGAAGGTGAAGACCTCCGCCTCCGTGCGGTACCCGTCCGGGAAGGCGAGCGGTATCCGCACCCGGGCCCGCACCCGTACGGCGCCGGCGGCCTGGGAGGAGTCGTTCTGCTGCAGCTGCGGCATGGCCGGGCCTTTCGTGACGGACGGTTCGGGTGGGGCTCGACTGTCGACGGTACTAGGTAGTTCCAATTTGAACAACATCCGGAAGGGGGTCCACGCGGGGTCGGCGCAGCTCACGAACGGGTTGCGGGCGGAGGTCCGCAGGGGCAGGGGCGGACAAACAGGGGGTTGCAATGAGAGACTGTGCCCGCGCGAGCGGTCCAGGAGTTGCCGCGCTGGTGTTTTTTGCGCCGTGACGCCCTCAATGGCGAGGGGACCGCCGGTGCCTTTTCCCCCGGGACTACGGGGGAGGCGCCCTGTCTGTCGATTCAGACCATGGAAGGTCCTCAGAGATGTCGGCTACCCCCGTGCCCGTTGCGTCCCACGACGCCGGGAACCCCGCCATTGAGTCGCTGTACGCCGAGGTGCTCCGCCGCAACCCCGGTGAGCCCGAGTTCCACCAGGCCGTGCACGAGGTCGTGGAGACCCTCGGCCCCGTCCTGGAGCGCCGCCCCGAGCTGGCGGACGCCCGGATCGTCGAGCGGATCGTCGAGCCCGAGCGCCAGGTGATCTTCCGCGTGCCGTGGACCGACGACCAGGGCCGGATCCACGTCAACCGCGGCTTCCGGGTGGAGTTCAACAGCGCGCTCGGCCCCTACAAGGGCGGCCTGCGCTTCCACCCCTCGGTGAACCTCGGGATCGTGAAGTTCCTGGGCTTCGAGCAGATCTTCAAGAACGCCCTGACCGGCCTCGCCATCGGCGGCGGCAAGGGCGGCTCCGACTTCGACCCCAAGGGCCGCTCGGACGCCGAGGTCATGCGCTTCTGTCAGTCCTTCATGACCGAGCTGTACCGCCACCTGGGCGAGCACACCGACGTCCCGGCCGGGGACATCGGCGTCGGCGGCCGGGAGATCGGCTACCTGTTCGGCCAGTACAAGCGGATCACCAACCGCTACGAGTCGGGCGTGCTGACCGGCAAGGGCATCGGCTGGGGCGGCTCGCAGGCCCGCACCGAGGCCACCGGCTACGGCTGCGTGATCTTCACCCAGGAGATGCTGCGCGCCCGCGGCGAGGAGCTGGACGGCCTGCGGGTCTCCGTCTCCGGCTCCGGCAACGTCGCCCTGTACGCGATCGAGAAGGCCCAGCAGCTCGGCGCGACCGTGGTGACGGCCTCCGACTCCACCGGCTTCGTGGTGGACGAGAAGGGCATCGACCTCGACCTGCTGAAGGAGATCAAGGAGGTCCGGCGCGGCCGGCTCACCGAGTACGCCCGGCTGCGCGGCGGCCACGTCCGCTACCAGGAGGGCACCGGCGTCTGGAGCGTCCCGGTGGACGTGGCGCTGCCCTGCGCGACCCAGAACGAGCTGGACGAGGCGGACGCGCTGGCGCTGGTCCGCGGCGGCGTGCGCGCCGTCGCCGAGGGCGCCAACATGCCGACCACGCCGGAGGCGGTCCGGGTGTTCCTGGAGGCCGGCGTGGCCTTCGGGCCGGGCAAGGCGGCCAACGCGGGCGGCGTCGCCACCAGCGCGCTGGAGATGCAGCAGAACGCCTCGCGCGACGAGTGGTCCTTCGAGCGGACCGAGGAGCGGCTGGCCGAGATCATGCGGAACATCCACACCGCCTGTTACACCACGGCGGAGAAGTACGGCCGCCCCGGTGACTACGTGCTGGGCGCCAACATCGCCGGCTTCGAGCTGGTGGCGGACGCCATGCTGGCGCAGGGCCTGATCTGACCCCCGGCCGCGAGGCCGCCGCACCACCGCACGACCACCCCGCCTCCCCGACCGGCCCCCGCGGCGCCGGCCGGGGAGGCGGCGCGCTTCCCGGTGGACGGGCCGGGCCACCCGACCGCGGCGGGCACCGGATGTCGGGTCCGGGCGGGTGGCCGCCGCCTACGGTGAGGAGCGTCAGAGGGAAGGACGGGGGCGGGGAACGGTGCTGGACCGGCTCAACGAGGCCATGGAGTACATCGAGGCGCATCTCGACCAGGAGGTCGACACGGCCGAACTCGCCCGGATCGCGGTGACGTCGGAGTACCACTTCCGGCGGCTGTTCTCGGCGCTCGCCGGGATGCCGCTCTCCGAGTACCTGCGCCGGCGCCGGCTCACCCTGGCCGGCGCCGAGGTGCTGGCCGGCGAGCGCACGCTGCTCGACGTCGCGGTCCGCCACGGCTACGGCTCGGGCGAGGCGTTCGCCCGGGCGTTCCGGGCGATGCACGGGGTCGGCCCCGGCGAGGCCCGGCGCTCCGGCGCGGTGCTGGTCTCCCAGCCCCGGATGTCCTTCCGCCTCATCGTCGAAGGGAGTAGCAGCATGGAGTACCGGGTCATCGAGCGGCCGGCCCTGCGGATCGTGGGCCGGCGGGCCCGGGTCCCCCTGGTCCACGAGGGGGTGAACCCGGCGATCGCCGCGTTCGTCCAGGGCCTCGGGCGGGCGGAGATCGACCGGATCACGGCCCTGTCGGAACAGGAGCCGGAGGGCATCGTCGCGGTCACCGAGTTCTTCTCGGACAGCCGGGAGGAGGGCGTACCGCTGGACTACTACCACGCGGTGGTGACCGGGGCGGAGAGCGAGGCGCCGGCGGACCTCGACGTGCGCGAGCTCCCGGCCGGCACCTGGGCGGTGTTCGCGAACAGCGGGCCGTACCCGCGCGCGCTGCAGGAGCTGTGGCGGGACGTCTTCACCCAGTGGTTCCCGTCCAACCCCTACGAGTTCCGGCACGGCCCGGAGATCCTGCGGGTGCGGCCGGACGGCGACCGGGCCGAGGCCGAGCTCTGGATCCCCGTCGTCCGGGTGGCCCAGTAGAACCGCCTCCGGGCGGCCCCCGCCCGCATGCTGGGGCGGGGGCCGTCGAGCGGAGAGTGGGAGCGGGGATGGCCAAGGCGTTCGGGTTCGTCGACTACGGCGGGCCGGAGAAGCAGGAGTTCCTGGACCGGCCGGTGCTGGAGCCCGGGCTGGGCCAGCTGGCGATCACCGTCCGGGCGGCCGGGGTGAACCCGGTCGACTGGAAGGTCCGCCGGGGCTGGCTCGGCCAGGTGCGCGAACTGCCCGCCGTGATGGGCACCGAGGCGGCCGGCGTGGTCGAGCGCGTCGGCCCCGGCGTCACCGGGTTCACCCCGGGCGACGAGGTGTTCGGGATCGCGGCGGCCGGCGCGTTCGCCGAACAGACGCTGCTGGCCGCCGCGTCCAGCGCGGTGAAGCCGGCCAAGGTCGGCTTCGACCAGGCCGCGACCCTGCCGGTGGCGGCGGCGACCGCCGACGACGCGGTCCGCGACGTCGGCGTGGGCGCCGGGCGGACCCTGCTGATCCTCGGCATCGCCGGCGGCGTCGGCAGCATGGCCGCCCAGATCGCCCGCAGCCGCGGCGTGCGCGTCATCGGCACCGCGGGCGACGCCAACCGGGAGTACGTCACCTCACTGGGCGCGGTGCAGCTTCGCTACGGCGACGGCGTCGCCGACCGGATCCGGGCAGCCGCGCCGGACGGCGTGGACGGCATCCTCGACCTGGTCGGCGGGGACGACGCCCGGGCGGCCGCCGTCACCCTGGACGACCGCTCCCGGCTGGTGTCCACCTCCGACCCGACCACCGCGCAGGAGCTCGGCGGCCGCTACATCACCCGGTCCACCAGCCCGCAGACGCTGGCCGCGCTGGCCGAACTCGTGGCGGCGGGCGAACTGGACCCGCACATCGCCGGCCGCTACCCGCTGTCCCGCGCCGCCGAGGCGGTGGCGCTCGTCGAGTCGGGGCACGCGCGCGGCAAGGTCGTCCTGGACATCGGCTGAGACAGGGCCGCGGGACAGGGGCAGAGGAAGGTCACGATGAAGCAGCAGACGGTGACGACCGGCGGCCCGTGCTGGGTCGAGCACGGCAGTGCCGATCCGGTGGCCGCCCGGCGGTTCTACGGCGAGCTGTTCGGCTGGCGGCCGGAGCCCGACGAGCGCCCCGAGGCCGGTGGCTACACGTTCATGCGGCTGGACGGCGCGGTGGCCGCGTCCGTGGCCCCGCTGTACGGCGAGGGCCAGCCGACCGCCTGGAGCGTCTCCTTCCTGGTCGAGGAGGCCGACGCCACCGCCCGCAGCGTGGTCGCGGCGGGCGGCAGCGTGGTCGTCGAGCCGATGGACGCGCTGGACTACGGCCGGTTCGCGATCGTGGCCGACCCGTCCGGCGCGGTGTTCGGGCTCTGGCAGGCGGGCCGGCTGCGCGGCGCCGAGGTGCTCAACGCGCCCGGCGCGCTCGGCTGGGTGGAACTGCTCACCCGGGATCCGGACGCCGCCCGCGCCTTCTATCCGGCGGTGTTCGGCTGGAAGGCCGGCCCGTCCGCGCAGTACACCCAGTGGGGCCTGGCCGACGGGGACTTCGGCGGCATGCTGACCATGGGCGAGGACTTCCCGTCGCAGGTGCCGCCGCACTGGCTGCCGTACTTCTCGGTCGCCGACGTGGACGTCTCGGCCGCCCGGGCCGGCGGCCTGGGCGCGCGCGTGCTGATGGCGCCGGTCGACGTACCGGGCGGCGGCCTGCGGATCGCCGTGCTGCGCGACCCGCTGGGCGCGGCGTTCGGCCTCTACTACCGCTCGGAGACCAGGGGCGCGGCCGGGGGCGCGACCGGGGGCTGACGCCGGCGCAGCGCGACCGCCGCCGCGCCGGCCGTCACCAGGACGGCCGCCAGCGGCACCGCGTCCCCCACCCGCAGGTACCAGGTGGACGTGGCCGGCGCGGTCAGCGGCACCCGCACGACCAGGGCGCCGGTGTCGTCCGTGCCCAGCCGCGCCAGCTCCCGCCCCTGCGCGTCGAAGGCCGCCGACACCCCGGTGAGCGAGGCCTGCACGGCCGGCCGGCCGGTCTCGGCGGCCCGGATCGCGGCCAGCGAGACGTGCTGCTCGGGCGCCCAGCTCCGCTGGAAGGTCGAGGTCGACGACTGGTAGACCAGCACCCGGGCGCCCTCGCGCGCCGCCGTCCGCGCCATGTCGGGGAACGCCGACTCGAAGCAGACCAGCGCCCCGACCGGCAGCGCCCGCCCCTCCCGGTCCACCGCCGGCAGCAGGTGCTGGTCGCTGCCGGGCGCCCGGTTCTCGCCCGCCGCCCGGCTGACCCCGGCGACCCAGCCGAGCACCGGCCGCAGCGGGATGTACTCGCCGAACGGCACCAGCCGGATCTTGCGGTACCGGTCGACCACGCCCTGCGGCGACACCAGCACCGCGTCCTTGGAGATCCGCCCGTCCGGCTTGCGCGCGTCCTCGCCCGCCAGCAGCTCGGCCCCGGTCGCGGCGGAGAGCGCGCGCAGCCGCCCGAGCGCCGCCGGATCGCGGTCGAGGTCGGCGGTGGTGCTGGACTCGCCCCACACCACCAGGTCCACCGGGTGCTGCCCGACCAGCGCGGCGGTGGCGCGGGCACCGGCCTCGAAACGGGCCTGCGGATCCTCGACGATCCCGGGCTGGACCAGCGCGATCCGCACCTCCTCCGCCCCCTCCGGGGCGGCCGGTGGCGCCGGCCGCAGCGCGAACAGCAGCGGCCCGGCCACCAGCGTCCCGACGGCGAACAGCGCCGCGGCGGCCCGCGGGCGCGGGTCGACGGCCGTGAGCACCACCAGCACGGCGGTGTTGACCGCCACCACGGCGGCGCTGACCAGCCAGATCCCGCCGGCCGAGGCCAGCGCCAGGACGGCCGGGTGCTGCCACTGGGTGGCGCCGAGCAGCGCCCACGGCCCGCCCAGCGCCGGCAGGGAGCGCGCGTACTCGGTGGTCAGCCAGACCGCCGCGACCACCGGCGGCGCGAGCAGCGCCCGGCGCACCGTCAGCGGCGGGCGCAGCAGCCGCCAGACCGCGAGGCCCACCCCGGCCTGCAGCGACCCGAACACCACGGCGATCAGCGGCAGGGCCGGCCCGACCGAGGACAGCAGCCAGGACATCCCGGTCAGGATGAACCCGGCGCCGAACCACCAGCCCCGCACCGCCGCCTCGCGCGGCCCCGGGGCCCGCTGCATCAGCAGCAGGCCGGGGACCAGCGCGACCCAGGCGAGCGCCGCCACCCCGGGCGCGGGGAAGGCGAGCACCGGCACCGCCCCGGCGGCGAGCGCCGCCAGCCGGGGCCGGTAACGGGCGGCGGCGGCCCGGCCGGGGCGGGCGGCGCGCCGGGCGCCGGCCGCCGTCGGGGTGACGGGACCGGAGGGGCCGTCGGGGCCGGTGAGCAGGGGAGGGCGCGGCATGATCCGTATTGTCCGCTTGGCGCGGCCCCGTCACCAGCCCCGTGATCACTCGAACGGCCTACGCCTTCGGCACGGGCTACTCGCCGTCGCCCTCCAGGTCGCCCTCGGTCTCCAGGAACGCGGCCTGCAGCTGCTCGATCAGCTCCGGGTCCGGCCGCTCCCACAGCCCCCGGCTCGCCGCCTCCAGCAGCCGCTCGCTGATCCCGTGCAGCGCCCACGGGTTGGCGCCCGCCAGGAACTCCCGGTTCACCGGGTCCAGCACGTACTCCTGGGTGAGCTTCTCGTACATCCAGTCCGCGACCACGCCGGTGGTGGCGTCGTACCCGAAGAGGTAGTCGACGGTCGCGGCCATCTCGAACGCGCCCTTGTAGCCGTGCCGCCGCATCGCCTCGATCCAGCGCGGGTTGACCACCCGGGCGCGGAAGACCCGGGCCGCCTCCTCGGTCAGGGTGCGGGTGCGGACCGTCTCCGGACGGGTGGAGTCGCCGATGTACGCGGTCGGCGCCTTGCCGGTGAGCGCGCGCACGGTGGCCACCATGCCGCCGTGGTACTGGAAGTAGTCGTCCGAGTCGGCGATGTCGTGCTCGCGGGTGTCGGTGTTCTTCGCGGCGACGGTGATCCGCTTGTACGCGGTCTCCATCTCCTCGCGGGCCGGGCGCCCGTCCAGCCCGCGTCCGTACGCGTAGCCGCCCCAGACCGTGTACACCTCGGCGAGGTCGGCGTCGGTGCGCCAGTCGCGGCTGTCGATCAGCTGCAGCAGGCCCGCGCCGTAGGTGCCGGGGCGGGAGCCGAAGACGCGCACGGTGGCCTTGCGCTCGTCGCCGTGCACGGCGAGGTCGGCCTGGACGTGGGCGCGCACGTAGTTGTCCGCCTCGGGCTCCTCCTGGGCGGCCGCCAGCCGGACGGCGTCGTCCAGCAGCGCCACCACGTGCGGGAAGGCGTCCCGGAAGAAGCCGGAGATGCGCAGCGTGACGTCGATCCGCGGGCGGCCCAGCTCGTCGAGCCCGATCGCCTCCAGGCCGGTGACCCGGCGCGAGGCGTCGTCCCAGACCGGTCGGACGCCGAGCAGCGCGAACGCCTCGGCGATGTCGTCGCCGGCGGTGCGCATCGCGCTGGTGCCCCACAGCGACAGGCCGACCGACGGCGGGTAGGCGCCGTCGTTGTCGGCCCGGTAGCGCTCGACCAGCGAGGCGGCGAGCGCCTGCCCGGTCTCCCAGGCGAGCTTGCTGGGCACCGCCTTGGGGTCGACGGAGTAGAAGTTGCGGCCGGTCGGCAGCACGTTGACCAGCCCGCGCAGCGGCGAGCCGGACGGGCCGGCCGGGACGAAGCCGCCGCGCAGCGCGTGCAGCACGGCGTCCAGCTCGCCGGTGGTCGCGGCCAGTCGCGGCACGACCTGGCCGGCGGCGAAGTCCAGCACCTCGCGGACGGCCTCCGGGAGTCCGGCGGCGACCTTCTCGACCGCCTCCGGCGCCCAGTCGGTGGCCTCCATCGCCTCGACCAGCTCGCGGGCCTTCGCCTCGGCCGCGTCGGTGGCGCCGAGGGTGGGCGCGGCCTCGTCCAGCCCGAGCGCCTCGCGCAGGCCGGGCAGCGCGCTGACGCCGCCCCAGATCTGCCGGGCGCGCAGGATGGCGAGCACGATGTTGACCCGGTCGGTGCCCACCGGGGCCTGGCCGAGGACGTGCAGGCCGTCGCGGATCTGGGCGTCCTTGATCTCGCAGAGCCAGCCGTCGACGTGCAGCAGGAAGTCGTCGAAGCCGTCGTCCTCGGGG
Source organism: Kitasatospora sp. NPDC058032 (assembly GCF_042885845.1). Classification (NCBI taxonomy): domain Bacteria; kingdom Bacillati; phylum Actinomycetota; class Actinomycetes; order Kitasatosporales; family Streptomycetaceae; genus Kitasatospora; species Kitasatospora sp. NPDC058032. The sequence continues at coordinate 124,047 of NZ_JBHVRK010000001.1, read as the reverse complement.
CGCTCCTCCAGGCCGAGGTCGTGGTCGAGCCTGGCGGCCTGGATCAGCGTCCAGATCTGGGCGCGGATCGCCGGCAGCTTCGCCGGGTCCATCGCGGCGATGTTGGAGTGCTCGTCGAGCAGCTGCTCCAGGCGCGCGATGTCGCCGTAGGAGTCGGCGCGGGCCATCGGCGGCACCAGGTGGTCGACCAGGGTGGCGTGGGCGCGGCGCTTGGCCTGGGTGCCCTCGCCCGGGTCGTTGACCAGGAACGGGTAGACCAGCGGCAGGTCGCCGAGCACCGCGTCCGGGCCGCACTCGGCGGACAGCGCGGCCGTCTTGCCGGGCAGCCACTCCAGGTTGCCGTGCTTGCCGAGGTGGACCACGGCGTCGGCGCCGAAGCCGCCGTCGGACTGCGCGGCGGCGATCCAGCGGTAGGCGGCCAGGTAGTGGTGGGACGGCGGGAGGTCCGGGTCGTGGTAGATCGCGACCGGGTTCTCGCCGAAGCCGCGCGGCGGCTGGATGAGCACCAGCAGGTTCCCGGAGCGGATCGCGGCGAGCACGATGTCGCCGTCCGGGTTCTGCGAGCGGTCGACGTACAGCTCGCCGGGGGCCGGGCCCCAGTGCTCCTCGACCCGGGTGCGCAGGCCCTCGGGCAGACCGGCGTACCAGCGGCGGTAGTCGGCGGCCGGGATGCGCACCGGGTTGCGGGCGAGCTGGTCCTCGGTGAGCCAGTCCTGGTCGTAGCCGCCGGCCGCGATCAGCGCGTGGATGAGGGCGTCGCCCTCGTGGCCGTCGTCGGTGTCGGTGTCCAGGCCCGGCAGGTCGTCGCCGAGGTCCATGCCCTGCGCGCGCAGCGCGGTCAGCAGCCGGATCGCGCTGGCCGGGGTGTCCAGGCCGACGGCGTTGCCGACCCGGGCGTGCTTGGTCGGGTACGCGGACAGCACCAGCGCGAGGCGGCGCTCGGCGGCCGGGACGTGCCGCAGCCGGGCGTGCGCGACCGCGGTCCCGGCGACCCGGGCGGCGCGCTCCTCGTCGGCGGCGTAGACGGTCAGGCCGTCCTCGTCCAGCTCCTTGAAGGAGAACGGGACGGTGATCAGCCGGCCGTCGAACTCCGGCACCGCGATCTGGGTGGCGGTGTCCAGCGGGGACAGGCCGTCGTCGCTGGCCTCCCACTGGGCGCGCGACCAGGTCAGGCAGAGCGCCTGGAGGATCGGCCGGTCCAGCGCGGCCAGCGCGCCGGCGTCCCAGGCCTCCTCGTCGCCGCCGGCCTGCGCGTCGGCGGGGCGGGTGCCGCCGGCCGCGAGCACGGTGGTGACCAGGGCGTCGGCCTCGCCGAGGGCGGCCAGCAGCTCCGGCTCGGCGCCGCGCAGCGAGGCGCAGTAGTACGCCCGGGCCTGCGCGCCGCGGTCCTCGATCGCCCGGCAGAGGGTCTCCACGAAGGCGGTGTTGCCGCTCATGTGGTGGGCGCGGTAGTAGAGCACCGCGACGGTCGGGCCCCCGGCGGTGCGGGCCTCGCGCTCCAGCGGGCCCCAGGCCGGGGCGGAGGCGGGCGGGGCGAAGCCGTGGCCGGTGAGCAGCACGGTGTCGGAGAGGAAGGCGGCCAGCTCGGCGAGGTTGGCCGCGCCGCCGTGCGCCAGGTAGGCGTGCGCCTCGGCGGCGATGCCGGCCGGGACGGTGGACAGCTCCATCAGCTGGGCGTCGGGGGCCTGTTCGCCGGTCAGCACGACCACCGGGCGGGGGCCGGCGAGCAGCGTGTCCAGGCCCTCCTGCCAGGCGCGCCGGCCGCCGAGCAGCCGGACCACGACCAGGTCGGTGCCCTCCAGCAGGGCGGGCAGGTCCTCGGGCGTCAGCCGCGCCGGGTTGCCGAGCCGGTAGCGGACCGGTCCGTCGGAGGCCCGGGCGCTCAGCAGGTCGGTGTCGGACGTCGACAGCAGCAGGATCATGCGAGGGCCCTCCCGGCCTCTCCGGCGGACATGGGGGCCGGCACGGGGGCGGGTGCGAGGGCAGGCATGGGCATGGGCGACCGCGGGATCGCGGGCATGCGGCGGCGCATGGCATCAAGCCTTCCTCGGGGTCCGCGCCCCGGGCCGGTGGAGGACGGCAGGAGTTCCTGGCTCCCGCGACTCCCCGGACTCCCGGTGAACCGCGGTCACAGTGGCGGGACCGCACCGGGTTCGCACCGGTTTCCTCCCCTGCGCCGTCGCTGGCGTGCGGACGGTCCGCGGGACCGTCCGCGAGCATCGTACGGGGTGCGGCGGGCCTGGGGGAGTGCAGGTCACGGGGCGCCGGGCGGGGCCGGACGTGTGATCGACGGTACGGCGTCAACCCGACGGAGCATCTGTATGCTCGCCGCCATGCCTCCCGAACCCGACGCCGCCGCGCCGGGCGCCGCCGTGCCCGACCGGGCGCTGACGGACGCCTGCCCCGGGGCCCTTCGTCTGCACCCGGCCGACGACGGCGCCCTGGCCCGGGTGCGGCTGCCCGGCGGCATGCTGACGGTCCGTCAGGCGCTCGCGCTGGCCGACGCGGCGCAGGAACTGGGGGACGGCCGGCTGGAGATCACCTCGCGCGGCAACGTCCAGCTGCGCGGCCTGGCTTCGGACTGCGGCGGCGAACTCGGCGGACGGCTGCGCGCCGCCGGCCTGCTGCCCTCCGACACCCACGAACGCGTCCGCAACATCGTCGCCTCGCCCGGCCCCGCCCCCGGCCTCGCCGATGTGCACGCCTGGGCCCGCGACCTCGACCTGGCGCTGTGCGCCAGCCCCTGGGCGACCGGCCTGTCCGGCAAGTTCCTGTTCGCCCTGGACGGCGGCGGCGGCGACGTCGCCGCGCTGGACGCCGATGTGACATTGATCGCAGGCCCGGACGGCACCGCCCTGCTGCGCCTGGGCCGGGCCGCCACCGTGCGGCCGGTGCCCGCCGGGTCCGCGCCCGCCGCGGCCCTCGAGGCCGCCCGCGCCTTCCTGGAGGCGCAGCGCGCCGCCGGGGTGCGGGCCTGGCACCTGCGCGAGGTGCCCGAACTGCTGGCGCCCGGCCCGCTGCCGATGCCCGTGCTGCCCGGGACCCGCCCACCACTGGGCGCCGTGTCCGGCGGCGGCGCGTCCACAGGCCCGAACGCCGGTCCGCACGGTTCGCACGCGGGCCTGCACGTCGGCCTGCGTTTCGGCCTGGCCACGGCCGGGCAGTGGCGGACCCTGGTCGACGCCGCCGAGGGCGGGCTGCGGCTCACCCCCTGGCGCGGCGCGGTGCTGCCCGGCGCCGGCGCCGGACGGCTGGCCGGGCTGGCCGCGGCCGGTTTCCGGACCGAGGCCGGGACGGCCTGGGACGGCGCGAGCGCCTGCACCGGGCTGCCGGGCTGCGCGAAGTCGCAGGCCGACGTCCGGGCCGACGCGGCCCGGGCGCTGGACGGCGCCCCGGCGGGCCCCGGCGGCCTGCCGGTGCACTGGTCGGGCTGCGAGCGCCGCTGCGGCCACCCCGCAGGCCGCCGGGTGGACGTGCTGGCGACCGGGCGCGGGTACCGGGTGGCGGTGGAAGGTGCGCCGCAGGGGCGGGACACCGCCGTGGAAGTGACGAACGAGGAGATGGCCGCGGCGGTCGCCGCGGCCCGGAGGACCACCACGTGATCGAGTACGAGAAGGACGGCGCGTCCATCTACCGCCAGTCCTTTGCCACCATCCGGGCCGAGGCCGACCTCGCCGCGCTGCCGGCGGACGTCTCCCAGGTCGCGGTGCGGATGATCCACGCCTGCGGCATGGTCGACCTGGTCGAGGACCTGGTGTACTCGCCGGGCGTGGTCGCCTCCGCGCGCGCCGCCCTGCGCGCCGGTGCGCCGATCCTGTGCGACGTCAACATGGTCGCCAGCGGCGTCACGCGCAAGCGGCTGCCGGCCGGCAACGAGGTGATCTGCACGCTCGCCGACCCGTCCGTGCCCGAGCTGGCCCGGGCGATGGGCAACACCCGCAGCGCCGCCGCGATGGAGCTGTGGCTGCCCCGGCTGGAGGGCGCCGTGGTCGCCGTCGGCAACGCGCCGACCTCGCTCTTCCGCCTGCTGGAGCTGATCGAGGCCGGCGCCCCGCGCCCGGCCGCGGTGATCGGCGTACCGGTCGGCTTCATCGGCGCGGCCGAGTCCAAGGAGGCCCTGGCCGCCCACCCGGCCGGCCTGGAGCACCTGGTGGTCCGCGGCCGGCGCGGCGGCAGCGCGATGGCCGCCGCCGCGATCAACGCGATTGCGAGCGAGGAAGAATGACGGATCGTCAGATGGAGGACCGGAGCACCACCGGCCGGCTCTACGGCGTGGGCCTCGGTCCCGGCGACCCCTCGCTGGTGACCGTCCGCGCCGCCGAACTCATCGGCCGGGCCGACGTGGTGGCGTACCACAGTGCCCGGCACGGCCGGTCCATCGCCCGGTCCATCGCCGAACGCTATCTGACGGGCAGTCAGATCGAGGAGCCGCTGGTCTACCCGATCACCGTCGAGACCACCGACCACCCCGGCGGCTACCGGGGCGCGCTGGACGACTTCTACGAGGAGGCCGCCGCCCGGCTGGCAGCCCACCTGGACGCCGGCCGCGACGTCGTGGTGCTCGCCGAGGGGGACCCGTTCTTCTACGGTTCCTACCAGCACATGCACAAGCGCCTGGCGCACCGCTACCCGACCGAGGTGGTGCCCGGCGTGACCTCGGTCAGCGCCGCCGCCGCCCGGCTCGGCCAGCCGCTCACCGAGGCCGAGGAGACGCTCACCGTCATCCCCGGCACCCTGCCGGAGGAGGAGCTGACCGCGCGGCTGGCCGCCGCCGACTCCGCCGTCGTGATGAAGCTCGGCCGCACCTTCCCCACCGTGCGCCGCGCCCTGGAGCGGGCCGGCCGGCTGGCCGACGCCCAGTACGTCGAGCGGGCGTTCATGGCCGGTGAGCGGACGGCGCCGCTGGCCTCGGTCGACCCCGAGGGCGTGCCCTACTTCTCGGTGGCCGTGCTGCCCAGCAGGGTCGCCCCGCTGGAGCCCCCGGCGCCCGACCTGAGCGGACCCGGCAGCGTCACCGTCGTCGGCACCGGCCCGGCCGGCCCGCTCTGGCTCACCCCCGAGGCCCGCGGCGCGCTGTCCGCCGCCACCGACCTGGTCGGCTACACCACCTACCTGGACCGGGTGCCGGTGCGCCCCGGCCAGGCCCGGCACGGCTCCGACAACAAGGTGGAGTCCGAGCGCGCCGAGTTCGCCCTCGACCTGGCCCGCCGCGGCCACCGGGTGGTGGTGGTCTCCTCCGGCGACCCGGGCGTCTTCGCGATGGCCACCGCCGTCCTGGAGGTCGCCTGCGAGGAGGCCTACCGGGACGTCCCGGTGCGGATCGTGCCCGGCATGACCGCCGCCCACGCGGCCGCCTCCCGGGCCGGTGCCCCGCTCGGCCACGACTACGCGGTGGTCTCGCTCTCCGACCGCCTCAAGCCCTGGGACGTCGTCGCCGCCCGGCTGCGCGCCGCGGCCGCGGCGGACCTCGTGCTCGCCCTCTACAACCCCGGCTCGAAGTCCCGCACCACCCAGGTCGGCCTCGCCCGCGACCTCCTCCTGGAGTACCGGGCGCCCGGGACCCCGGTGGTGCTGGCCCGCGACGTCGGCGGCCCCACCGAGCGGGTGCGCACCGTCCGCCTCGCCGACCTCGACCCCGCCGAGGTCGACATGCGCACCATCCTCCTGATCGGCTCCTCCCAGACCCGGCACGTCCCCCGCCCCCCGCACCCGGACGTCACCTGGACCCCCCGCCGCTACCCGGAGGCCTGACCCGGCGCGGGCCCGGGCCTCCACGCGGGCCCGGGCCGGCCGTACTCAGCTGCCGTCGGTCCAGTACTGCTGCAACCTGGCCAGGGCCTCCTCCCGGGAGAGCCCGGCCACGGTCGCCTCGGTGAGCCCGACCCGATGGAGCAGCAGGTAGACGAGGTCGGCCGGCAGGGACTCCTTGGGCGGCTCGGGCGCACTCCGGCCGGGAATCCGGCCGAGCTGCACACAGTCCCAGAACTCGTCCTCCGTGACATCGAGTTGGTCGCGGAGGATGTGGCTCCACATGGACGGGCCGTAGGCCGTCCGGTCCACCGGGTGGGAGATCCGGGTTCGCAGGATCCGGCCGTCGCGGAGCGACAGCTCGTACGTGACGTGATGGGTGCCGGTCCGTCCGCGCGCGTCGCGGACCCGGTCCCAGCCTTCGGTCCGGCAGAACCGGTCGTGGCGTTCCCGGTCGGGCTGCGGGTGCGTCACCGCTCGACCCCCACCAGCCAGGCGGCGAGCTGATCGTCGTCGCTCAGCGAGACCAACTGCACCAGCCCCCAGTGGTCCAGGTGGTTGGGGGCGGTCCGCAGCCGGTCCTGCCAGTCTTCGGCGTACTCGCGCAGCGCCTGCACCATCTCCGCTATGGCCTCGTCGAAACTCGCCCCGTCGGCTGCCACCGGCAGGCCGGGGATGAACACGGACCAGCCGTCGGCCTCCGCCACGACCTCGGCCTTCGACGGGCAGACCGTCGCGAGGTAGTGGCGCAGCCGTTCGACGTCCACCACTGCCGCTCGGCCGGACTCCCGCCGCACTGTCGCCACCCGGCCCTCGGCCGCGGCGTCGAGCAGGTCCTTGAGGTGCGTACGGGCCTCGGTGTAGCTGTCGAAGTGGACTGCGGACATGGCTGCCTCCTCGGTGGTCCTCCGTCCAGCGTGCACATGCACGGGGCGTACGTCAAGTACTTGAGGTACGCCGGGCCGGGGCGGGCCGCGAACCCGGCCGCGCCACAGGTCGGGCGGCAGGGGAGGATGGAGCACGTTTGCGGATGCGATCGGGATGCGAGGAGACCGTCGTGAGCGAGGTCGGTGGGCGGGCCGGGCAGCTGAGGAGCAGTGGGCTGAGGCACGGCTGGACGACCGGGGCGTGTGCCACGGCGGCGACCAAGGCGGCGTACCGGGCGCTGCTCACCGGGGAGTTCCCGGACCCGGTGGAGATCGTCCTGCCGAAGGGGCAGCGGCCGGCGTTCGCGCTGGCGGCGGAGGGGCTGACCGAGGACGCGGGCGGCCGGCGGGCGATGGCCGGGGTGGTGAAGGACGCCGGGGACGACCCCGATGTGACGCACGGCGCGCTGGTGCGGTCCACGGTGTGGGCCGGGGAGCCGGGCACGGGCGTGGTGTTCCGGGCCGGGCCGGGCGTGGGCACCGTCACCAAGCCCGGGCTGCCGCTGCCGGTCGGCGAGCCGGCCGTCAACCCGGTGCCCCGGCAGCTGATCCGGGAGGCGGTCGCCGAGGTGGCGGCCGAGTGCGGGGGTGGCGGGGACGTGGTGGTGGAGATCTCCGTCGACCACGGCGAGGAGATCGCCCGCTCCACCTGGAACCCCCGGCTGGGCATTCTTGGCGGGCTCTCCATCCTCGGCACCACCGGGATCGTCGTCCCCTACTCCTGCTCCGCCTGGATCGACTCGATCCGGCGCGGGGTGGACGTGGCGCGCGCCGCGGGCCGCACCCATGTGGCCGGGTGCACCGGCTCGACCTCGGAGCGGACGGCCGTCGCCGTGCACGGCCTGCCCGAGGACGCGCTGCTCGACATGGGCGACTTCGCCGGCGCGGTGCTCAAGTATCTCAAGCGCCACCCGGTGCCGCGGCTGACCATCGCCGGCGGCTTCGCCAAGCTCTCCAAGCTCGCCGCCGGCCACCTCGACCTGCACTCGGCGCGCTCCCAGGTGGACAAGGGCTACCTGGCCGCACTCGCCCGCACGGGCGGCGCGGACGAGGAACTGGCGGCGGCGGTCGCGGCGGCCAACACCGGGCTGGAGGCGATCCGGCTCTGCCGGGCGGCCGGGGTGCCGCTGGGCGACCTGGTGGCGGAGGCGGCGCGGGCCACCGCGCTCGGGGTGCTGGTGGGTTCGCCGGTGGTGGTGGACGTCATCTGCATCGACCGGGCCGGGACGATCGTCGGCCGGGCGGAGCCGCTCGGGGCGTGAGCGCTCCGCCTTCGTGTCTCAGGTCTGTCCCAGGAACTTCGCTGTGATGTGAAGATCTGACGCTCATACGGGGTGAGAAACGGACAAAAGTCACGCCACGCCAGGGGTCGGTTCTGTCGCTATCTCAGCCATGAGATATGGTCTGGCGAGTGACAGGCGACTACCTCACCCGTATCGGCACCCTCATCCGTACCGCGCGTCAGCACCGCGGCTGGTCCCAGGCTCAGCTCGGCGAGGCCCTCGGCACCAGCCAGAGCGCGGTCAACCGCATCGAGCAGGGCAAGCAGAACGTCAGCCTTGAGATGATCGCTCGCATCGGCGAAGCGCTCGACAGCGAGATCGTCTCCCTCGGCTACGCCGGCCCGATGCACCTGCGGGTCGCCGGCGGCACCACCCTCTCCGGCGCGATCGACGTCCGCAGCAGCAAGAACGCCTGCGTGGCCATCCTCTGCGCCTCGCTGCTGACCACCGGCCGCACCACCCTGCGCAGCGTGGCCCGCATCGAGGAGGTCTACCGGATCCTCGAGGTGCTCACCAGCATCGGCGTCAGGAGCCGCTGGATCAACGACGGCCGCGACCTCGAACTCACCCCGCCCGCCGAGCTCGACCTCGCCGGCATGGACGTCGAGGCCGCCCGCCGCACCCGCAGCGTGCTGATGTTCCTCGGCCCGCTGATGCACCGGGCCGACACCTTCGCCATCCCCTACGCGGGCGGCTGCGACCTCGGCACCCGCACCGTCCAGCCGCACCTCACCGCGCTGCGCCGGTTCGGCCTGGAGGTCGCCACCACCGGCGGCGCCTACCACGCCTCCGTCCAGCCCGGCGCCCCGCTGGACCGCCCGATCGTGCTGACCGAGCGCGGGGACACCGTCACCGAGAACGCCCTGCTCGCCGCCGCCCGCCACGACGGCGTCAGCGTCATCCGCAACGCCTCGCCCAACTACATGGTCCAGGACCTCTGCTTCTTCCTGGAGAAGCTGGGCGTGCGGATCGAGGGCATCGGCACCACCACCCTCACCGTGCACGGCGTCCCGCAGATCACCTGCGACGTCGACTACACGCCGGCCGAGGACCCGGTCGAGGCGATGAGCCTGCTCGCCGCCGCCGTGGTCACCTCCTCCGAGCTGACCGTCCGCCGGGTGCCGATCGAGTTCCTGGAGATCGAGCTCGCGGTGCTGGAGGGCATGGGCCTGGACTACGACCGCACCCCGGAGTACGCCGCCCACAACGGCCGCACCCGGCTGGTCGACCTCACCGTGCGCCCCTCCAAGCTCACCGCGCCGGTCGACACCATCCACCCGATGCCCTTCCCCGGCATCAACATCGACAACGTGCCGTTCTTCGCCGCCATCGCCGCGGCCGCCCACGGCACCACGATGATCCACGACTGGGTCTACGACAACCGCGCCATCTACCTCACCGAACTCACCCGCCTCGGCGCGGACATCAAGCTCCTCGACCCGCACCGCGTCCTGGTCCAGGGCCCGACCCGCTGGCGCGCCGCCGAGATGGTCTGCCCGCCGGCCCTGCGCCCCGCCGTGGTCATCCTCCTCGCGATGCTCGCCGCCAAGGGCACCTCGGTCCTGCGCAACGTCTACGTCATCAACCGCGGCTACGAGGACCTCGCCGAGCGCCTCAACTCCATCGGCGCCCAGATCGAGACCTTCCGCGACATCTGATCCGGATCCGGTTCCCCCGGGGCCGGGGGCGGCCCCCGGGGGGCCCCGCCCGGCCCCGGGGAACCGCGCACCGGCCCGGCGAACAACCCCCCCCCCACGGCGGGGGGGGGGGTGGCCCCCGGCGGCCGGGCAACCGGGCCCCC